>NZ_NQMR01000016.1 GCF_002276045.1 Pseudoalteromonas sp. NBT06-2 | reverse complement strand
AATTTATAATGATCTTGCCGTGCCTAAACATAAAATAAAGACTGAAACACTTGATTGCATCTTAGTAATATCAACGGAAAAATCTTGAGCCATTTGCGGTAATACTGGTAAATAAATATCGATGGCTAACGGGCTAAAAACAACCATCAACATAAGCAATAATAAGTTCCGAGGTTTTGTCATTTGTATTTCCTTAAATAAGAAAATACAGTATAAGAGCATACCAATATGAGCACTAATGAATTATTATAGTGTCAATTATTCCATTTTGGAATTTAAGTGATGAATAAACTTGATATAAATCTATTAAGAGTACTACAGATTCTACTTGAAGAACTCAGTGTAACCAGTGCGGCCAATCGATTACATCTTAGTCAATCCGCCGTAAGTAAACACCTAGCTAAACTTAGAGAGATATTTAACGATCAGTTGTTTGAACGAACATCTCAAGGGTTAAAAGCGACACCGCGTGCACTAGAATTATCGCCACAATTACATTTAATTATTCAACAGTTAGAACAGTTAACACACCCTAGAGTATTTGAACCAGCATTGAGTAAACGCCAATTTAATATTCATTTATTAGATACTGCTTATTCTTTAACCTTCCCATTTTTTATGCCTGATCTTTTAAGAAAAGCCCCCAATGTCAGACTCAAAAACAAAACTTGGAACCCAAATAGCTTAGATGCACTAAAAAAATGTGAAATTGAAATGGGAAGAGATCTAATCATCAATAATGTAAAGGTTTACTGAATTTTTTAATTTAATTGTTTTGATAACTTAAAATATTTAAATTTTAAATTGATTTAATTGAGTTCTTAAATCTGTTACTTTATCATTAAGATCATCACTTAAAGACGCTGTGTTTTGAACAATGCTGTTAGCTTCATTGGACATATCAGAAATAATGGTTAGTGTTCGATTAATTTCTTCATTTACCCTAGATTGTTCTTCCGCTGCTGCTGCCATATGTGTATTTTGCATATTAATAACATCAATTGAGCTATTGATGCCTTTAAAAGCATCTTCTGCATTTCTAGCTGAGCCAACACAACTAGATACTTTTTCTAAGCTTTGAGCCATCATATTAACAACTCCTTTTGTATTTCCTGTTAGTAGCTCGATCATTTTTCTAATTTCTTCTGTAGATTGTTGAGTCCGACCAGCTAATGTTCTAACCTCATCAGCTACAACCGCAAAACCACGGCCTTGTTCACCTGCTCTAGCAGCTTCTATAGCGGCATTGAGCGCTAAAAGATTTGTTTGCTCTGCTATACCCCCTATCACAGATAAAATTGATTCAATATTTGCAGCAGAATCAGATAGTGAGTTGGTTTTTATTTCTGCTTCAGATAAAGACTCATACAAACCTTCTATAAACTGAGTTGTTGATGTTGCTAGTTCTACTCCTGCTAAGCAATCGTCTTGTGCTTTTTGCGCAGCATTTGATGCTTGTAATGCAGAATTTGCAACTTCGGTTGCTGTTGTTGACATTTCATGTGCTGCCACTGTGAGTGAATTAAGCTCTGCAGTTTGTCTATCAAGCCTAGAACTTGCCTCATGAGAGGTCTCTTTGCCTTGAACTGAATTATTATCTACTTCGGTTGTGACCGATGAAATATCTGTGATCATAGTTTGTAATTTATCAATAAAGTGATTGATCAGTCCTGCTAGAAGACCCGTTTGATCCTGACTCGACACTGAAATTCTTTGAGTTAGATCTCCCTCTCCATGTGCTATATCTTTTAACCTAGTAATCAAAATATAAAGTGTACCAGTGATACTTTTAGAAATAACAAACATCGCAAAACAACCTAACACTAAAGCTGAAATTCCAGCCAGTAGGCCAATAGAAAGTGCTTTACTAGACTTTTGATGTAACCAAGCATTAAACTCATTTTTATCTCTATTTAGAACTGTAATTGGGACAGAAATATTAGCAATCCAAGGATTACTTGTTGTAGTATTGATACGAGAGAATGCATTAGCTCTATTATTTACATTAATAAGCTCACGGTTATCCTCTGCTGATTTTGCTTGTTGCCAATTAACGGTGTTAGGAATATCTGAAATCCGTTTACCAACGTTTTGAGCGTTATCACTGTCAGCTAGAATAATACCTTGCCATGAACCAACTATGATACGACCTGCGCCCTGATATAAATCTTTATCCATATTTTCAGCTAGTTTCTGAATACGAATAAGAGACAAATCAAACCCAATACTGCCTATGTTTTGGCCATTAACTTGTATTACATCGCTGATTGTAGTTATGATTTCTTTACCTCGACCAGGAACATCATAATAATATGGCTCCATGAAGAATAACTCGCCAGTTTCATAGGGTTTTAAATGCCAATCATCAGTTCTTTCTCCATTAGAATTTATTTTACTGTTAGAAAAAGATTCCATTGCAACATAATCAAAACCGTCTTTACCATCAGGAAAGAAAAATGGCGCTAAATTACCATTTTTATTAAATGCTTTTGTTAGTTCTATAGAAGTATTCTCTGGCCAAGTATTCTGTTCAAATACCATATATCCAGAAAATACATCTTTTTCTTGTGGCCGCATGCTTGCATCAAATTGCTTAACAATAAAGTCAGGGTTGAGTTGTTGCTGGCCGGATAATTCAACATTAGAACGGATCACCGCTAAATTATTAATAACTGGTTTCAACAATAACTCTATATTAAATTTAATGGTATTTGATATGCCTAAAATCTGTTTATTAGCAGAATCATCTAGTGCAGATGAAATTTTTAATTGTGTATTTTTATTCATATCATTGTAAAAATATGTGCTGGTCCCCATGCCTAAAATTAAGACAAATGACATTGCTAAGACTGAAAAGACAGCTATTTTGGTACTTAAAGATTTTTTAATTTTAGTAAGCATACGAACTCTTATAATTATTTAATGTTGGCGCTAATTCAAATTAAGAAATTACACCGTCAATTTTTTACTCGTTTTGATCGAAAGCTCTGTATAATCTAGATCGTCAGCGCCTAAATACACATAATGATAAATAAGAGCATAATGGATCATGCCTCACTGTTTCGCCTAACCTCTAAAGGCCCGAGTTATTCCTCCATAAAATCTGATGAAATGTTTCTGCCACATTAGCCTTAACTGCGCCAAATGCAGCCTTTTGAATTTATGCCACTTTTAGGTTCTGACAATTAAACCTGCTTTGTATTAATTATTCAAAACAACTTTGAGCAAGCTTTATAAAGTGAAAATATCGTACCCCTTTTGATGTTTTATTTATAATATATCACCGAATAAACTTAATGGAAGAGTTTAGAGCAACATTATTTCAACTGATTTTTGGATAAACCAATGAAATATCTAGAGACGCGATATAGTAATTGTCAAAAATAGCAATGAAACAATCAAGGCTTCCATCTAAAGCATCATGATAGTCATCATAATAAAAATTACAGTTACAACATCTACTTAATAACACTACTGCATTATGCCTCTATCAAATATTTTAATTAAAAGATGGTGTCTACCAAGTTGTCATGTGTCATTTCGTCTAAATCTCATCTATGGCACAATTTTAGAGTCACTATTAGAACAATTTTTAATAAATACTTGCTTATGTAAGCGTTTGTAAGCCTCTCTTATATTCTTAAAAATTAAAAAGTAAACTAAGCTAATAATTGGAGGGTTAATGAACAAGAATAAAATATTAATTATTGAAGATGATGCAGAAATATCTCGTTTAACATCTTTATATTTAGAGGCTGAAGGATTTGATACACATGTTATACATCATGGCTCTGAAGCGTTAGATGGCATAAAAACGTATCAACCTCATTTAATGATCTTAGATCTTATGTTACCTGGGATAAATGGTATTGAAATATGTAAACAATCTAGAGATTTCTATCAAGGACCTATATTAATTTTAACTGCATGCGACGACGATGTAAGCGAAGTTAGTTTATTAAAATTAGGTGCTGATGATTTTTTAACAAAACCACTCAAACCGCTTGTATTAGTTGCTCGAATAGAAGCTTTATTACGAAGGACAAATAAAACTCAAAGTGAATCAAAAAACAAGCATAGCCAATTAGAAATCGATTCTAAAAAACAAGTTGCCTTTTTCCGCGGGAAAGAACTCGCATTAACAGGTGCTGAACTAGAGTTATTGATATTACTCGAACAAAATATTGGCAATCCAGTTTCTAGAGATGGTTGCAGCAAAGCTTTTAGAGGTATAGATCATGACTTTAATGACAGATCAATTGATATGCGTATTTGTGGTTTAAGAAAAAAACTAAATGATAACCAGATGCCTTACAAAATCATAACTACAGTTCGAAATAAAGGTTACATGTTACTCCATGGATAAATTGTTTTCTGTTTCTTTATTTACTCGATTATATATTAGTATTGCCTTTGCGGTTGTTGTAAGTGCTAGTTTTACTTTTATTGTGATTGATAATTATTTTATTCAAAATGATATTGAAGAATTTGTTAAGCATACTGACACTGTTTATGAAGATATTTTATATCATTTTGAATCTTCACCTAACAAACAATCACAGAGTATTACTCGTTATCAATATAAATCTGAAGAAATAGAGACACTATGGTTGTCTATATCAGATAATCTAGAATGTACTCAGTGTGAATATATTGGCTCAGTACATTCAATTGAAGTTTATACAAGTGATATTTATGAATTTATAGCCGTTTATACCCTAGAAAAATGGCAAGCTAAATTAGTAATTAAACTTATTGATACTGAACCAGAAGAGGATCGCCAACCAAAAATATTAGCGAATTATGATTTAGACGATCTAGCCCCTTTTATACTATTATTTATAGTTTTAATAAGCATAGGTTTCACTATCTATTGGCCTATTAGAACGATACAAAAACAAATTAATCAACTAATAGAAACTCAGATAGATTTTGGTACAGGCAACATGGCAGTGAGATCAAACCAAAAGTTAACAAAGCCTCTAAATAAGCTAGCAGATAGCTTTAATATTATGGCAGACTCTATTAATAATACAGTAAATGAAAATCAAATTTTTGCACAAGCTGTTCCACATGAAGTTAGAACTCCTTTAAGTAGAATCCAATTAGCCGCCGGGCTTTTAAGACAAAACTGCGATAATGATTTCCAAAAAGAATTACTTCATAATATAGATACCTATATAGATGATATAGATGAACTTATTAGTCAAATAGTTTCTTTCTCAAAACTAAATTCTACAGGCAATGATAAAGATTACGACTATTACCAAACTATCAACTTTTTAGCTTTTATAAACTCTCGTATTAGAGCACTAAAACCAAATAACAATCTTAAGTTTGAGTTAAAAGTTGATGACAGTCTTGAAATTACAACAAACCCAGTATACCTGAGGTTACTAATAGATAATTTAATTAAAAATGCAATGACCTATGCACAAAGTGAAGTCATTGTTTCATTAAAAATGAATAATAATCAGATAGTTTTTTTTGTTGAAGACGATGGTCCAGGCATTCCTAACCAAGATTTTAATACTATATTTATTCCTTTTTCACGCTTAGATAAAAGCCGAAGCAGGAAAACTGGTGGGTTAGGTTTAGGTCTTTCTATCAGTAAAGCTGCTTGTAAGAAAATGAATTGTGATATTTCAGTAAAAAATAATCATATGGGTGGTGCTAAATTTACATGTGTTTTTATAAACAAGTAAAAGTAAATCTAAAACCAGAGCAACTAGTAGGTAAAAAACTGATCGTTAAAAATTCTAGTGTCGGTAAAGTATTATATCAACGTTGGGAGTCTAAAGTTTTTGTTATGATATTCTACATGCTGTGTAAGCTCTTAAAATAAGAGAATGAATGATGAAAAAAATTAAAAAAAGCCCGTGGACAAAAGAACAATTTGCAAACTGGTATCAACAACACCCTGTATTAGAAAGTAGAGACTATGTAAAAACAATAGTACCAAGAATACATGCACTCAATGAACGAAGTGATTTCATTGTAGAAAAATACGGTGAAGTTAGTTACAAAACTAATAATCAAAACAGCGAACCAGTAAAAACAACTCACGATTTATTTCGAATTCTTATTGGTAACTTTTCACAAAATAAACCTTGTTATTTGGTTATTGGCGGCACTCATGGGTATGAAAAAAGTGGACCTCTAGCAACATTAAAATTTGCAGAACAAGACGCTAAAGACCTAAAACAAAAGTTTAATATTGTAATATACCCTTGCCTTAGCCCAGGTCCTTATGAAAAAGAACTGCGTTTTACCGAAGGTCGAATAGATATCAATAGAGACGCATTTTTAGAAGGTGCTAAAACACAAGAAATGAGGGCTTTTTCAGGCTCATTAAAAGAGTTACATGCTCGTATATTCAAAGACAACTTAACTAAAAAATTTACTGCGGCGATAGATTTACACGAAACACCATTTATGGACATAGCGATAGATAAAGAAAGTGCTCAAGCTGGAGGAGAATTGTTTGAATTAGATATATTCCCTAAAGGCATGTTTTTAATTGCCTTTGATGAAGACAAAACGTTAGGCGACAAAATCATTCAACAGGTAAGAAATGAAGGCCACCATGTCGTTGATGATAATACTTTATATGGTTCACCAAATCATAATGGTATATTGCTAATGAGTCAAATGGGTTCCGTAACTGGACGAGTACGTCAACTTGTTAAACATTATACTACGGCGAGTTTTACCACCGAATACTGTGATGAATACCTTACTGATGAGACCCCAGATGCAGAACGTGTTGAACCACAAATGGCTGCTATCCGCGGTATGTTTTTGTCAATATAAAAGGAACTCCAACTTAAGCTCTTATACAGGACATTCTGATTCGACTTTAACCAAAAATTTCACCAATACTACATTAATGGACACGTAAATAAGTATCCAGTTTCAGGTTAAAAACGAATAATTCTGAAAACAAATATACTTTGACTACTATTGAATAGTGAAATTGAGACCGGCACTATATGTCAGTCTCACCTTAGTTTATAGTTTAGCCGTAGCTAATTTAGCGCTAAACGCAATAAAAACCCCACCAGAGATGAAATTCAACCAACGGGTGCGTTTCGCATTTGTTAAAAATTCCTTAAAGTTTCTTGCTAGCAGAATTACGACTAAGAACCAGCTCGAAACAACGATAGCTTGCGTGAAACCAAGTAAGAGACTTTCTGTGAAAACGGCTTTCTGGCTAACAAATTGCGGAAATATCGATAAATAAAACAAAACTATTTTAGGATTAAGTAAGTTTGTTAGTAATCCCTTTACAAAATTATTGGTTAAACTGTTTATTGGCTTATTTTCTGGCATATTAAGTAATTTTAGGTTTAATCCTGCTTTTAGATTACTCCAACCTAACCACAATAAATATATAACGCCTATCCACTTCAACGCCATGAATGCCATGCTCGATTGAGCAATAAGTAAACTCAATCCAAGTGCAGAAATACATGCATGAACGATAAAACCCAGTGCTACGCCAGCGACATTGGCGAAAGCCATCAAACGATTTTTAGCTAAAGCTGTAAACATTACTAATAATGCATTCGGGCCTGGAATAACAGCGATTAAAAATACAATTCCAGCAAATGCCATTAACGATTCAAAAGTCATAATAACTCCATTAAATTTCAGGCGCTAAAAACGCACCATTTTAAATAAGATGTATAAGGTTAAGTAGTTTTTGTAACTAAAAATAAAACTTAAATCGCAGGGGGGCAGCGATTACAACAACAGCTAACAAGACACATATACTAAACTTATAGAGTTAAACTTACAGTGATAGTAGCTTTCTCTATTTACTTTAGCAAATATTATAGCTTAATGATCTTTTCTTACATGGATATAGGTAGTAGAACAATGCGGAGAACTATTTCCACTCAGTCCATTTTCAATTACTAAATCAGATGCTTATGCATCTTTTTTTTATAATTTTCAAAAATAATCAACTGTTTACCTTTTAATTTAATACTACTTGTATGTTTCAATTTTAGTGGATCAATTGCTTTACCATTTTTCATGAATTTCAAAGTGTAAATGTCTCCCTTGTGATAAACCTGTATTGCCTAAATAACCGATCACCTGCCCTTGCTTTACTTTTATGCCTTTTTTAATTCCTGAAGCAAATCCATTTAAGTGTGCATAAAGTGACTGATAGCCATTTTTGTGTTTTATACGAACTAAATTGCCAAATGAACCAGAAATGCTGGATGTTTTCTTTTACCAAAATGAGAAGATAAACGTGCACCTTCAAGTGGGGTTTTTAGCAAAAAACTACTCGCTAGCTTGCCTTCATCATCATAAAAGTAATCACCTCTTTCATCGTTTTCGAATCGATATAAACGGGTTGTTTTATCTGATAGAGTCAATTCAGCATACTTTAATTTATCAACACGTTTGACTTTAATATTGTCTTTTAAGGATTTCTCAGTATAAATAAGTCTAAAACTATCTCCTTTTCTAATAGCTCTTTGAAAGTCTACACTATGGGAATATGCCAACAAAAACCGATTAATTACAGTAATGGGTGCTTTTGTATCTAATGCGCTTTGATAAAAACTTTCTGAAATATTACCTGTTATAAGTTTATGGCTAGTGAGTGTCTCTAAGTCTATTTTATCTGCTAGCCAGTTATTAGTAACTTTAGTTAACCTAACTTGTTGGTTAAAAGTTATAGGGATTTCCATACTTTTAATTTTGCTATTTATCAATGACATATATATTTTATGACCGACTTTCATTTTGTTAACAGCAATAAAAGGGGTTAGCGCATTACTGATTTTTAAGATATCAGCAGAATTTACACCATATGGTTTTAGTAACTGAGCTAAAGTTTCTCCTTGTTTTAATTTTAGTATGTTTTTGTTTTTCGATACTACTATATCTTTATTGCTGATTTGATCATCCGGCTTGTTATTAAACACTTTGGCTAACACTTGGTTGTACTCATTGAAAGTACAATCTTTTTTTATTGTTGGGCATCCAAATAAAAAAAGGCTGCCCAATATAATTAATTTTTTCATAGTTTACTCGAATTTTAAGCATAGAAAACCCCAAGCAATTTAGCCTGAAAATTTACTCAGAGTATGGATTTTAGATTGGTTTAAAGGTCTAAATAGTTATTAGGATTTACTCGTTTGTTATTTTTAATCAGTTCAATATGTAAATGAGGACCCGTTACACGTCCTGTATTGCCAACAGTGCCAATGACATCCCCTTGATTTATGATTTGGCCAGCAGTAACATTGAAACTATCTAAATGTGCGTATAAAGATTGCATATTATTATCAGCATTTTGAATCAAAATGACCTTTCCGTAGTTCTTATGTAAGCTAGTTGAATTAGCGATTAATACTCTGCCACTAAAGCTTGCTGTAATTTTTATTCCCATTTTAGAGGCAAAATCAATTCCTTGATGAGGCTTAGGACCTCTATATTCATTTACTTCATCAAAGTTAGAACTAATCCAAGCTTCTTTTATCGGTTTTAGACCTTTTACATTATTTGTAAGTTGTGAAACGTTTAAAGTAGCCTTAGCTATAAAAGAAAAGACGCCTAATAGTATAAAAGCAGTCAACAATACAAGTTTTTGTATTATGTCATATCTATTTTTATTATCTGATGCCATTGCTTCTCTGATCCTAACTTCAAAAATAGACTTATCGTGTTTAGGATCAGAAAATAATGTTAATCCGTGCATATTAAGTGGTGTTTGATATATTTTTAGACTTGCTAATAAAGCTCTAGCATAATCAAATTTCTTATTTAGCACTTGTTTTAGCACATCAGCATCACAATTAAGTTCCATCGCATTTGTAAATCCACTTTCAAGCTGTTTATATAATGGATTAAACCAAAAAATTGAACAACATAAACGATACAAAAATACTGCTACTGGATCATGCCTTTTAACGTGTGTTAACTCATGTAGTAGTAGTAATTTATTTTGTTCGAGAGACATATCATCAAAGTTATTGGGGATCACAACTGTGTAGTTAAAAATCCCAAAAACAAATGGAGAATGTGATAATTGACTTTGTATAAATTTAACATTATTACCATTTAAAAAGCGTAGTTCTTGTTTATTAAATCATTTAGATTTACTTACCTTTTCACACTTACATGAAAATTTATTTAAAGCAAACCAAGATTGTATAAATCTTGTTATAGAAACAACACAGCCAATACCTATGATCATAAGCAATATAATGAAGCTATATTGTCCTATATCATGATTATAAACTCGGCTAATTATTATTTTTGAACTTTTTAATACTGTATTTGAATGAACAAAATCAGTTAATAATATACTTGGAATAATTGACTCTGATGATCTATAGCTCACGGGTAATAATGGTATAAAAGATAGGAGTAATAACCCATGCCAAAATAATGGAAACTGTAATAACCTTGAAGATAATTTCTCAATTAATTGTTTTATTAAAACAAGAAATACACTAAATAATACAAACCCAATTAATGACATTAAAATAGAATATATCATTTAAAAGCCCTATTCTTTAGATGAATTTTCTAGATCATTTAGTAACTTCTCTAAATCATCAATTTCACTATCGTCTATTAATTTACTATCAGTAAACATAGCAACGGGTAAAGGGCCATCAATTTCAAATACACGCTTTGCAAAATCTTGAGCAAAATTTGCCAGAGTCTTCATTTTGTCTAATTGAGAAAAATATATTTTTTTATTAC
Organism: Pseudoalteromonas sp. NBT06-2; assembly: GCF_002276045.1. GTDB lineage: Bacteria > Pseudomonadota > Gammaproteobacteria > Enterobacterales > Alteromonadaceae > Pseudoalteromonas. The sequence goes on along the minus strand of NZ_NQMR01000016.1, from coordinate 86,234 downwards.
CTTGGCTTTGAATTTCTATAAAACCTTTATCACCCATACGTTCTAAGGTTTTTCGAGTAGACGAATAACTCCAATCAAATACTTTTATAATTTCATTATGTAACTGACGAGCTGTACGTGGCTCTTCGTGCCAAAGTAACTTCAATATTTCTAATTCTGGTGCTGTTGGTTGTGATGTAAGTTGCATTATTTTTCTTATTCAATGGAAACTATGACCATAGTGCTACAAGTGTCGCAGTAATGCAACAACAAGCGCGACACTTGTCGCAATTTAGTTTATATCCCTAATCTCAGCGATAAATCATGTTCTATGGTAGTAATAATAATTATATTTATGTAAAAACTTAATAAAAATGGCTTATTTAGATCATTTAATGTGTACTTAATTAAAGTTCTGTTGTATGTTGGCAATGTCAAATTTACTAAGGCAATACTCAACATTCATAAAATAAATGTGGTAATAAATTAGATTTATAATGGTGCTTTAAAATTTGACTAACGACAATACACAAAATTTATATACAAGGTAAAGTAGGATATTATTATGAAGTTGAATACAGTAAGAAATGAAAAAAATCAAAATCAAGACGACGATTGTTTTGAAAGAGGTTATAACTAAACAGATATTAAATATATTTAATTCAAGTGATCTTTGAGAGTCGTATAGACTCTGATCGCCTCAATTTTCTTATGATTAATTTTTCCTCAAACCTCCTAATATTAAACATAATTTTTTTGTTTTCTTAATGGAAGTACAAATTTGATGCGTATAAAAATATGACATTGCAATTAGCCATCCATGGCAATTATTCTTATAAAGTAATAAACATGTGTTATAGCTGTAACCGAGTTTATACACGATTATAAATTAAGTTTATAGCCTACTAATATTTTATCTGTAGCTTCAAATACTTCTTCTGCTTCATCGCCCCAAATACTATATTCCACATAAAAAGAGCCAAGTTTATGTTGATAAATAGCATCTAAAATTAGCTGATTGGAATCAACAGTTAAACCACTCGGCGAGTCCATATCAACAATTGCATATTTTGCTTGCAGCTGAATTTTTCCTATTTTATAGCCGGTATAAACTCCATAAACTTTTTCTTTAACTATTTCTCCACCTGAATTTAAGCCTGTATAAAATCGTAGATCACTAGAGTCTTGATAATGTGCTGCTAAGCTCAAATTATCATGATTATAAACTACTTGGTATGAATCAACTTCATTATCACCCTCAAATGCGGTTAGTTCGTATCGTGAAGCCGAGAAAGTAAAGTCATTAATAACGTATTTGGCCGCAACATTATAACCAATAATATCTTCATTCTCAGTACCAACTGCATCGGATTTAACATCGCCATTATTTAATATTGTCATAAATGCAACTTGAAACCCCGCCATATCTGGAGTGACATAAGTTACTGCACGATCGGGACGTAAATATTCAATATAATGTCCGTTGCCAGCCGTATCTATCGCGTAAAGTCCGTAACGACTTGTATGGCAAATAACACCCGCTGATTCATTGGTACAGCCAGCCGATTCATCAATATCAGAGAAGATATCAATAGCATTATCAGTAAAATTCCATGCTGGTGAATATTGCTTACCAATTAACACTGAGCCAAAGCCCCCTTCTAGACCAACATTAGCAAGCCGAGCTTGCTCGTCATTACCCGCAAATGAGCCATCATCAGTAAAAAGCCTAAATTCGAAATTATATGTAGCCTTAACGCCATCGAGAATCTCACTCGAGCCGTAAGCACCAAGACGAGAATAGTTATCTTTGTATTCTATTCCACCTTTATTGGTGTCTTCTAATTGAACCCGAATACTACCGTACCAATTAAATAGATCATTATCCGCTAGTACCATAGTAGGTACGAGAAATACTATTGCTAAAGCCAAACTAGTGCTGAATCTCATCTTGTTCCCCAATTATCGCTTGTTGATTTATATATTTTAGTTATGAGTACTAACAACATTTAACAGAATTTTTTTTGCTTTAAATGGTTAAGTACATTTTTTATATCGAAATAATAATAAGGAGGAGATGATAAAAACTGAAGTCAATTAGCTTAATCACTTAATAAGATAATCTTATTGGCGAATAATAAACAATACTAAATAAGTGGTTTATGATACTGTTATTAAAGGTTATTTTGTCACATTACCGATATTGTGTTGATGTGATAAACGCTCAAAACAAATTGTGCTTTGGTAAGTTTTTCTCGTACATCACCCGAACTTTTCCCTGTAAAAAATTCTCATAGTTAGCATATCGTGACCAAAAAACTGTCAAGTTTTATTCATTTAAAAACATTATCGGCTAGGTTTTTTAGTACAGATTATTAGACAATTTAAAATACTTATCATCTAGTAATATATTTTCATTAGACCACGGCGAGCCAATCATTAATACTAGCTGGCTTTACTCTAGGCCACCTTGCTATAGAGTCCTTTATTACCGGATACAATTATCAGATATGAATACCTTCAATATGCCTAACAAAAATTTGCCACTCGTAAAATACCGCTATGCTCATTGAATCATCCTTATTGTTAGTTGCTTTAATCGCTGTCATCGCAGGATCTGCTCTACAAAGCATGTCTGGTTTTGGTTTGGCAGTTATCGCCTCACCTGTGTTGGTTATCATTAATACTAATTTTTTACCGGCCCCTATGTTGGCATTGGGCTGTATTTTGTCACTGATAAACTGTATTCGTTATCACCAGCAATTGAGTTTTAGTAATATTAAACTCGCACTACTTGCGCGTATTCCCGGCTCTGTCTTGGGGATTTTCTTACTAACCTTATTGCCGCCAATTTTTTTTGCGGTCTGTTTTTCCCTACTGATTATGCTGTCAGTGTTGCTGACTTATCGACGTGTCAATATCGAGCACGGCTCGAGAAATTTAGTTTTAGCAGGTTTTTTTTCAGGACTGATGGGTACCACAACATCAGTGGGAGGGCCGCCTATTGCCTTGGTTTACCAAAACAGTAAACTTAGCACCGTAAGAGCAGAGCTTGGTCTTTTTTTTCTTATTGGTACACTAATGTCTGTGGTTATGCTAGTCGTGTCAGGTAATATCAATTATGCTCAAGTGCAATTAACCTTGCCCCTGATCCCCGCATTATTTGTTGGTTTTGGCTTGTCATTTTACTTAGATAAATACCTAGGACAGCGTTATTTAAAGCCATTAATCTCGACGCTGTCACTGACTTCCTGTAGTATTATTTTACTGAAGGCCTTCTTTTATTAGAGGGTTTAGTTAAGCCTTTAACTAAAAACGTAGCGATAATTATATTAACCAAAATCATTTATCTAATCATCTTCGCGTACTTGACCAATCTCTGTTGCTCTCTTATCAGCATGAGCGTCAATATCATGTTCATCAGCATTATGACGCACCAGAGCAGAGGTTGCTGCCATTGCAGCTCTAGCCATTACCTTACTAAGCTCTGGCATCATTTTTTCAATATTACTGGTCGCCTCTGCTACTTGATCTGGGTACAGCTGTGCAAGTTTATAAATAAAAGCATAGGTTTGATCCGGTTTAGCTAACACTACGCTAAGAGTCAACTCAATAAGTATGCTTGGCGAAATATCACACATTGCCTCATTCATAGCTTCATATACGTCAAATATATCGATATCAGTTACAGAGACTGCTGTACTGGCGATTTCTAATCCAAGCGGTGCATCGGTCTTAACTATCGCCTTAATCATCTTGATAATCAATGTGGGATCCGCTTGTGTCATCGTAATTACAGTATTTATCTCTGCACTAGTAGGTATTTCTGCTTTAATGTAAGCAGTACGTGGGTCAAGCACACCAACGGACGCTGTGGCAGTGCCCTGCATAACAAAATGTTCTTTCTCATTGTTAGGTAATGCCTGACGAACAAACATTCTAAAAATAACAAAGCAGGCTAAAAATAACTGTATCAATGCGAGAAAATAGAATAATGAAGTACTGCCAAAACTATCCATGACTAATGAGGCTGAATAAGGTCCAATAATTCCACCCAGAGCAAATGCCAGAATCATTGATCCCATGGCTGAGACCATCTCACTTTGACGTAACTTATCGAACGCCTCAGTGATGCTCAGCGGATAGGTACAAGCAATAATACCACTTGTCACTGCTGTCGCTAAAAAAATCGCCCATTCAATTCTTGATGGTGCCAACACAATAACCACTAGATCAGCCGCGGCCGATGTTAGCAAGAGCACAAATAAAACCGTCCGCCGATCAAAACGATCAGAGAGGTAACCAACGGGAAACTGCAATATAAAAGCCCCCAAGATGGCAGCTCCCATATATAGAGAAAGCTGAAAGCCAATGATATCGTATTCTTTAGCAAAAACGGGCAGCAAACTAAACAGCGCACTATAGATCATCCCGGATACCAAGCAACTGACAACCCCGAGCGGTGATCTTTTATAGAGCAATAGCAGAGACATAGATCTCACTTCTTGGATCGCTGGACCAGCGTGATGGCTCAGTGCAACAGGGATCACTGCCGAACATAGTAATATGCCCGCAATAACAAATAGCACATTGTCTTGAACATCGGCAATATTCATAAAGAATTGACCGCCAAACAGCCCAGCTAACATTACCGAATTGTAAATTGCCAGTACTTGACCACGGGTTTCTTTAGTTGAACTATCACTAAGCCAGCTTTCCATAGCTGTGAAGGTGCAAGCAATACAAAAGCCCAAGACGATACGCATCGCTCCCCAAAGCAATGGATCGGAATAAAGGCTACAGATCAAGATACTTACGGCGCCCAAAGACGCACAACCAGTAAATATTCGGATATGGCCGGCTCGTTTGATCAAACTAGTACTGTATAACGCCCCAATTAATAAACCAACAAAGTAAAGTGATAAGACAATGCCGATAATATTCGTGCTAATGCCATCATGGCCCATTCGTACTGGTAATAAAACATTAATCAGGCCATTTCCAAGTAGCAAAATGAAACAGCTGAGGAACAAAGAGAACAGTGATATGAAGGTTTGACGCACAAACAATCCTTTTTCAGTCAGTATCTATAGTATAAATAGTCAATGAATTAACCTGTTATAATCTTCACTTAAGATAATTTTTTCATTTGATATAAGACGCAAAAAGCTGGCTTTTGCCAGCTTTTTATTTTATTACAAGCTTTAATCGCATTTTATCTACACATTTATTGTGGTACAGCAGCATAAGCCACTACTTCACACAACATTTCTTCTCTAGCTAAACCAGCAACAATCATAGCAGCTCTGTTTGGGTAAGGTGGCTGAAAATATTCAGCATATACTTTGTTAAATACTGGTAACTGCTCTCGATCAGTAACATAGATAAGTACTTGAGTAACATTATCCATAGTCAACTCAGCAGCTTCAATTGTATGTTTAAAGTTTTCCATGGTCTGACGAGCTTGCGCTTTAATGCCACCTTCAACCACTTGCCCTTGTGCATTAATCGGGATCTGAGCAGTTGATAAGGTGTTATTAGCAATAATCGCCCATTCTAAAGGGGCTTTAGAAGAAAATAGATCTGTTTTTACTTTTTTTTTCATTAACTTATACTCTATTATTAAATATATTGATAAATTGTTGCTTCTACAAGAAAAAATTTTATAACTGTAGCACTTTAATCATCATGCTAAGTACATTAAATTCTTACATGTACCTATCATGATTATTCAAAAACTGCTTACAGTCCTTGTTCATCTGCCATTTTGCGAGCAATTAGAGGTGCATTCCATAAGGACGGTAACAAGACCAAAGATACAGGAACAGCTGTAACCACAATAAATGATTGCAGCGCAGATATTCCGCCTGAGCCAATAGAAATAAGTAATGCTGCCATAACCCCCATCATAATCCCCCAGAACACACGTAATGAACTTTGCGGGTGGTCAGTACCTGTCATTACCATAGACACTGAATAGGTCATTGAATCTCCAGTTGTTGCAACAAAAATAGTGGTTAATATCAAGAACAACACCGAGATTATCCATCCCATTGGTAACTGTTCTGTAATAGCAAGTAATGCCGCTGGTAAATTAAAACCAGTGAAAGGTTCAGAAATAACACCTGGATTGGCTAACTCAAAGGCTAAACCGCTACCACCAACAATAGTGAACCAAAAACAAGTGATAACCGGGGCAACAACAGAAATAAGTAATATCATTTCACGAATAGTACGACCGCGTGAAATACGAGCGACAAACATCGCCATTAATGGACCATAACCTAAAAACCAACCCCAAAAAAATACTGTCCACCAATCAAGCCATGCAGGAACTGCACGAAAAGTCGCCATAGGAATAAAGTTGTCAAGGTAAAGTCCAAACGAGTGTATATAACTGTCAAAGATAAAAGCAGTAGGACCAAAAATTAGAATAAATGCCATTAAAGTAACTGCTAAGATAATATTGATGCGGCTTAAAATTTGAATACCTTTAGTGACACCACTTACAGAAGATAGGGTATAAATACAAATAAGACCGAACAATATGCTTACCTGAGTTGCATAGGTATCAGGAATACCAAACAACTTTTCTAAACCAAAACTCACTTGTAAGCCAAGGAAACCAATTGGACCCACAGTGCCTGCCACTACAGCCAGAACACAACAAGAATCAACGATAGTACCAAAAGCACCTTTCATCACCTTGTCACCAAAAACAGGGAAAAGCAAAGTACGGGGCTTTAGAGCCAAACCTTTTTCATAGTGCAGATACATAAACACTATACCAGTCAGACTACCAAGAATGGCCCAAGCCAAAAAACCCCAATGCATAAAGCTTTGTGCTAAGGCATTATAAGCAGCTTCTGTTGTTCCTTTTTCACCACCAAAAATAGGCGGTGGGGAAGTAAAATGTGCCATTGGCTCAGCAGCAGCCCAAAAGACACCGCCACCAGCAAGTAGTGTACACATGATTATAGAAATCCATTTAAATGTGGATATTTCAGGAGATTTTATTCCCCCTAAAACAACTGATCCAGTACGTCCTATTGCCAGAAAAATCCCAATAATAAAAGTCAGGAGCAAGAGCACTTGCCAGTAGGCACCAAATATTTTTGTTGATGCAGTAAAAGCGGTATTGACCCAGCCAGACATCATATCAATATCATACAATGCCAATATAGCAAACAGTACTAGTGCGCCGCCACTAATTAAAAATACCGGTATATCTACCCCAGCTAGAAACTTAATTTTCGGTATTTTTACATCGCCCTCTTCCATTACTACTTTAGAAGTATTCATTATACGCTCCTGATGATTCTCTTATTATTATAATTTTAAAGCTCTATCGATTTATTGAATGTTATTCAATACCAATTAACGCTCCAAACCTTGTGGTTTTAATCCTTCGTCAAGGAAATTTAACCAGTTTAACCCCATGACTTTGGCGATATCATCCGCATTAAAGCCTCGTTTTTGCAATCCTCTTGTTATATTTGGAAAGTCGCGGCTGTCACGAAACCAAGATAATGGCCTAGGCCAGTCAGAATTTTCTTTAGAACCTTCCCCATAATCCATTTCTTTTGACCAACGACCATTACGCATCCATTCCAGAACTGAGAGTGGTTGCTCTTGACACAAATCTGTGCCTAAACCAATATGATCTATACCCATTAAATCGGCGGTATTTGCAATCATGTCGCAAAAATCATCAAGACTACAATCAGGGCCATTTTTAAGATGAAACGGATAAAGGCTAAAACCTAATAAGCCACCAGACTCCCCCAGAGCTTTTAATACCTTGTCTGATTTATTACGCTTAGCCTCGTGAAAACTGTTTGGGTTTGCATGTGAGATCACGATAGGACTTTGTGACATTGCTATCGCATCTAATGTACTTCGTTCACCACTGTGGCTCATATCCACCACCATACCAACACGATTCATTTCCTTAATTACCTGTTTACCAAATCGAGTAACACCACTATCCTGTGCTTCATAGCAACCACAAGCCAATAAACTTTGATTGTTATAAGTAAGCTGCATAATCATCAGATTAAGTTCACGCATGATCTCAACCATGCCTATATCATCTTCGATGGGGGAACAATTCTGTGCTCCAAACATGATACTAACCTTACCTAGTTTTTTGGCAAGACGTATATCCGCAGTGCTTTTAACTGGCATAATCAAATCATGATGCATCTCAAACTGGCGATTCCATTTAGCGATACTTAATAAGGTTTCTCTAATTTGTTCGTGGTAAACTACAGTGACATGCACCATAGTCACGCCACCTTCTTTAAGCTGTTGAAAAATAGCCCGGTTCCAATTTGAGTACTGCAGGCCGTCAATGACAATAAGATCGTTATGCATAGTAACTACTCGAGTTATGAACGAATATAAGTGGTTTTAACAATGGTATAGAATTCTTTTGCGTAACTACCCATCTCCCGTGAACCAAAACTAGAATCTTTGCGACCACCAAAAGGTACATGGTAATCAGTTCCTGCTGTTGGCAAGTTCACCATGGCACAACCAGTTTGAGCATTACGTTTAAAATGAGTTGCAGATTTAAGTGATTGCGTACAAATACCACCAACCAAACCGTAATTTGTGTCGTTCAATGTAGCTAACGCTTCATCATAATCTTTCACTTTGATTACACAAGCAATCGGTGCAAAGGCTTCTTCACGATTAATCGTCATTGCATTTGTGGTTTCAGTGAATAGAGCTGGCGTTAGGTAATAACCGTCGGTTTCTTCACTAACTACATCACCACCACTCACTAACTTACCACCTTCTTTTTTGGCAATTTCAATATAGTTAAGGTTTTGCTTCATTTGACGTGCATCTGCCACCGCACCAATATGAACGCCTTCACGTAGTGGATGACCCACAACAAGTTTTTTCATTTTTTCAACAACAGCATCAACAAAACGATCATGAATACCTTCAGTGACAATTAAACGCGATGAAGCAGTACATTTTTGGCCTGTACCAAAAAAAGCACCGCCAACAGCACACTCAACAGCATTATCTAAATCTGCATCATCCAGTACGATTAAAGCATTTTTACTGCCCATTTCTAATTGACATTTCACTAGGTTTGCAGCCGTTGCTATCGCCACTTTACGACCGGTTTCTAAAGAACCGGTAAAAGTGAGTGCGTTAATTTTTTTAGAATTAATTAACAAATCCCCCACTTCTGCACCTGGCCCCATTACTAGGTTAAATGCACCAGCAGGTAGACCTTGACGTGATATGATTTCGGTTAATGCCCACGCACTAGCCGGTACTTGATTTGCTGGCTTTAAAACAACAGCATTACCAAAAGCTAATGCCGGTGCAATTTTCCAAGCAGCTGTTGCGGTAGGGAAATTCCATGGTGTAATAATTCCCACAACACCAACTGGCTCTCTGCGAGTTTCAATTTCTATACCCGGGCGAACTGAATCAGCTGTTTCACCCATCTGGCGTAGTACTTCTGCCGCATAATAATGAAAAAATTGACCTGAACGATAAATTTCACCAGCACCTTCAGGTAACGTTTTCCCCTCTTCACGAGCTAACAGCTTACCTAACTCATCTTTACGTGCAATAAGCTCATCACCAATCGCCATTAGCACTAAATAGCGTTGTTCCAAGCCACTTTTCTGCCACTCTAACTGGCCTTTAGCTGCTGCATCTATCCCTGATTCTGCCTGAGCTTGACTTGCTTGAGCATAATGACCAATAACATCACTGATGTCAGCTGGACTGGTGTTAACAATTGAACTTGTACCTTCCACCCATTCACCATTAATGTAATTACAAAAAATTGATTCAGACATAAATACCTCCATAAAATAATTGAATCTATTATATGGAGCATGTTTTAATAATAAAAATTAGTAAATGATATCTGTTGATAAGGAATACTTATGGCACTGCCTGAATTTAAGATAGCTCAGCTACGTCACTTCGTCTGGGTTGCTGAATTAAAAGGGTTTCATACGGCGGCAGAAAAAGCTTGCCGCACCCAACCTGCAATATCTTTATCGATACGTGATCTTGAAAATAAACTCAGTACAGCACTGTTTGAAAAACGAAATGCTAAAACCACTATCACTGAGCTGACACCTTTCGGTAAATATTTTTTACCTAAGGCGAAAGAACTTATCGCTCACCACGACAACGTTGCTCAAGATATGGCTTTAATGAGTGAACATAAAACGGGTCATTTGCGCCTTGCCTCAGTACCTTCGATTGCCTGCAGAATGTTGCCTGAATTATTGTCAAAATTCATCGCCGATGTACCAGAGCTCCACATCAGCTTTTACGATGATAACTCTGAAGCAGTATTAAGAAAGGTTGAAAAGAAACAAGTAGACATTGGTATTGCTAGTTTACCACATGAACACGAACATAATGACATCATATTTACGCCTATCTGGGAGGATCAACTTGGTGTGGTTTGCCGTATTGATCATCCCCTTGCTGATGCAAACGAATTGCACTGGAAAGAACTTCGTAAACAACGATTGATCAAGAACGGGACTTCTCGGTTACTGGAAGATACAGAGGCGGAACCTCTGTTAAGCGATTCACAATTTCTTATTTCTAATATGCTCTCATTAATTGCGATGCTTGAAGCAGGTCTTGGTATTACCACTTTACCCTGGTTTGCCTTTCCCAACGATAATAAAAAACTGCGTTTTATCCCGCTGACAACTCCTAAAGTTGTTCGTCATATTGGGATAGTTCAACTCAAGAATAAATCGTTATCTCCCGCGGCCGAAGCGCTGGCAAACTTCATTTTAAAGAGTACAGAGCCTGAATAAACCCTGTTATATGAGCGCCAGTATGTTATTTATGAATGGAATGACTTTGGCGCAAGTCTAGTGACTAAATGCCAATCAATTATCACCACGTACATAACTCCCTGTGCTCACATCGTTACAATAGCATTATTATTGCTGCTAAAATTAATGATTATCATAAGGAGTATTTTCTGATAATAAAATAATGAAATAGCTCTAATCATGAATTCCTGTAGATATCCTTTATTATCTTGCCATTAAATATTGGTTACCATCAAACGAAAAATGCAATAATATAATTAGAATTCAATAGGATAATAAAACCACATAAGTTTCTCTTATCAGACGATATACCTTTTTACTTGTACAAAATGAAGGTATTGACTAAATATAACATTACATTCAGTAAGGACAAATTTTGGTCCTCACGATAATAAAAATTAAATTAGTTAACGCTTGAATTAACTTCACAATTACAATAAGAAAGTCAAAGCTAATTCAGATAACATAATTTGTATAGCAAATGAGGATCAGTAAAATGACAACAAATGCAGCTATCCATTCATCACTATGGGGTGACAATGCATTACCGCTCCGCCCAACTAGCCAGGTGATGAAGTTGGAACGACTTGGTGCTTACCATCAAAGCCGTCTAAGTTTTATGCGTACTTTGGTACGTCGGATATTTCGTGAACGCTGGAAGATAGCTCCTTCTGTTTTTGAACTCGATAATGATGGCTACGGTACTGTTGTTTATGAAGTCCAAGCGCCGCATGGACTGTTCAGTTTTGTGTTGTTTTCTAATTTTCTTTCCCCAGAAGAGCGTAATGATCGTGTTATTGCTACTAAATGGGATCTTACTATGGCTCTGGTTGAAGGTAAGGTTGATCATGTTTATATTGAAAAATTGCGTGACAATGTCCCGAAACAAGAAGCCGGACGCGTAGATGCTCGTGTTTTTGTTTTATCTCGTGCCAACCGCAGTGCACGTAACTTTGAATATGTAGTAAACCAACTCTCTGTGGGTGAACAACCTGATGTCGCTAAAATTGTTAAAGTAGGATATTTGTATCGCACGACCGCAGTTTATGGTAGCGGCAAACTTGGCATGGCTGATTGGGAAAAAGTGAAAGAAAAACATAATGATTTTTCCCGACCGTTTGCCGGTGAAATGTTTGTTTGTTTAATGCTACGCAACTTCAGTCTATTACAAGTGGAACATATTGCTCGTCATAGATCACCCGAAACATATAACCCAATGCAACCAGAGATAAAACGCTATTTTGGTATTGGTAATTCAACAGGTTTAGGTATGGCACCTTACTTGGTCAACCATCCTTTATTGATCAACCAATGGATAGAAATGCGTGAACTTGCTTTAGCACGCGTTCGTACACTTGGTAGCATTAATCAGCAAGTACGTGAAACCATTGCTCAACTAATTGATCGAAGTGCTCAACATACCCGTGAAACACAGACTGAAGATGAGTGGCAAACCGACAATAATAAGGTTGTCATTGAAGATATGGCTAGCCTGAAAAACCGTATTGAAAGTGGTTTTGATTCATGGGATGAATTAGTTAAATATAGTGAACAACATTGCTCTTTGCAGGGCCAAGAAATGTTTGTGTCTTGTATGCTAGAAATGTACCCCGAACTAGTTGATGAGTTGGAAGATTTTCACAATGCTGAGGAGTTTTTAGACCTTGATCCACTAATGCCTGCAGTACAACTTAGAGACATCATAGAAAACAGCTATGACTGGGCACTAGCGATAGATTTTGATGCTGAAGGAGCACGAGAGACCTACTGGTATCGTTCAGAAGAAAAAATGGAACCTCGTCTGGGCAGTGTTGCCGATATTGAAGGTAAAAAGAAACAAATGGCGCTAGGTGTCGGTTACGCCGTACGCAAGTGTTATAACCAATTAATCGATTATATTGTTAAAAATCCAGAACATACTACAGCTAGATTTATGGTGGCACACCCAAAATTACGCGGCATTGTACGCCGTATTCAGGGCATGAGCCGTTGTGCTTACGGTGACATCCAAGCGAATCTATTAGATAAAGAAGTATTACCCATGCACTTATTACGCGCCAAATTAGCATTTTTTGGCGTAAGTAAGTTTGATCCCCGTTCACGTTTGTGGGTACGAAATACTATGTTTCAAGGTGCACCACTGCTAGAAGAAATTGGCGAAGTATTTAATGATGACTGGTTTATGCCACTAGCACCTAAGCAATAGGAGAGTTCCGTGAATATTTCAATGAATGAATTAAAAGCAGCGCTAAGAAGATGTTTTGAAGCAAGTGATTACTTTGTTGGTAATTATGAAGATGCCGCTAATATGGTACTTTGGTTAGAGAAACATGGCTTAAATGGCTTGAATGAACTAAAACTTGCGTTACCTTATGTTGGTGAAGATAAAGAAAAGCCTTTAAGTAATGTGATTTATGAAGATAGCACTTCAGCGATTATTGATGCCCACCATCGTAGTGCCCTTAATTGTATTGCGGCTGCAGTAGATCTTGCGCACGCTAAGGCATTAGAAAACGGTATCGCAACAATAACCGTACATAACTGTCATAACAGAATTTTTATCCTAAAAGCACTGACTGATCGCGGCCGTAGCGGTATTAGCGCAGCAGCTTATTGGCAAAATGGTAGTAATATTGTCACCGAACACACAGCTGCTATTCGTTCAGGTCAACGCTATCCTAGTTACAGTGAAGGCGTGACCAACTTAACATGTAATGAAAATGACAAACAAGCGCTTACTATTATTTGTAGTTCGCGAGTCGACTTAACCTCTTCTTTGCAAAATTGTCAAAGTCATTTTATTAGTCCTAAACAAGTTGAACGTAACAAAGAACATACTGTTGAACATGGTATTGAAATTGATACTGATTTCTGGGAAGACATTAATAAAATTGGCTTGGGTGTGTTGGTTGAAAACACCGTACGTTCGCGAAAAGATGCCGGTGGCAATTAAATATTATTTTGGTATTGTCGTAAAATACAATGTGTTTATCGAGAGTACCGCAAAACACCTCTGTCTTAAGGAGACTATATTTTGCACAATCTAGATTTAAAGCAAATTAGCATTATCACCACATTCACGAACTGTTGCCATATCAATAAGGACAACAGCCCAAGATAATACTAGTCACAACAGCGGCATGACAACGCATTTTGATTACCTCTAACTAAAAATAAGGGGTGACAAATAGTCTATACGGGGGGAACACACATTGGCTTGAGTCGTCTTATTAATCGCTTTACACTAATCGTTATCTGATAGATTGTTGATCCAAGAACTTATTTTTTCGATACTTGTCTGGTTACCATTCATTAACCTAACCAACAAACCTCCCATCATTAATGCATAAGCTTGATCTGATTGTTTTTGACCTACTATGCTAGCAAATTCATTTAGAAAACTGCTATCTGATCTTCTTAATAGCGGATCTTTTGCAATATCCTCTATTTCTCTATTTTTAATGTAATCAAGTAGTAATACCATTTCTCCTTGAAAGCGGTTATCTAACGTCGTTAACAGTGCTTTTGTAACCTCAACTTTTGACGTTGGAATAATATCATCTTTATCTTTGCCATATAAACTATGCGGCTGAGTAATTAATTCTGTACATGCAGAAAAAAGATCTTTTTTACTTGGAAAGTAATGATACAAAGCGCTTTTTGATACACCAATTTCCTCAGCAATACCACGCATACCTAATCCATTATAGCCATGCTCTGCAAAAACTTTCACGGCTTTATTAGCTAATTCCTGTCGATACGCTTCTCTGTCAACTATTTTAGGCATACATCTATCTTTTAAACCTTGGGAACAAAACTATATCACACTATAATTAAACTATATAGTCCAATTGGTCTATGTAGTTGACACGAATAACAACCCCACTTATTATATAGTCCAACCGGTCTTTAAAAAAAGCTTATTAAATTAATCTTTGGAGAAAATAATGTCTCAGCAAAAATTTACCATTAAAGAAGCTCATATTGATTGGACTTGTTCTGGAAAATTCAATGTCACTACAGGCTACGCACCAACAAAAGCAGAAAGTGCCATTGCAAATTACGCAGCTTTTTTAGCGCCAATTGTTTTATACTTTCTGATATGGCAACAGATAGAATGGTCGCTACTTCAAATTGCAGTTGCAGGTTTTCTAGCCCTTGATATGGTAGGGGGTGTTCTCACTAACTCTCTTGGTTCAATGAAGCGCTTTATTCATACAGAGCAAACGATGGAATTGAATTGGTTGGCTAAATTAGTAAGTCATAAATTCTTATTTCCAGCAGTACATTTTCAAATTTTTCTTGTGCCACTATGTTTTAATGTTGCTTGGGATTATGCCTTCTTCTGGTATGGCATAATGATGGCATCAATAATATTTATTCATTTGATCCCCCAATATCTACATCGCCCGATAGCACTAAGTATTGTAATGATGTCAATAATAATAAGTCAGGTTGTTTTTATTGGCCCTGAAGGACTCGAATGGTTAGCCTCTTTATTTATGATTAAGTTGGTTTTATCTCACGGTGTACGAGAAGAGCCTTATCGACCAACAAACGGATAATCGGCGTAATTAATTGAAATTTAACTGATACTGAAAGTCTATAAATAACTTACTTAATGGCTTGGATTTTGTCAGTCAACAATTAAATGTAATAAGGACTAGTGTTGATTATGCATCGACCAATGCTGACGACAGTTCAATTTCAAACCAAAATTCACGCATAGTTTTCAACATAAATATAATCATATTTCCAACTATAAAGGAGCCTTTTGGTTATTTTACTGATGAAATAAACAATTAAAATGATAGCTAATAAAAGCTATCACTTTTCAGGGCAGATTAAGCCGGAACTAATACAACTAACGGCTTCTTTTATGTCCTATTTTTTCGCCAAAAGTGCGCTTCTTAATTCTACGCTTTTGTGCTGAACGGGTGTTTTTAAAATCATCTTTGATTGTTTTTTTACTTAAATCAGGTTCATAACCAGGTAACCATTGTTGCGGTAATCTATTTTTAATGACATTTTCAACTTGTTCTAATAGCCAATTTTCCTCAGAGCTAAGTAAACTAATTGCCAATCCAGTACTTCCTGCGCGTCCTGTACGCCCTATTCTATGTATATAATCTTCTGCTATATAAGGTAATTCATAATTAATAACATATGATAATTGTTGTATATCTAAACCTCGAGCGGCAACATCTGTTGCAACTAAAACACGCGTTTTTCCTGATTTAAATTCTTGTAGCGCTTTTTCACGAGCACCTTGAGATTTGTCACCATGAATTGACTGTGTTTTTAAACCGTCTTTACACATTTCTTTTGCTAAAGCATCGGCTCCTTGTTTAGTTCGAGTGAATATCAAAACTTGTTGCCAGTTTTTAGAGCCAATTAAATGAGATACTAATTCTCGCTTACGATCAGCATCTACATTATAAACAACTTGCTCAACTTGTGCTGCCGCAGTGTTTCTTTGATTTACTTCTATTAGCTCAGGGTTTTTAAGTAACGTTTTACTTAGCTTAAATATGGCTTCATCAAAAGTTGCAGAAAATAACAATGTTTGACGTTTTGGTGGTAATCGCTTTAATATGCGATTTATTTCATCGATAAAACCCATATCTAACATACGGTCGGCTTCATCAAAGACTAAATATTCGATATGGCTTAAATCTACCGTTCCGTTTACGATATGATCAAATAAACGCCCTGGTGTTGCAACAAGTATATCAGCACCTGACTTTAAAGCTTTAACTTGTGTTTTAATACTGACACCGCCATATGCTAAGGTCGATTTTATTTGAGTGAATTGCGAATAAGTTTCAAAACTTTTGTGAACTTGTTGCGCAAGCTCTCTCGTAGGTGTTAAAACTAATGTTTTTAATATGTGATTTTTAGATTCTTGCTCGGTGATCTTTTGTAATAAAGGCAATGCAAAAGCGGCTGTTTTTCCTGTGCCAGTTTGAGCACCAGCCATAATATCTTTACCACTTAAAATCACCGGAATTGCTGAAGTTTGTATAGGTGTTGGTTCATCATAACCTTGTGAGATTACTGCCTTTAATAAATTTTCATTGATACCTAAGGTTGAAAAACCCATATAATACTCCACCTATACTTATTTTGTGCGAAGTGTAACAGAAGTTAAATTAGATCAAAGGATTTTGTTTCGATTGATTGTCCATTAACCAGTATTTCTAATTTATGTGCTCCAATATAATATTTTCGAGTAGAAATGGCTTTAAAGGAATGTTTTTTTGATAACTCAATATTCGCATTAATATCAATTTTAAAAGTTTTAAGTTTGAATACTTTTGGCTTAGTTTTACCGTTAGCTTTAACAAAGTGAATAGCGTAATCAATAACAATATTTTGTTTATTACGACTTGTCGAATGTAATAATAAGTCAAAGTGCAATTGCCCACCTTGCTTTATTTTGTCACATGTTAAATTAAATTTTTCTATTTTTATCTTAGGATCAGTTGTGTAACCTAATAAAGTAAATACATCTTTATGCCCTGCTTTAACTAACGAACGCGTTGCATGTTTAATTACCCATTGTTCTTGTTTATTCATTTTATTTTTTTGCCATTGTTTACATAAGTTGATCACAATGTCAGGATTATCTTTTGCAATGTCATTTAAATGATTAGCCACAGAACGTCTTACGTATAAACTTGGATCTGATTTTAATTTAGTTAATAAAGGTAAGTTAGAACTCGGATCTAATATAAATGCTTTTATTTGCATACCCCAAGGTAACCTTGGTCTTGTTCCTTCTGAAACGAGCCTGCGTACATGTTCATCTTTGTCATAGATCCAATCTTTGAATTTCAACAAACAATAATCGGGATATTTAACAATAAACGCTCTAATAGCAAATTCAGATGAAAATAAACCAGTCAGTTGTTTTAATAATTCTAAAGACTCTTTTTTATATTCAATACCAAAAATACTGACATAATCAATAATTGGCCAAGCGGCAAAACTACTATAACTGTCATTTGAATCACCATAATCCCAATTATTTTTAACTAACAATAGAATTTTAGCTGTTTCTTTAAAATCTAGAGGTAAAAAAGTATGCATCACGTTTATAATATGTATTACACGTTCTTTTAATTCTAAACTTAATAATCCTGATAAAGCTTGAGTTTGAAATAACTGAGTATCAAAATCTGAAATCGATTTTGATAATGCATGAGCGATGCGATTAACAGCATGTTCTGATAAATTATTTTTCATACTAAGATTCTAAATTTTTAATATCTATACCCATGATACTTCAGAGTGCGCGATTTCAGCTAGAATTAATAACGCAGCATCAACACGCCTTTAATTGGCCCCACTCAGATAGCTCTGCAACATGCATTTTGAAGTAATATGGCATATCACTTTTGTACGAGTTGCAATTGGTAAACAAGCGCTTGATGATCACTTCCATTAACAGGAATATGTCTATAATTGATTAAAGAAAATCCTGAATTATAAAAACAATGGTCTATTAAACTTGTTATCACTGCTTTTGGAAAGTTTTTTTCAAATTGCCACGATGAAAAGTATTGGTTTCCTAAATAACAGGGGGTGAATTTTTCTGGTTTGGGAAAGTTGAATGACCAAGGAGATACATTTATGTCCCCTGCTATCAATGTATGCTCTGAACTGTTTTTTTCAATAAGTGTATTTAATTTATTAAATAAATCATTTCTTATCTCCCAGTTAATTTGTGTTCTGGGTGATGGAGGATGAAGTAAAAAACTATGAATAATTTTATTTATTTTTTTATCAAAAAATTTTAGTTCTAATATTTCAGCAGATTTACTATTGGATTTATGTAAACGAGAATATACAATTGGATAATTGCTTACCACAGCTATTCCTAAAGGGAACCCTTGGATTTCTTCATAGCCATACATATGCTTACCATTGGCAAATCTTTTTAACTGTTCTCTTTTTTGAACGTTATATTCAAACAAAAATATAAAATCACTTGCTATGTTATTACTCGCTGTAAAAAAGTCTCCTAGATTATTATTATAATAAGATAAATTAGCTTGAATAAAGCGATAACTCTTTAGTTTTACTCGAGTATCAGTTATGGCTTTAGAGTGAAAGATAGGTAAAAGATGATATATAGTTAAAACAAAAGTCGGCATTAGCAATAAAAGTGCATAACGTTTAAAAGTTAATAATAAAAATGGCGCTGCAATAAAAAGCAACGCAATCCAAATTAAAATAACATTAGATAAGTTATCAAGCCACCAAGGTAAATCGAAGAATGAAAACGTCAAAGTGCTTAGTAGTGAAATATAAAAAAATATAAAAACAAGTTTAAGCAAATATATAACCTTGATCATTTAAGATATTATAAAATTATAGGCTTAAATTTAATGTAAGTAATTATTGCTGTGCAGTTCTTTTTTTCTTATCTAAATACTTTCTAATTGATTTGGAAGCTGCAAAAAATGCAAAGCTTCCAGTAACCATGGTTGCCGATCCAAAACCATTTTCACAATCCATAGTCAAAGACCCATCTGCATTTTGTTTCGATTTACAAACTGAACCATCAATACTTGGGTAAACGAGTTGCTCTGTTGAAAATACACAATCTATGCCAAATTTACGTTTTGGGTTTGTAGTAAAGTTATATTGCTTTCTTAGCAAGTAACGTACTTTTGAAAGTAATGGATCATTAGTTGTTTTCGCAACATCACCAAATTTTATTTCACTTGGATCTATTTGTCCACCAGCAGCACCCATTGTAATTATTGGTAGCTTATTTCGTTTACAATGATAAATAAGTGCGGCTTTTACTTTTACTTGGTCAATACAATCAATGACATAGTCAAAATCTTTAATATATTCAAACAAATTATCAGTTGTTAAAAAGTCATCTATTTCAGTCACTTTTATTTGCGGATTAATTTGTTTTAATCGTTTTGCCATTGCCTCAGTTTTAGGTTCACCTATGCTATCAGTTAAAGCGTGAATTTGACGATTGATATTTGTAATACATAAATCATCAAGATCAATTAACGTGATATGACCTAATCCTGTTCTAGTAAGTGCTTCAGCCACCCAACTACCGATACCACCAATACCTATTACACAAAAATGTGCTTGAGTAAGTAAGTTTGCTTGGTGATCACCATATAATCTTTGTATGCCACCAAAACGTATTTTATTACTTTTATTCATACTATTTTCTTCATTAAATTTGTTTAATTTACCAATCCAAATTCCAAGGCTCTGACCATATTGATTTTATTATTCCAAAATCATTTGTTAGATAGTGCTTCCCAATGCTGGGCCAATTTTTAATTTGGATGACTTCATCATTCCAATTAAACTTCAGAGCAAATGCATGTAAATACACTCTATCACTGTTGTCCTGACTAGCATAAAGCGTGTCACCTATAATTGGTGAGCCTAAACTTTTTAATGCCACCCTTAATTGATGTGTTTTACCTGTATAAGGTTTCAGTAAAAAAGCCCTGATCTTAGGCTTTACTGATTGAGAGTAAAACCGAGTGATAGCTGGGTTTTCTTTTGAGTTTAATAACTTAAAAGCACCTCGTCTGGCTTTTACCATATCACCTTTGATCCAACCTTGCTTTTTTTTGGGTTTTTGTGAGCTAAGTGCAATATAAAATTTTTCGATTTGCTTTTCATTATTGCTATTTTGAGAAAACAACTGCGTAAATTTAGCTGCAGCACTTTTATTTTTAGCAAGAATAATTAAACCAGAAGTGACTTTGTCTAACCTATGAATCGAATAAAGTTTACTTCGTAATTGTTGTTCTGCATGAACAACAAAACCGGGCCCATTTTCACTATGAAAACTTAAACCTGGTGGTTTATCGAAAATAAGAAAGTCATTATGATCAAAAACGATGGTTAGTTGGTTACTCATTAATTTCAAACTAATTATTTTGACTTGTTAAATAAGCCACTACACGCGCTAAGTCTTCTGGCGTATCAACTCCAGGTTCTGGTGTGTTCTTGGCTGTTTGAATTTTTATTTTTTTCCCATGAAATAAAACACGCAATTGCTCTAGTGCTTCTATTTTTTCAAGTGGTGATGGTTCAAGTTCAATATATTCCTTTATAAAACCAGCTCTATAGGCATAAATTCCCACATGTCTTTGGTAAAAATCACCTATTTCTTGATTTTTTACGTTACGAGTATCATTAACTAAAAAACGCTCTCTGTCGTAAGGAATCGTTGCACGGGAAAAATAGAGTGCATTATTATCATTATCACTTACAACTTTTACTGCGTTTGGATTAAATGCTTCTTCTACTTCATCAATCGCTACACTCAACGTTGCCATAGGAGCAGATGAGTCAGCCAATAAAGCTGCCACTTGATCAACATTTTCATGTGCTAATAGTGGTTCATCACCTTGAACATTGACGACTATAGTGTTTTTTGGTAAAGCTAAAATTTCGACTACTTCTGCAAGTCTTTCAGTGCCAGATTCATGAGAGTCTTTAGTCATGATTACTTGCGCATCGAAGCTTTGAGCTACATTAAATACATCTTGATGGTCTGTTGCGATCACAACTTTGCTTGCTCCTGATTGGCATGCTTTTTCATAAACATGCTGTATCATAGGCTTTCCACATATATCCGCTAATGGTTTACCTGGTAAGCGACTTGATGCAAATCTCGCAGGAATTACAACTACGAATGCCATTTTTCTACCTCTTCATGGCTAAGCTCTCTTGCTTGAGTTTCTAGTAAAACTGGAATATCGTCATTAATTGGGTAAGCAAGTTTAGCTTGTGTACTTATTAATTCACTATTTTCTTTATCTAAAATCAATTTACCTTTTGTTACTGGGCAAGCCAAGATTTCTAATAATTTCATATCAAAAGCCATAAGGTTCTCTTTTTAAGTGATTGTTTTAAGTAATCTTTCTAATTTTTTTTGTGTATTAGTATTCGGACTGGCATCAACTCTTAAGTAATACCAATTATCTTTTGCGAATGCTTTACATTTTACAGCATCTTTTTCTGTCATAAAAATATTAATATTTGAATCATTTGCAAAATCATTTTTGGTAAATTTATGATGATCTCTAAAGTGCTTTTTATCTATAATATTTATATTTGCTTGCGCTAAGGATACTTCGAATCTAGCAGGATTTCCTATTGCTGACACCGCAATACCACTTACTTTATGGTTTTCAAAATTAGCAGGACAATCATCTTTTACCTTATAAAGACCACTCTGCGCTAAAATGTAATGAAATTGAGCACTACCGCCATTTTCTATTACTAAATCTATTGAGTTTAGTCTTTTTTTTGTCTCCCTGAGCGGACCTGCAGGCATCAAAAGTCCATTACCGAATTGTCGTTTGCTATCAACAATGCACAATTCTAGATGTCTGCCCATTTGATAATGCTGCATACCATCATCGGAAATAATGACATCTGGTTGATATTTATCAACTGCTTGTTTTATATTTTCAACACGATTTGGGCCCACAATCACTGGAAATCCAGTTCGTTTGGCGATTAATACGGGTTCATCTCCACATTGAGATGGAGATGAACTCTCATTAACGTCACATGGATAATGTACACTCTTCCCACCGTAACCGCGGCTGATCACCACTGCTTTTTTATTTCGCTTTTTATAATACTCGCAAAGCCAAATAACCATAGGTGTCTTGCCATTACCGCCAACACTAATATTACCAACAACAATGACTGGTACACTTGATGTAATTGTTTTTTTTACTGCTAATTTAAATAATAATTTTCGAAAGTTAGATATTAACCAAAACAATACTGATAAGGGTAAAAGTAACCAAGTTAACGGGTTAATATACCAGTGTTTTTGATACCAACTTCTTTCTAACAAACTCATTAAGTGTCACCTGATTGAATTTTATTTAATCCAGAATATACACCTTCTAGTTTTAATAGTTCAGCATGAGTACCTTGTTCAATGACTTTACCTGCATCAATAACATAAATTTGATCCGCATTTTCAATGGTAGACAACCTGTGTGCAATAACAATTGAAGTTTTGTTTTGCATCAATTCAGTTAAAGCTTGTTGGATCAACTTTTCTGATTCTGTATCTAACGCTGAAGTCGCTTCATCTAAAATCAAAATAGGTGCATTTTTAACTAAAGCCCGAGCAATCGCAATACGTTGTCTTTGACCACCAGATAACATTACTCCATCTTCACCAGCCATGGTATCTAAGCCTTCAGGTAAGTCTTTCACAAACTCCCAAACATGGGCTTTTTTACAAATATCGATTAATTCTTTTTGTGTTAAATCAGTTTTATGACCATAACAAATATTATTTTTTATGGTGTCATTAAATAAGACAACTTGTTGAGAAACAATTGAAAACTGTGCTCTCAGATCTTGTAATTGATATTCATCAATCGCAACATTATCCAGTAAAATACTACCTGATGTCGTTACATCATAAAAGCGAGGCAACAGGTTTGATATGGTTGATTTACCAGAACCTGAACGCCCAACCAAAGCGATATTTGAACCTGGCTGAATTGTTAAATTTAAGTTTTCTAAAACAGGTTCGTCTTTAGTTGGATAACTAAAAGTTAAATTTTTAATTTCAACTAAACCTTTCGCCTTTGTTATTACTTTAGAACCATTGTCTTTTTCTATCGGCGTATCTAATATCTCAAAGATACTATGTGCAGCTGAAAGCCCACGTTGAAAGTCACTATTTACGTTTGTCAGTTGTTTTAAAGGTCTTAGCATCATCATCATAGATGTAAGTAATGCAGTAAAAGAGCCAGCTGTAATTGAATTTATCATAGATGGTTGTGCCATTAGATACAAAATAACGGCCATAGAACTTGCTGCTAAAAGTTGTATCACAGACACACTCAGTGCTTTAGTTGCATCCATTTTGACTCTTTGCTGTCTATTTTTATTATTAACTTTTGAAAAATTATCGATTTCAATTTTTTGGCCTGCAAAGTTATGAATAACTTTATGACCCTTAAGCATTTGCTCTGAACCTCGGGTGACATCTCCCATGGCTGTTTGTATATTGGTTGATATTTTCCTAAAACGTTTAGAAACGATACTTACTACAAGAGCAACTAATGGCATAATAAAAAGAAATATAAGAGATAGCTTCCAACTGACATAAAACATACCCGCCAGTAAAAATACAACAAAAGCCCCCTCTCTAACTAAAACTAACATGCCTTTTGTTATGGCTTGCTGGACTTGCTCCGTATCAAAAGTTATTTTTGATATTAAACTCCCTGCTGAATGTTTATCATGAAATGAAACTGGCAGATGAAGCATATGTTCAAATAACTCTTGCCTGAGGCTTTTAACCACTTGTGAACCGACATAGCTTAAGCAGTAGCTTGAAATATAATTAAACAAACCTCGAAAAAAAACTAATAACATTACGATAATAGGTGCTAGTAATAAGGTTTCTGATTTCAGCTCAGTATTATCACCACTTAAACCTAAATCAATAAAAGGCTGCATAAGCTGAATAAATAAAGCATCCATTGCTGAATACCCTAACATGCCCATAATAGAGAATGAGGCAACGACTTTAAATTTTTTAACATAACTTAATAAGCGTTTGAAATGCGTTGATGAGGTTGAACTCATTAAAATACTCTCTGGTAATTATCTAAAATACGATCAAGAAATACTATTGTATCCTTGCATCTGGTAAAACCCAAATTCTATTATAATAATGTATGGGTTAATTTACTAAAAACCAATAATTTTGCTTACTTCTCGTACTTTCGATAAGATACTTATCACTAAAAAATTTAATTCTGATCTGACCTGATATACCAGTGGTTAATTGTTGTACGCCAAGTTCTGTGTATCTATGCATTACTTCACTATGAGGCATTAACCATCGTCCATTAAATGCACTTGAATGAATCACCCATTTCGGTGAAACTGCTGCTATAAACCCTGAACTTGAAGAAGTATTACTGCCATGATGAGGGCTTACTAATATTGTTGCTTTTAAGTCTACTGACTTGCTAATTAATTCAAGCTCTGCGTTCTTGTGGATATCACCTGGAAGTAATATAGAAAAGTTATCGTCTGAAACCTTAACAACACATGAGTTATTATTTGATTTTTTACTTTTAGTGATAGGCCATAAATTTTGAATTTTTAGATCTCCAAACTTCATCAGTCCTAAAGTACAAGTATCAATTTCTTGGGGAAGGTTAGTGTTAATTAACAAAGTATCTTTCAACCCAAAATTAATCCAATCCTGTAATCCGCCGACATGGTCGTTATCACGATGACTGAGCATAGTGTGTTTAATTGTAAGATTTTTTCCTTTAATATATGGAATAATTTGTGTTTGCGCGATACTCAACCCGGTCATATATTTAGCACCTATATCATAAACGTATGTTTTGTTGTTTTGACTTATTAAGACACTAAGACCATGGCCAACATCCAAAATATCTACTTGCCATATCGATTTTTGTTCTGTTAATTTATTGACCAGTAATATAAAAACAGGTAAATAAACAAAAAATTTAAATGAAGAAAATGACAAAAATAGCGTTAGATAAATTAATATTAATGACTGCCAGCTGAGTTCTCCTAATTGCAGCCAAAATACATTAACTTCAAGTTCTGATAAATACCAAAATAACTCACTTAGAAACATGTCTAAATATAATAACAATGAGGTAGATAAATTAAATAATGAAGAAAATGAAATAATCACTATGCTAGGTAAAATAAATAAAGCCATCAATGGGATCGCAATTAAATTAACAAATATTCCAATGAAACTTGCGCCATCATTGAAAAACCAAACTAAAGGAAATAAACCAATTGTTAAATTCATTTGAATAATAACCAACCATGAAAATCGTTTTAATGCTGTGTTATGTTCCATACTAAATTTTGTATAACTAAAAATTAATATATATACAGCCAAGAATGAAAAATATATGCCAGGGTTTAATAATTGAAATGGATTGATTAATAGTGAGATTATTAACGCATATTGCAGTGCCCGATAACTAAAATATTGAGCCCCTTTAATATACATAAAAGAAAATACAGCTAACATAATTAATGCTCTAATTGCGGAAATAGAACAGCCACTCAATAAGGTATAGGTCAGAGCAAAAATAAAACCTGTACAAGTATAAAGTGTATTTATATTTAATTTCTGTTTTGGTTTTATCATAGATATGATGATTATAAATTTTACACTGTAAAATCCAATGGCAAACATCATGCCTATATGTAAACCAGAAATAGCAAATAGATGACTGATCCCCATAATTTTGAACTTCTCTTTATATGTATGAGGCATCGCAGATTTATCGCCAAACAAAATTGCTTTATAGAACCAATAATTGATCGACTTTATAAATGCGGTTGATATCTTTTGTTGTAGGATTTTCTGTGTATCAGGTGCATTATCTTTTATTATTTTTATACCAAATTTATTATCAATATATCCTTTGGCTTTAACATGATTATAAAAAGCCCAAAGTTCACTGTTTGCCCCACCAAAATTTTGTAAACTTCTAAAAGGTTTTACCTTTACATTGGCAGTTAAGGTATCATTAACATTGAGCTGCGGTTTATTTTTATACCAAGATAAATTTATATATACAGTTTGTTTTATATTTTCATGATCTAATTTTAGTAATTTAGCTTTAAAATATATAGGATGTTCAATATTGTTACCTGTATTTATAAGCGGTTCATAAATTTTTATAACTTGAGCATCAATCTTGTAACTTTTACCTCTTTGATATTGAGGTAACTCCCAGTTATAAAATATATGGTAATAAGCAAGTAAATAAATGGTTGCAGCAAGAATGCTAAGTACTAAAATTCTAAAGCGTTTAAAATATAAACTTAATATCAAAATACATGCAAAAATTGCAAAAAAGACTGGTGTATTAAACTGAAACAGCGACAATAAGCATCCAAAAACAAATCCAAAACAGATTTGACTATAAGGAAACATTTTAGCGTCATGGCAAAAAAAATCATTCAACGTTTTTTACCAGATCACGATAAGATTAAAAATAATAAATCACTTAAAATATTTGGTTCATTATTACATGATGCAAACTTATGGCATTTAAATCGCCGTTCAGCGAGAGGCGCTTTTGCAATAGGTTTATTTTTTGCTTTCATACCTGTTCCTTTTCAAATGCTATTAGCTGCAGCTTTAGCAATTCCTTTTCGTGTTAACTTGCCTCTTTCGATTGCATTAGTTTGGATCACTAACCCGCTCACCATGACGCCAATTTTTTATGGCTCCTACTTAGTAGGTGCAACAGTATTAGGCCAACATGGACAAGATTTTTCATTTGCCCCCACAGTACAATGGTTAATAGACAGCTTATCAACTATAGGACCCGCTTTTATACTTGGTAGCTTAATTTGCGCCTCTGTCGCGGCATTAATCGGATATTTTGGTATAGATGTTTTATGGCAAACATCAGTTCGAAGGGCATGGAAAAAACGCCATAAATAAATATTAGTATAATTTTTGATAATTTATAAAATAAAAAACCGCTATTAAGCGGTTTTTTATTGCAGCTGGTACTAAATCTCAGGCAATTAAGAAAAAAACCTTCTTCGAATTGCGACAAATGGGAGTAGTATGACACTCAAGAAACCAAAGCTTGCACCTTGTCTTTCATATGTTTCAGATGCTTGTGTTGAACATTTTTCAACTTCACCTCCAGTTGGTACGAGTTTAACTGCTACAACAATACTCTCAAATTCTTCTTGACCCGTACTATCAATTACAACATTACCTTTGGCATCACGTTTTTTAACTGTTTTAGTAGCTGATCCAATGATTTCATTGTTTTCATTAATACCAGTTGCTTCAGCCACAACATAAGGATATCTGTCTTCACCATTACTTGCATAACAAGGTAATAAATCATTTATGTTTGTAAAATTTTCTGCATGGATTTCATACATGAAAGCTTCTCTTCTTCTGTTGGAAGAAGTATTTGTTTCAATCTCACCTTCTCCTACAATAATCCCCTTATTATTGATATCTCTTGCAATTGAGCTTGAGCTTGAGAAATAATCTTCTGGGAATATTGTTTGACCAGTATTAATGTCATGGTAATAAAACTTAGTACGAGTAGTACCACTAATCGTTTTATTTGCATAACCGACAATAATATTATTATCATTAATATCTGATGCTTGACCGCCAAACCAATCATCTTCTTGATCAATAAAGCCTTGTGCTTCACCATCTTTAAAGTATGCCGGCATAGTGACTATAGTATCAGTATCTTTCCATCTCATATGAGAATAACCAGCAACAATGCCTACTTGATTGACAGTTAAAGCTGTACTTTTAAAAGCAAAATCTTCATCTTCTTCAGGTGTTAATGCCAAACCTAAAGTCTCGGTATTTGTTACATTAAACTCAGAATCTAACGTCCACTTTACTGCACGTCGATCAAATAATTGATTAGTTTGATTTTTGTATTGCCAAACACAAACAGTTTCTGGTTCATCTTTACCATCACAATTATCATCTAAATTCTTTTGACGGTCTTCAGGTATGCCAGTTGACACATCTCCTACTAACACATAGCCACCGCCCTCTCTTTGAGAGATGTCAGTGATAATACTCATACCACCATGCTCATTAAATTCTGGCTCTATAGTGATATGACTACCATCAGGTTTAATTACTATCCCGCGGCTTTCAAATTCACGTACGTAGAATAGTTCTTCTTGGGTTTCATCTTCTGGTGTGAACATTTCTTTTGTGTAAACAGAGCTTCCCCATCCTACTTTTACCCCATTCTCTGAAATAGCTGTTAGGTTATTGACAACTGATCTACTCAGACCATCATATTGATAATTACCTGAATCAATTAAAAGTTGTGAATCAAAAATTATTTGTTCTTGAGGCCCACTTACAAAAGAAACAACCGCTGCATCTTCGATTTTCTGCCAATTAGGATCAGTTTTTTTGCCAGACAAAAAAGACAACATAAAGGTAAGTGCATCAGCATTTAAATTACCTGCTTCAATATCTTGCAAAGTAAAAGTGATTTCTTTATCTATACTTTCTTCATATTTATCTTGATTATTCCAAGCATTTTTAAGTGTATTATCTTCAAAGTCGATAGCACTAATATCAATTGGTAAATTAAAATTACCTCGTACAGCTCCTATTGCTGTGCCATCATTATTAAAATCTGTAACATAACTATGTTTAGCCGTTTGCGAATTACCTAATTCTACAACTTCATATGTCGCAGCATTAACTTGTGTACTTAAAACTGTTGCTACCGCAAGCGCGGTTAATTTATATTTCATTGTGACCTACTACTAACCTTTTAATTCTTCTAATTCTTCCCAGCGCTCAAACGCAACTTCGAGTTTGGACTCGGCTTGGGCCAATTCGTTCAATTTAACTTGAGTAATGTCACTTGATTGTTTATAAAAATCAGCGCTTGTCACTTCAGTTTGTAGTGCTTTAACTTCATTTTCTAAAGTTTCAAGTAGGGCTGGTAATTGTTCTAGCTCTAGTTGTAATTTATATGATAGCTTTTTAGATTTACTATCTGAAGACACCTTTGTATTACTTTGTAACGGTTTTGTATTAGTTTGTTTTTGAACATCACTTTTTTGTGTTAGTTTTTTAGCTTGTTCTTCTTTATATTTTTTATGTTCTTGATAATCAGTGTAACCACCTACTATTTCAGAAACAACACCATTACCTTCAAAGCCCCAAATACTACTACAAGTATTATCAATAAATTCACGGTCATGGCTTACAACTAATACGGTACCATCGTATTTATCTACGATTTCCTCTAAAAGTTCAAGTGTTTCAACATCTAAATCATTTGTAGGTTCATCAAGGACGAGTATATTAGACGGCTTTAAAAACAATTTAGCAAGCAGTAAGCGGTTTTTTTCACCGCCAGATAATGCTTTAACCGGTGTGCGCGCACGCGCAGGAGGGAATAAGAAGTCTTGTAAATAACCAAGCACATGACGGTGTTTACCACCCACGAGTACTTCTTGTTTACCTTCAGCAACATTTTCTTGTACCGTTGCTTCTTCATCAAGCACTGCTCGGTATTGATCGAAATAAGCGACATCTAAATTTGTACCTTGCTTTATAGTACCGCTTTGAGCTTCTAATTGGCCAAAAAGAAGTTTTAACAGGGTTGTTTTACCAATACCATTAGGACCAACTAAACCAATTTTATCCCCTCTAATTACAAGAGTCGAAAAATCTTTTACGATTGTTAAATCTTTAAATGCATGAGATAGATTTTCAGCTTCAAAAACAAGTTTGCCAGATCTTTGTGCAATTTCAACGTTAAAATCAGCTTTACCTACTTTTTCAATTCGTTGTTTTCGTTCATTTCTAAGCGCCTCTAACGAACGAACACGCCCTTCATTTCGAGTTCTTCGTGCTTTAATACCCTGCCTGACCCAAGTTTCTTCTTCCGCTAATTTTTTATCAAATAATGCATTTTGTTGTTCTTCTACTTTTAAATCATGCTCTTTTTGTTCTATATATAAAGCATAATCACCAGGGTAAGATACAAGCTTACTGCGATCTAAATCGAGTATTCTAGTAGCAAGTGAGCGAATGAATGCACGGTCATGAGATATGAATACAATGGCTCCTTTAAACTCTTTTAGGAATTTTTCTAACCAAAGTACACTTGCTAAATCTAAATGGTTTGTTGGTTCATCTAATAAAAGTAAATCTGGGTCACATACTAATGCTTTGGCCAGTGCTACTTTTCTAAGCCAACCACCAGAAAGTGATTCTAATTCAGCTTCAGGATCTAGTTTTAATTGACTCAAAACCAAGTTAATTTGTGAATCGAATCTCCATCCATCTTTAGACTCTAGTTCATCAGATAAGCGTTCTAATTTTTTGAGGAGATGATCAGTACATTCCGTTTGTAGCTGAGTACTAACATGATGGAAATCAATAAGTAACTGTGCCATACCTGGAAGGCCTTGAGCAACATAATCAAAAACAGTTCCGATAGCACCTTTTGGTGGATCTTGTTCTAAACGAGATATCTTTAAATCATTTACACGGTTAATATTACCGTCATCTAAAAGTACTTCACCATCAAGTATTTTTAAAAGTGTTGATTTACCCGCTCCATTTCGGCCAACGATACATACACGTTCGCCGTTTTCAATTATTGCTTCTGCATTATCAAGTAAGCAGTGAGTGCCAAACGCAAGTCTAGCACTTGTTATTCTTATTAAGTCCATTACAAACCTTTTATATCTTGTTCATTAAACGGCCAAAATAACTTGTTACCGTTTTGATTATTTTCTAATACTGGGATCGATGTTTGATATAGTGACATATGATTTTCACTTTCAATTATATCTAATAATATAATATCGGATACATCAAAAATATTTACTAACAACTCATAAGCTTGCTCACATAAGTGGCAACCTTGAGTATGATATAAAGTCACTTTAGACACGAGTGATCAACCAACTATTGTGAATGTGTTTGTTTCTTTTAAAATCTGGAGATAGGGTCTTTTCGCTGATATTTTTAGCCTGTAAACCTAATTCATTAAGTTTTTCTTCATCCATCTTAAAACCACGTTTGTTATTCGAGAAAAATAACACGCCATTTTCACTTAGGATTTTTTTAGTTGTTTCAAATAACTTAATGTGATCTCTTTGTACATCAAATGCATCTGTCATACGTTTTGAATTAGAGAATGTAGGTGGATCTAAGAAGATAAGATCATATTCACCTTGAGCGTTATCTAGCCATGCTAAACAATCGGCTTGGAAAAAACGATATCGCGGATTCTGAATATTATTGAGTTCAAAGTTTTCTTTACCCCAATTGATATATGTTTTCGACATATCAACAGTTGTAATAGATTTAGCGCCTCCGATTGCAGCTTGAACAGACGCTGTACCTGTATAAGCAAATAAATTCAAGAAACGCTTATCATGTGCATTCTGTTGAATATATTGACGTGCTAAACGGTGATCTAAAAATAAGCCGGTATCTAAATAATCGAATATGTTTACTTTGTATTTAGCACCATACTCAGCCACTACCATTGATTGGTCTTGTTGTGAAATTGTACTGTATTGAGAATCGCCTTTTTGTTTTTTCCGTACTTTAACGGCAATTTTTTCAGCTGGTATGTCTAGTTGTTTACTTGTTAAATATATAATATCTTGAAGTCGTTTATTTGATACTTGCTCATCAACTTCTTTAGGGGCTGCATATTCATAAATAACCGCGTGGTCATTATATATGTCTACTGCAACATTATATTGTGGAATATCAGCATCATACAAACGATAAGTTGTAATGCCATGTTGTTTTAACCAATTTTTTAAACCTTGTTTGTTTTTCTTTAAACGGTTTGCAAAAGCAGTTGAATCTTCATAATTTAACTCTGTTGAATGTGTTGATTCTACAACCTGTTTTTCATCGAGTATGTAAGTATTTAATACACAATCTATCGGACCATTTTTAAACTTGTAACGTTTATGGCGAACAATTTTTAATAATTTAGATAAAGCTTCATCGGAGCTCAGTAAAGCGAGGTGCCAATCTGCATAGTGCTTCTTAAAAGCAACCCCCATGCCTCTATATAAATTGATTAGTTCCGCTGTTCCTCCCATACGCTCACCATAAGGTAAATTGGAAAGTACAACACCAGCACGTTTAGAAACAGGTTTAAGGTTAGCTGCATCTCCTTTACTAAACTTTATGAGTTGATCTACGCCAGCAGCTCTGGCATTGTTTTGAGCTTTAGACAGTACAAAACCATCAATATCTTGGCCAATTAAGTAAAGTTTTTTAGGGGATTGTAAATCGCTAACTTCTTCTCTTACTTCTTGATATTGTGATTCGTTAAAGTTTGGTAAACGCTCAAATGCAAACTGCTCTTTTTTAAGGCCTGGTGCTTGATTGTTGGCCATACCTGCAGCTTCGATTAATAAAGTACCTGAACCACAACATGGATCAAACAATGGTTGAGAGACATCTTTTAACCATCCACTTCGATGGATTAACGCTGCAGCTAAATGCTCTTTTATAGGTGCACGACCTTGCCCTTGACGATAACCACGTTGTGATAACCCTGTACCAGAATAATCTATGTACAAGTCTAATTTGTTTTGATGATAACGTGCTGCAATGCGAACTTGTGCATTTTGTTTATCAACATCTGGACGAGTTTCATATAAATCTTGGAAGTAATCAACAATCGCATCTTTGATCACTAAACCTGAAAACTGTGTATTTTTTAATTCTGTATTAGTACCACTGAAATCAACTGCAAAGGTGGTTTTTGGCGTTAACCACTCACCCCAAGCTTGATAACGGGCTAAGTTATATAAATCAGTTTTATTTTTTACATTTTCTTTTTCTGCAATTTTCATCAAAATTCGCGTCGCGAAACGCGTAGATAAACAGATTTTTTGCGCAAGCGGTAACTCGGCTTCAAACACAACAGAACCGACACTTTGTTTGCCAATTTGGGCTCCTAACTGTTTTAGTTCGTCAGCTAAAATATTTTCAATACCAATTGATGTTAACGCGATAAATTGCAAAGTGATTCCTTAATAAAAATACTAATTTTATATACCTAAATTAACTAAGTATAAATTTGGAAGGCAGTATAACAAAAATTCACTTAAAGCACTTATTTTTAAACACGATATAGTTATATAAAAATGAATACATGGGTATATATTTAAATAGCACATGATGAAAAGAACATACTTTTATCTATATGTCCTTTTTTGACCCTATATATGTCTTTTAAAGACATACTATTAAAGACTCAATCCAATTAATCTAATTTCATTATTATTAAAGTGGTTAATCAAATGAGACGTTGGAATGGTTGGGGTGATGAAAGTAATTATATGGATTTACCTGAGTCAGCAGGTATGTTTTTACAAAATATATTAGGTTCGGGCCAAAAACTAGTAGATGCAAAACTTGAAGATGTAATAGCAAAAGTACCAAAATCAAGAGCTCCTCATCATAAACTAATCAATATTGATTTAGAAGAAAGAGTCCGTCACGCAACAGGCCAATCATTATCAGACTATTTGTCTACTCGTAGCGGTAATATTAAGTACTTTCCTGATGGCGTGTGTTATCCAACTAATAATCAAGAAGTCCAAGATATTTTGGCTTTAGCTAAATTACATCATTTAGATTTGATCCCATACGGTGGTGGGACAAGCGTTGCTGGACATATTAATGTTGCATCTTCAGTACGTCCCGTGATCACGGTAGATATGTCACGAATGAATAAAATGTTAGATCTTGATATCAATAGTAATATAGCAACATTTGGTGCTGGTACATCAGGGCCTATGGTAGAAGCGCAATTACGTGCTAAAGGATACACTTTAGGTCATTTTCCGCAATCATTTGAACTATCAACGATAGGAGGCTGGGTAGCAAGTCGTTCCAGCGGTCAACAATCTTTACGTTATGGTCGTATTGAACAAATGTTTGCAGGTGGCAGTATCGAAACATTCAATGGCACACTAGATATTCCTACTTTTCCTGCTTCATCAGCTGGACCTGATTTAAGAGAGATCATATTAGGCAGTGAAGGTCGTTTTGGCATAATAAGTGAGGTAAAGGTAAGGGTCACTAAATTACCTGAAAAAGAAAAGTTTACAGTTTTGTTTTTCCCTAACTGGCAATTAGCGACTGAATTTTGTAAACAAGCAGTTCAAGATAAAATAGCTTTATCTATGTTAAGAGTAAGCAATGCAACAGAAACTAAGACTCAACTAAAATTAGCAGGACATCAAAAAGCCATTTCATATCTTGAAAAGTATTTATCTCTTAGACACTGTAGAGATAATAAATGTATGCTGACATTTGGTATTACTGGAAGCAATAAACAGGTTAAAGCATCGCAATCACAAATAAATTTACTCATAAAAAAATATAAAGGAATTTCTACGGGCACTCTTTTAGGAAAAAGGTGGGCTCAAAATCGTTTTAAATTTCCTTATTTAAGAGATGCTTTATGGCAGCAAGGATTTGTTGTTGATACTTTAGAAACAGCAACTGATTGGCAAAATGTTGATAATTTACTAGATAAAGTAGAAGGCAATTTAGCAAATACTTTGAAAGATAAAAAAATACATATTTTTACACATCTATCCCATGTTTATGGACAAGGTTGCAGTTTGTATACCACGTATGTGTTTGCTAATGACAAATCGTTTGACGAAACATTTCAAACTTGGCAAAAACTAAAACACAGTACAAGTAATATAATCGTAAACAATAACGGGACTATCAGCCATCAGCATGGTGTAGGTAAAGATCACGCTCCTTATTTAGAAGTTGAAAAAGGGTCTTTAGGAATAAAGGTCATAGAGACATTATCTGAACATTTTGACCCAGAAAAACAACTTAATCCTGGAACTTTGCTCCATGACTGATAGTTTTAACTTAAATCGCTCGCAGCGCTTATCAATAATGCAAGAACAAACTGATTGGGATATTGTCATTATAGGGGGCGGCATCACTGGCGCTGGTATTCTTAAATTAGCAAGTCAGTTAGGGTTAAAAGCACTATTACTTGAGCAAAATGATTTCTCTTGGGGTAGTTCAAGTCGCTCTTCAAAAATGGTTCACGGAGGATTGCGCTATATTGCGGATGGTCAAATAAAGTTAACCATAGAATCAGTTAGAGAGCGCCAACATTTAGTAGAGCACTCTAATGGTTTAGTTTTTAATCAAAGCTTTTTAATGAGCCACTATCATAAAGAATTTCCACAACCTTGGATATTTAACGGTTTGTTATCTGTTTATGACTATATCGCGGGTATAAAGCAACATAGCTATCACCCAAAACAAGATTATTTTTATTTTGCACCTAAAGTTAAGTCAATTCACTCCAAAGGAGGAAGCCAATTTGTTGATGCTATGACTGACGATTGCAGACTCGTTTTAAGGTTATTGCAAGAGGCGCAAACCAATAATAATGATATTTTAGCAATTAACTATACTAAAGTGATCAAGTTAAATTATAACCGCCAAAACATTAAAAGTGTAATTGTTCAAGTAAACGATCAAGCAGAACCTATAACCATTAATAGTAAAGTTGTGATCAATGCGACAGGTGCACTTGCAAACCAATTTAACAAATATAATCAAAAAGTTAAGTTAAGAGCATTAAGAGGCAGTCATTTGATTGTTTCAAACTTGAGCTTACCCGTTGCCAGTGCAATTTCAGTGAGGCACCCTAAAGATAAACGTCCTGTTCAAATATATCCTTGGCAAAACGCAACCGTTATTGGAACTACAGATGTTGAACATCACAAAGACTTAAATATTGAACCAAATATCAGCCAAGATGAATTTGATTATTTACTTCAATGTGTAAAACACCAGTTTGAAAATATAAAACTTACAGAACTAGATTTAATTTCTACATTTTCTGGCGTTAGACCAGTTGTCACTAAAGGAGGCGTAATTACCCCTTCAAAAGAAAAAAGAGATCATAGTATTTGGCATGAATATGGCCTGATAAATATCGCTGGTGGAAAGTTAACTACTTTCAGAGTCATTGCGAAACATGTTTTAGAAATTGCCTGTAAATTATTAAATAAAGATGTTGATACATACATGTTCACTGCTTTTGATGAAAATTTCCGAATAAATAAAAATAACTTATCTAAACACATAATAAATCGCTTAGCCGGTAACTATGGTCAGTTAACCAATCAACTCCTTATTGAATCTAATCAATCAGATATGAAGCCAATATCCTACAGCCTTACATTATGGTCAGAAATTATTTGGTCAATAAAACATGAACAAGTAATGCATTTAGATGATTTGCTATTAAGGCGTACTCGAATTGGAAATGTATTACCTAATGGAGCAATTGAACAACTAGATAAAATAAAACCATGGTGTATTAAATATTTAAATTGGGATGAAAGTAAATGGCATGATGAACTTAATCGATATCTGAATATTTGGAATACTCACTATAGTTTTAAACACTTAACTAAGAAATATGAGGGAAAGCTTAATGAATAAGTATGATCAAAGCCTGATCCTCACTATTGATAACGGCACACAAAGTATTAGGGCTTTAATATTCGATTTAAAGGGTAATCTTTTAGCTAAGAGTAAAGTAGAGTTTGAGCCATATTTTTCTGAAAATCCGGGGTGGGCGGAGCAAAATGTTGAATCCTTTTGGATAAACTTAAAGCTTTGCTGTCAACAGTTGTGGCAACAATCTAATGTTATAAATAATGAATACCAGAGTAAAATTACAGCTGTATCGCTAACCACGCAACGTGGTTCAGTTATTAACTTAGACAAAAACTATAAACCTCTTAGACCCTGTATTTTATGGTTAGATCAACGTCTAGCAAAAATAAATAAAAAAATGCCTTGGTATTGGTCTGCTACTTTTAAATGCATAGGTCAATCAAAAGTTATTGAGTATTTTAGACAAAAGGCACAAATCAACTGGATCAGGCAAAACGAGGCCGATATTTGGCATAAAACAGATAAGTTCTTATTATTGTCAGGTTACCTAACGTATAAATTAATAGGTGAATTCAAAGATTCAACCGGGGCCATTGTAGGCTATTTACCCTTTGATTATAAAAAACAAAACTGGGCGAAAAAAATTGATTGGAAATGGCACGCATTAGATATTAAACCAAGTATGTTACCAGAGCTTGTTAAACCGGGTGAGATATTAGGGCTAATCACTGAAGAAGCAGCAAAATTAACAGGAATACAAACGGGCACTAAACTTATCGCTTCAGCATCTGATAAGGCATGTGAAGTACTAGGCTCTGGTTGCTTTGAACCTTCAACTGCAAGTTTAAGTTATGGTACAACAGCAACGATCAATACAAATAATAAAAAATATGTAGAACCACAAGCATTTATTCCACCATACCCTTCTGCAATTCCTAATCATTACAATAGTGAAATAATGATTTATCGTGGTTTCTGGATGGTTAATTGGTTCAAAAAAGAGTTTGGCCAAAGTGAAATCGAAAAAGCAAAAAGTTTAGGCGTTTCTCCTGAAAGCTTATTTGATGGTCTAGTTAAACAAGTCGCTCCGGGTTCGTTAGGTCTCATATTGCAGCCATATTGGTCACCAGGTATCAAAAATCTAGAAGCAAAAGGGGCTATTTTAGGTTTTGGCGATGTACATACCCGCGCTCATATATATCGTTCTATTCTAGAAGGATTAGCATATGCATTAAGAGAGGGCAAACATACATTAGAAAAGCGTCAAGGGACAAAAATTAACAGTTTAATTATTTCAGGTGGCGGCTCGCAATCTGATGCTGCAATGCAATTGAGTGCAGATATATTCAATTTACCAACTCATAGACCGCATACTTTTGAAACATCAGGATTAGGTGCGGCAATGAATGCAGCTGTTGGTTGTGGATATTATGATAATTATCAACAAGCGACACAACAAATGACACATATTATCGATACATTTGAGCCCATAAAAGAAAACGTAGCCCTCTACGATGAATTATATAGCAAGGTATACTTGAAAATGTATAAACAATTAAAACCAATATATACACAAATCAAAAAAATAACGGGCTATCCACAATAAATTAAAAATTCAGCAAATAAACAAGTAATAAAATAATAATAAGGTAAACAGGATGGAATTTTCAAGACGTAAGTTTATAAAAACCATGGTTGTAAGTGCAAGTGCAATTGTAACGAGTAATATTGTAGGTTGTGGCGGTTCAGGTAATAAACAAGGAACCTCAGATATCATTGTAAAACCCGAAAACCCTAGTATTCTGGATGGTACCATGTATTTTCCTCAATCAGTTGTATCAGGTGATCCTAAACCAAATTCTGTTATCTTATGGACTAGAATAGATAATGCATCTAATGAAGATACAGATGTAACACTTCAAGTATCACAAGAT
Organism: Pseudoalteromonas sp. NBT06-2; assembly: GCF_002276045.1. Lineage (GTDB taxonomy): Bacteria > Pseudomonadota > Gammaproteobacteria > Enterobacterales > Alteromonadaceae > Pseudoalteromonas. Next base: position 47,433 of record NZ_NQMR01000016.1, on the reverse strand, counting down.
GAAAACTTTAATCAATTAGTTGTTGAGCAAACATTAACTGCAAGTCCATCTTCTGATCACTGTTTGAAAATAAGAGTAACAGAGCTAGAAGAAGCTAAATATTATTTTTATCGATTTATTTACATAATTGACGGCAAAAAATATTCCAGTAATATAGGTCGAACCAAAACTGCGCCTTCAATTGATAATGATGCAAGTGTTAAGTTTGCTTATGTATCTTGTCAGGATTATATTGGCCGTTATTATAATAATTATTTGTCTCTTTTAGAACAAGACGATTTAGATTTTGTAATACACCTTGGCGATTACATCTACGAAACAACAGGAGACCCTTTATTTCAATCAACAGACCATGAGCGAAAAATTGAATTTATTGATCAACAAGGTGTTTTAAATTTAGGTGTAGGCGAAAATAAATATCAAGCAGCAAATAGTTTAGACAATTACCGTCAATTATATAAAACATATCGTACAGATACATTATTACAAAAAATACATGAAAGATTTCCTATGATAGCAATATGGGATGATCATGAATTTTCTGATGATAGTTGGGCTGATAATGCAACCAATTTAGATGGAGCAGATATCGAACAACAAACACAAAGAAAACGTAATTCTGAGATTGCTTATTTTGATTATATGCCAATAGACCATGAACAAGCACATATTTCAGAAGACCTGAGTTCTGGCGAATTACAAATAGAAGAAATGCACTTATTCCCAAATACTAAAATTTATAGAGATTTCCATTTTGGTAAACATTGTCATATCGCCATGACAGACTTTAGAACAAACCGACCAGACCATATTATTCCTGAAGATGCATTCCCTGGCACTGTAGAGTTAGACCAAACTACTCTGTCTAGTTTCCTAGAAGTAACTGGCATGGCATCAGAAAAGATTAATGGTGTTGTAAGCAAAATGTCACCGTATATCAATATTGACGATGTGATGTTCATACCATATAAATCAGCTTTTATTGAAATATTCACCGGATTATATACTCAGGCGTTATTAGCAAAAATTGAAATGTCTCAGGAAAATGCTTTGGTACAAGCACAACAAAGAGCAATTGATGTTATTAAAGGCACTCTAGCTACGAGTTATTTAAACCAAGTATTATCGGGTGCCAAAAGAAACTTACCAGAAGAACACCCATTGCAACAACTTCCCGCATTACCTGAGCAAGGAGTTGAACAAGGCCTCGCATTTTATACTATGGGTAAAACATCATTATTTAATTACTTAGGCAGCAGGTATTTTGTTATTAAAGATACTTATGATTTATATGCTGGATTTAAAGAGTATAAGTCACAACTTCAAGGATCATCTGTACAATCTGCTTTTGATGAAACACAAACAGCATGGTTAGCAACAACATTTTCAACATCAAACAGTACATGGAAGCTTTTAGGGAGCTCTGTCTCATTTTCTCCATTAATATTTGATTTATCTAAGAGTCGAGCAAATTCAGGTTTTGAATTGTTAGAAGCTGCACTTGCATCTGATGCTGTACCTTCTTCTTTTAAACAAAGATTTTACCTAGAGACAGATCAATGGGACGGTTTCCCACAATTTAAAGCAAATTTAATTGAAAATGTACTCAGTGCTAACTCTGTTATAACACTTGGGGGAGATGTACATAGTAGTTATGTGACAGAGCATAAGCCAAATTTGATTACAGGCACAAAATCATTTAACTTTACAACTTCATCAATATCATCCGCAACCTTCGGTACATTTTTAGAACAAGGTATGAATCAGTTAATATCACAATTAGGCGATGTATCTCCTGTTGTCAAAGAATTACCAGTATTTTTTGATACCTTAGCAACCACTGCAACGCAAAGAAATGATATTGCTGATTCTTTAATCTTTTCAAAAATGTGGGAGCATGGTGTTGCAATTGTTGAGATCAATGGAGAAACAATGAATGTTAACTTTCATAATGTTAATACTAAAGTCAAAGAAATAAATACTGCCCAAGTCAGTTTCTATGATAATAAATCAGCCTACCTTGATATGGTTAAAGTTCATAAGTTTACCATTAAAGATAATACCCTTGAGAGAATAAGTTAAGATTTCAGGCAATAATCAAGACAACTCATACAGATTTCTTTCAGTCTGTCAGGCTTGCTTAGCAAACACAAAAAACCAGCATATTTGCTGGTTTTTATTTTATAAATGTTAGCTCATTGCCATAATCATCCTAGAAGGATTTTCTAAGTAATCTTTCCATAAGTTATTAAAGCGCGCTATCGTGCCACCATCAATTACACGATGATCACCAGACCAACTTACTTGCATAATTGCACAAGAAACAACATTACCTTGATCATCAAAGCGTGGTAAGTTTTGTAACTTACCCAATGCTACAATTGCAACCTCAGGTTTATTGATAATTGGAGTCGCAATAGTACCGCCAATTGCACCAATATTAGAAATAGTGATAGTACCACCTTTTAAATCTTCTGGCGAAACACGCCCTGTTCTCGCTGAATCTGATAAACGGGTGACTTCATTTGCTATATCAACAATGTTTTTAGTTTGACACTGTTTAATATTGGGAACAAGTAAACCAACTTTCGAATCTACTGCCATGCCAATATTATGATCGCCAAAATATTTAAGCTCTGTACAATCTTCATTTACTTTTGAATTAAGTACAGGGAATTCTTTAATAGCTAACGATAATGCTTTAATAAAAAATGGCATCATAGTGACCTTAATGCCCTGATTTTTATATTCTTCTTTAATGCCACTTCGAAGTTTAATTAGTTCTGTTAAATCAATTTCATCACAAAAAGTAAAATGTGGAATAGTTGTAACTGATTCCGTCATTAATTTAGCCATAACAGCTTTGATACCACGAATTGGTTCAACGTGATCGACAGATGTAATGATATTTTCAATCTGAGGTGTTGATACTACTGAGTTTCGCTCTATTTTAATTTGCGAAAAACGTATTAAATCGTCTTTATAAATACGGCCGTTCTTACCAGATCCTGGTACGCATTTAATATCTAAATCCATCTCTCTTGCACGACGTCTTACAGCAGGAGAAGCTATCGCTTTTTCATTTACCACTTTATTAGTAGCAGCATTAGAGACTTGTTCATGTTTTGAATTAGGTTTTTTGTTAGTTTTTTCTGTTACTTCAAGTTCTAACGATTTAGAAGCTGCAATGACTGTTGGTTCTGCAGAGGCTACTGAACAGGAATTACCTGCTAAACTCATTTGAAACAGTGGACTGTGTACTTTAGCAACATCACCTTTTTGATAATATAATTTAGCAACAGTACCTGAATATTTTGCTGGAATTTGAACAAGTGCTTTATCTGTCATTACATCACAAACAGCTTGATCTTCTACAATAACCTGCCCCTCCTCAACTAACCACTCAACGATTTCACATTCGACAATTCCTTCACCAATATCAGGTAAAATGAAATCATCAAGATGTTCACCAGAGTGTGTTTTTTCTTGGGTTTGAGATGTGGTTTCATGTATTTTATCTGGAACAATGATTTCACCTGTTGTAGCGTCTCCCGCTATACTCATAGAAAATAAAGGAGCGTGCACTTGGGCGATATCACCTTTAGCATAATATAATTTGCTTATCATACCATTGTGTACGGCAGGTATTTGCACTAATGCTTTATCTGTCATCACATCACAGATAGGTTGATCTTCAGTTACTGTATCACCTTCTGCAACTAACCATTCGACAACTTCACATTCAACAATGCCTTCGCCAATGTCTGGTAATATAAAATCTTGTGACATTTAAAAATTACCTCTTGAATTCAATTTAGTACTTTCAACTATAAAGTCTTGTAACATTAAATTTAACCCCTAAAATGAAACTGATTGTTTAATAGCAGCCAATACTTTTAAAGCATCTGGTACATATTCTTTTTCTAAAGCTAGAGGATATGGTGTATCTAAACCACATACTCGCATAATAGGAGATTCTAAATGTAAAAAGCACTCTTCACCAATAGTTGCAGCTACTTCACTACCAAAACCATTCGTAATTGGCGCTTCATGGCTCACAATTAAACGGCCTGTTTTAGTCACTGATTTAGCAATCGTTTCAACGTCCCAAGGAATGATTGAACGTAAATCAATTACTTCACAGCTTATACCTGCTTCTTCGGCTTGTTTAGCTGCATTTTCAATTATCTCCATCTGCGCACCCCAAGCTAATAAAGTAACATCAGAGCCCTCTTTCACTACCTGAGCTTTTCCTAATGGAATGATGTAATCATCTTCTGGCACTTCACCAATTGATGCACGATATAAACGTTTTGGTTCAAAAAATAATACTGGATTTTGATCTTTAATCGCAGCTCTTAATAAGCCTTTTGCTTCATACGGATTTCTTGGAACAACAATTTTAAGGCCTGGGGTATGTGCAAAATATGCTTCTGGTGATTGTGAGTGATATAAACCACCCGCAATGCCACCACCGTAAGGAGTACGTATTGTTAAGTTACCAACATCAAATTCATTACCACTTCGATATCTGAATTTTGCAGATTCATTTACTATTTGATCGAATGCCGGAAAAATATAATCTGCGAATTGAATCTCAGCTATCGTTGGCGCACCAAAAGCGGCCAAACCATTGGCAAACCCAAGTATGCCTTGTTCTGTTAATGGCGTATTAAATACTCTATGCTTACCAAACTGTTCTTGTAGACCTGATGTAGCCCTAAAAACACCACCAAAAACGCCAACATCCTCACCAAAAATACATGCCATAGGATTTTCATTCATTGAGATTTCTAAAGCAGAGTTAATCGCTTTTAACATATTAACTTTAGCCATTATTTCAATCTCCCTGATGTTGTTGGATAGGCTTGTGGGTGTTTCTTGATATGTGTTTCTAATTGCTCAAACTGCTTAATCAATGATGGAATTGGAGTATCATATACATCAGTGATTAAATCTATTAATTCTGGTTTCGCTACTTTCTCAGCTACTTTTAATGCGTCTAGAATTTCTTCTCGTACTTGTTCATTTAGCTTATTTTCAGCATCTAAGTCTAACCATTGCTTTTTAATCAACCAAGCTTCAAAACGTTTAACTGGACAAGTTTCACTGTTATCAGCCTCTTCTTGTTTTGAACGATATCCTGAAGGATCATCTGATGTTGAATGGGCACCCACACGATAAGCTATCGATTCAATAAGAATCGGCTCTCCTGTCATAGTACAAACTTCACGTGCTTTTTTTGTTGCAGCATAAACTGCCAGTGCATCGGTACCATCTACACGTATTGTTTTAATACCATAACCCACTCCACGACTAGCAATACCATCACCTGCAAATTGCTCATCAGCAGGAGTAGAAATTGCGTACCCATTATTACGAGCGAAGAATATTACTGGTGCTTTAAGCACTGCAGCCATATTCAAACCTGCATGAAAATCGCCTTCAGATGCTGCTCCTTCACCAAAATAACACATGGTTATATTGTCTATTTGGCTTGATAAGGTATTTGTATCTTTATCAACATGCTTTACTTTTTGCCCATAAGCATAACCTGTCGCTTGAGGAATTTGAGTAGCAAGCGGAGATGAGATTGTCATGTAATTTAGTTCTTTGGAACCGTAATGAATTGGCATTTGACGGCCTTTCGCAGGGTCTAATTCATTTGAGAACATTTGATTCATAAATTGCTCTAAAGTAAACCCTCTATAACGCAATGCTGCTTGTTCTCTATATTGTGCCATTATCATATCATTTTTATCTAATGCTGCAGCACTTGCTGTGATTGAAGCTTCTTCCCCAAGACATTGCATATAAAAACTTACACGACCTTGTCGTTGTGCTGCCTGCATGCGCTCATCCAAGGCGCGAATAAATCGCATAGTACGATATAAATGCAAAGCAGTATCTTGATCCATATCTGGTTCAGCTGCACCTGGATAAATTTCACCATCTGCATGTAGTACTTTCAGTGTCGGAATATTTAGTGCGTGACCATCAATAAATTCAAGATCATGCCTAATATTCTGCGATACGTTATTTGGATTACTCATAACCTTTCAACTCTTGTTGTTAAAGCAGTATTGATGAACTGTTAGATTCGTTTTTATCATTACCAATTAATAATACACATTATTTATTTAAAATTAATCTATAACTTGAATTTTAAATTCGTTAATCAACATAAATCAGTAAATTTTTCTCATCAAACTAGCTTAGTTTAAATTAAAGCTGTTTTAACTTTACGTTAACGTAAAGGGATATTCAACTAAGTTTAGATGAATATCCTAGTTTTATAAGGTGGGATTAGAAAAAGGTGGAAAGTTATCTATACGATATTGTCTGATTTGAGTGGCACAACGGTAAGTAGTGCACGTTGACCTAATGCAACTTGTGCATTTGGGAAAATAATAGCTTCTCCTTCTACCTCTGCTATATAAGTTCGTTCTCCATCGGTTGCCATCAAACTGCCTTTTGAAAAACCAGTAAAATTAACCACATCATCATCAAACGGAAATGAAAATGTCTCTTGTGTTCTATTGATTGCACGATGTACTTCGAATAACTCAAAATCATCTGCTTTATATTCAGGGTAATCTACTTCATCTTGAGTTATAAGTGACGTTAGAGTGGCTTTAACCTTTGCAAAACTTACCATGTTATTTTCACCAAATGGACGAACCTGACCTAATTCAATGGTAAATGCGTCAGCACTAAACTTGTTTGATGAAAAATAACTAAATGTTGTTGCGGCAGATTTCATCATTAATACGGTATTGACACCGCAAGCTAATAAAAATCTAAGTTGATGCTTTTTCCAAGGTTGACCATTTAAATATGGATATACAGCAAATTTTTCATTTTTAGAGCCTCTAATCGCTGTATGAAGATCATAATGGCATCTATAACGATCTGCTTCTTGTGATTCGAAGAACTGTGTTATATATTGTTCTAGTTTTTTAGCATGTTTACGCTCTTGATTAATTAAGCCTTCGCCTTTTGAGTGCTCGCCACTAAATAATCGATTTAGATTTTCTTCAACAAACCTCTTTCCTATATTAATAGAAGCAGGGTTACCAAAAATAAACAAAACTCTTTGTTTTAGTTTTATTTCTTGTTTTATGATTTTTTTAATAAGTTCATCACATATTTCAATAGGAGCTGTTTCATTACCGTGTACAGCGCTTGATAATATGATATCTTTGTTAGTTGATGAACTAGGAGAGAATTGAATTACACCCGTATTTAATACTTCAACTAAGGTACCATTTGATAATGAAAATGAAGTTGGTTCTAATGACCATTCATTTTCACGACTTATTGATAAGAAATCACCTGTTGTCTTTAGTTCTTCAATATACATTAATTTAATAAACCCATTGTGTGTTGTTGAAATTAAAAAAGGCGAATAAATTCGCCTTTTTTAATTATTGTTTAGTTACTTAATTACTGAATTAACTATTTTTTTTGCTTCTGATTCTAATAAGGACAAATGTTCCTCACCTTTAAAGGATTCTAGATAAATTTTATATATGTCTTCAGTACCAGATGGCCTTGCAGCAAACCAACCGTTTTCAGTTACCACTTTTAAACCACCTATAGCCGCGTTATTCCCAAGTGCATGTGTTAATTTAGCAAGTATTTTCTCACCTGCAAGTTCTGTCGCAGTTACATCTGACGCTTCAAGCTTAGATAATTTTGACTTTTGTTCACTTGATGCTGGTGCATCAATACGCTTATAAAGTGGTGAACCAAAATTATTTTCTAACTCTTTATATAATTCAGAAGGCGTTTTTGAAGTGACAGCCAACATCTCTGCAGCTAATAATCCCATTATAAAACCATCTTTATCAGTACACCATACTTTACCATCTAAGCGCAAGAATGCGGCCCCTGCACTTTCTTCTCCGCCAAAGGCTAACTCTCCTTTGCTTAAGCCATCGACAAACCACTTAAAACCAACAGGAACTTCATAAACATCTCGATTATTTTTTTGCGCTATTTTATCTATCATGCCGCTTGATACAAGTGTTTTGCCTATTTTAAGGTTTTTTTGCCATTGGGCTCTGTTATTACATAAATAGTCAATTGAAACTGCTAAAAAGTGGTTCGGATTCATTAAACCATCAGGTGTTACTATTCCATGGCGATCATAGTCAGGATCATTACCTATGCTAATATCAAATTTATCTTTTAATTGTACAAGGTTTGCCATTGCATAAGGCGACGAACAATCCATTCTGATTTTGCCGTCTTTATCTAATGGCATAAATCCAAAAGCAGGATCAACAACATTATTTACAACCGTAATATTTAGACCGTAATGCTTCGCTATTATCGGCCAAAAATGAATACCTGATCCACCCAAAGGGTCAACACCTATATTTATTCCAGATTTAGCAATAGATTCAAAATCAATTATATTACCTAAGTCTTCAACGTAAGGGCTGATCATGTCAATGTATTTAGTAAAACCTGAGCGCGACGCTTTCACAAATGGATAGAGTTCTACTTCAACTAGATCTTCAATTAATAACTGATTTGCTCTTTGTTCTATCCAATCTGTCACAGATTTATCAGCCGGACCACCATTAGGTGGATTATATTTAAAACCTCCATCTTGTGGTGGGTTATGTGAAGGCGTTACGACGATACCATCTGATAATTCGTGGGGATTTTTAGCGTTATGACAAACAATTGCATGGCTGATAACTGGTGTTGGTGTAAAGTTGCCATTTTCTTGTGTAATAACTTGCACTTCATTTGCTACTAATACTTCAATTGCAGAATTAAATGCCGCTTCGGATAACGCATGCGTATCTTTACCAAGAAACAAAGGACCATAAATATTATTATTTTTACGATAATCACAAATTGCCTGCGTGATTGCTAAAATATGAGATTCATTAAACTGCGTATTGTATGAGCAACCACGATGACCAGATGTACCAAATGCAACTTTTTGCTCTGGAAATTGTTCAATATCTGGCTCATTTAGATAATAAGCTGACATTAATCTTGGTATATTTACCAAATCATTTTGAGTAGCGCGCTTACCTGCGTTGTCATGAATAGCCATTTAAATTCCTTCGTTAAATTATAAAAAATCTCTAAGTGTTTCTGCTTGTGTTTCATTATAATCGAGTAATATTGCAACTTCATGAAGCATTAATTTTTTTCTGGTTGTATTTGAATTAGTCATTACCCAATATTCCGATTCAGGGATATTTTTTGGGTTCATGCTACTACCTGAGTCAAGCAATGCTTCTTTACTCATAGCAAAATAAATTCTGTGCTTGCCTTTTACTTCTAGTACTTTTGAAAATCTATTTTTATGAGTTCTATGTAGTGCACTTAATATAAATAAGAACCTGCCAACAACACCTTTTTGCATTGCGAGTTCTTCTTTATTTAAAACATTAAATACATCAGCGGGCCCAATATCAGTTGTTTTTGATTCTGTGTTGTCTTCAATTTTTGTTATGACATCAGGTTTTACATCTAATTTTGCTTCTTTTATTCGAGTATTCTGCTCTTTATTTGATGCTGACACTGGAGACAAGTTTAATAAACGACGTAAAATCTGAGTTGCGTTTTCACCAATACTTTGAGTATTACTTGCTATATAGTGATATAATTCGTCATCTATTTCTATTTTTTTCATGATTTTCCTATCTTAAATGCTTTGTGATAGCGTTTCAAAATGATTATATCTTTTTTTAGCGCCATACTCTACGGTTTCAATTTTCAAATAAACTTTAATCACAAAATATTTTCAAAGTAATAAGTTGAAATAGCTGATTTAAATTTCATGCTATGTTAAGTCATCTGTATACCAGCCCCTATTAAGATATGATAAAATTTATAAACTTTCGATTAAGACAGTTTCAGGAATAAAATGCAATTACATTACAAGCAAACGGGGCAAGGGCCACATTTAATTTTAATACATGGATTATTCGGCTCATTTGAAAATTTAAATGTGATAGCACGCCCTTTATCTGAATCATTCACAGTGACAGCGATAGATTTAAGAAATCATGGCCACTCAGAACATAGTGAGCACATGTCATATACAATTATGTGCCAAGACATCATTGATTTAATGGATCAATTAAGTATTGACTCTGCTATTTTCATTGGTCACTCAATGGGTGGGAAAGTCGCAATGCAAGTTGCATTAAACACCCCTAAAAAAGTCAGTAAACTGGTTGTTTTAGATATTGCTCCTGTAAACTATGAACCGAGACATGATGATGTATTTAAAGGTTTGAATGCTGTCAATAATACTCACATTAGCTCAAGACAAGATGCAGATACTATACTGACTGAATTTATTGTTGAATCAGGCGTAAGACAATTCCTACTAAAAAGTCTAATAAAATCTGATACAGGTTTTGAATGGAGATTTAATCTTTCAATTTTACAAAGTAATTATACTGATATTTTAGCAGCTCCTGCCGGCAAGCCTTACTTAGGTAAAGCATTATTTATTAAAGGCAGTAATTCGCAGTATATAACTGAAAATATGAGAGAAACCTTTTTAAGTTTATTTCCAAACTGTAAAGCAAAGGTAATTCACGGTACAGGTCATTGGCTGCATGCTGAAAAGCCAGCAGCTGTAAATAAATCTATCTCAGATTTTATTTCAGACTAATGCAATATTAGCGTAATAATTAGTTAATATCATGCTATAATGCCGCCGTTTATTTCATAGGTCATCTAAAATAGGTCAACAAATGGTCAGCAAATTAATCAATGAATTTGAAACCTTGGGGTTATATTTTGGTCTTGCTGCTCTATTTTTCTTTATAGGCATGGCAATACAAGATGTGCTAAAAAAAGGCAATGTACCTTTTTTTGGTCGCGCTGTAGTTTGGTTAGTTTTATTTTTAGGATGCTCAGGTTTTATTGCCAAAGGTTTGATCCAAGTCTTTTGGCAAGGTGCAGGTGTCAGTTAATATGGCTAAAGCACAAACAGACAGAACGACGATTGACTTATTTGAAAATGAGAAGCGTCCGGGTAGACCTAAAACAAATCCATTATCACGCGAATTACAACTGAAAGTTAATAAAAGAAACCAGTTGAAACGTGATAAGGCTCGTGGATTAAAACGAGTAGAATTTAAAGTTTCTGCAGAACTTTACGAAGCATTAAATGAGATGGCAGATGCACAAAGCATCAGCCGAAGTGCTTTAATAGAAACTATTCTGCAAGAAAAGTTAGCATTTAGAATCGAATAATACGAATTTGATACATAGAAGGTTTTTTCATCATGGCAAGTGTAGGCATATTTTTTGGTAGTGATACTGGTAATACAGAACATATTTCAAAGCTAATTCAAAAAGAACTTGGCAAAAACATGATTGATGTTTTTGATATTGCCAAAAGCAGTAAAGAGGACATCGCTGAGTTCGATTTAATATTATTTGGTATTCCAACTTGGTATTACGGCGAAGCACAATGTGATTGGGATGATTTTTTCCCTGAGTTAGAAGAAATTGATTTTAATGAAAAGTTAGTTGCTATTTTTGGTTGTGGTGATCAAGAAGATTATGCTGAATATTTTTTAGATGCCATGGGCATGGTTAACGATATTGTAACTGAACGCGGTGCAATCGTTGTTGGTCACTGGCCTACTGAAAGTTATGATTTTGAAGCATCTAAAGGCATGGCAGATGATTCTCACTTTGTTGGTTTAGGCATTGATGAAGATCGTCAACCTGAATTAACAAATGGTCGTGTTAAGCAATGGTGTGCTCAAATATTTGAAGAAATGTGCCTCGCTGAATTAAGTGATTAGTAAAACAGTATATTTCTTTTTATTTCAGGCTTTACTGTGTATATTATGCTAAAATAAACTATGTCTTTAAACACAGTAAATAATAATGATATTTGAGTATAAAATTAATGACTGATCATAATTTAGAATTAAAAAAAGCAGGTTTAAAAGTAACGCTTCCAAGAATCAAAATATTAGAAATTTTACAACTACCTGAAAATCAACATATCAGTGCTGAAGATGTTTATAAAATTCTTTTAGACAAAGATGAAGAAATTGGTTTAGCGACTGTATATCGTGTTTTAAACCAATTTGATGATGCCGGTATTGTATCCCGTCATCATTTCGAAGGTGGGAAATCTGTTTTTGAACTATCAGGTACAACACATCATGATCATCTAGTATGTTTAAAATGTGGTAAAGTAATTGAATTTCATGATGAGGTTATTGAAACTCGTCAAGTGAATATAGCTACTGCTAATGGTGTACGTTTAACTAATCATTCTCTTTATCTATATGGTGAATGTGAAGATGCACAAGCCTGTTCTGAATATGCGGATGCGAATCACTAAATATATAGTAAAAATATAAAAGCCTATCATTTGATAGGCTTTTATATAAACTATGTTTTGTCCTGAAATGTGTTTACACATTTAGGACTTATTATGAACAACTTAAACATTACGCATAATAGACGTACCCAACGTGATTATTCATTAGGCTTTAAATCACAAGTTGTTATCGCTGTAGAAAAAGGCAATATGGCTTATAAAGCTCAAATAATCTATGTCGCTCAAACGTACTTACATGGCTAAGAAAACACGGTAAGATGGACTGGACCCATCAGCTAAAGTAAAAGAAAGTCCCACACAAAAAATAAAACGCCTTGAACGAGAGCTCGAGGATAAGCGTTTACGTAACCTATTGCTCAATGAGCTTCCTTCAGATCCACCGTCAGCCATTGACGCCCTTGCCATTCGGATCATATTCCCTTTAGTCAGGGTGATACAAACTTCTTTTAATCTGTCGCGTTTGCCAGCTTCGCTGGGAAAACAAAAAGACCAGATGCAAAAGCAACTGGCCTTCTATTAAAACCTTCAACCTATTTCAGGATGGGACACTAGCTAATTATTTTGCATCAACCTTAGCCCAGGAATCACGAAGACCAACAGTTTGGTTAAATACTAAGTCATCACTTTTATTATCACGACAAAAATAACCTGTTCTTTCAAATTGAAAGGCCTGCTCTTTTGTTGCATTTAATAATGATGGTTCTAACACCGCATTTTGTGCAACTTTTAATGATTCAGGGTTAAGTTCACTATCTGCATCTGGGTTAGCGACATTAAATAAACGATCATAAAGACGCACCTGCGCCTTAATCCCTTTACTTGCAGATACCCAATGAATTACCCCTTTGACTTTGCGTCCATCTGTTGGGTTTTTACCTAACGTTTCAGGGTCGTAAGTACAATATACTGTCGTTATATTACCATCTGCATCTTCATCAAAACGATTAGCCTTTATTACATATGCGTTACGAAGACGTACTTCTTTATCTAACACAAGCCGTTTGAATTTTTTATTTGCTTCAGCTCTAAAGTCTTCAGCTTCGATATAAAGTTCACGAGTAAACGGTAATATACGCTTACCCATTTCTTCTTTATTAGGGTGGTTAGGTGCACTTAATTCTTCTATGGCACTTTCATCATAGTTTTCAATAATAACTTTGATTGGATCAAGTACAGCCATTGCACGTGGTGCATTGTCATTTAAGTCTTCGCGGATGCAGGCTTCTAACATACCCATTTCAACAGTATTTTGCTGCTTAGTAACACCAATACGGCTACTAAACTCTCTGATTGACGCAGGCGTATAACCACGGCGACGTAAACCAGCAATTGTTGGCATACGTGGATCATCCCAACCTTCAACTAAGTTATTTTCAACTAATTCATTTAATTTTCGCTTAGACATTAGTGTATATTCTAGGTTTAAACGTGAAAACTCAATTTGTTGTGGTTTACATTCAATCGAGATATTTTCTAAAACCCAATCATATAAGCGGCGATTATCTTGGAATTCTAATGTACATAAAGAGTGCGTGATCCCTTCTAATGCATCAGAGATGCAATGAGTGAAATCGTACATAGGATAAATACACCATTTGTTACCTGTTTGATGGTGATGTACAAAGCGGATACGATAGATAATTGGATCTCTAAGCACCATAAACGAGCTTGCCATATCTATCTTAGCACGAAGAACACATTCACCTTCTTTAAATTCACCATTTTTCATTTTGGCAAATAAAGCTAAGTTTTCTGCTACAGTTGTATCACGATAAGGACTATTTTTACCCGCTTCAGTTAAAGTACCACGATATTCTCGTGCTTGCTCTGGGCTTAAAAAACAGACATATGCTAAGCCTTTTTCGATCAACTCAACCGCATAGCTATGAAGTTTATCAAAATAATTTGATGAATAGTTGATATCACCATGCCATTGAAAACCTAACCATTGAACATCATTTTTAATCGCATTTACATAATCAACATCTTCTTTTTCTGGATTAGTATCGTCAAAACGTAAATTACATAGACCTGAATAATCTTTGGCAATTCCAAAATTTAAACAAATCGATTTTGCATGACCTATATGTAAAAAACCATTTGGCTCTGGTGGAAAACGAGTGTGAGTTGATGCGTGTTTCCCGCTAGCAAGATCATTATCGATAATAGTACGAATAAAGTTGCTTGGGCGATTTTCAATCTCCGCCATGGAATGTATATCCTCTAAATTATATTTTGATTTAACGTAAATCTAATTGAAGGCATTATTGCAAAAAATAGATAAGATTGCAGTACTTAAATAATGCAATCAATCTATTTTATGTCTATTGGAGTTTAGATGTGATCTCTGAGTGATTTTTTATGGATATTTCAGATTTTTCAATCATTTCTTTAGGTAATGATTTTTTAACCTTTATATTTAATGACTTCATTTCTTCGGCTTTTTTAACAAGATTACCTCGCCCTTCACTAAGCTTTTTCATTGCATCACCATAACTTAACTCCGCACGCTCTAAGTTTAGTCCCACTTTTTTCATATCATCAACAAAACCAACTAATTTATCGTAAATTGTGCCTGCTTTTTCTGCTATATCTTGTGCATTTCTATTCTGGTATTCCATACGCCACATATTGTTAATTGTGCGCAAGGCCACTATTAAATTATTTGGACTAACTAACATAATATTTTTTTCAAGGGCAAACTGTACTAAAGTCGGTTCATACTCTAACGCTGCATTAAAAGCAGGTTCAACAGGTATAAACATTAATACATAATCTAAGCTTTTAATACCATGTAATAGTTGATAGTCTTTTGCACTTAATTCATTAATATGCTTTTTAATGGCATTAATATGTGCTTTTAATGTCGTATTTTGTTCAACTTCTGTTTCTGCATTATGGAAGCGTTCATAAGCGACTAACACCATTTTTGAATCGACAACAACGTCTTTTCCTTGTGGTAAATGGATAATAACATCTGGCTTATAGGCCTTACCATCTTGGTTTTTTAAATGTAATTGTGTTTCATATTCATGGCCTTCCCTTAAACCTGAACTTTGCAATACACGCTCTAATACAACTTCTCCCCAAGTACCTTGTTTTTTATTATCTCCTTTTAAAGCTTTTGTTAAAGCACTTGCTTCAAGACCCATTTGTAGATTTAATTCTTTGAGACCTACGATTTCAGATTTTAGAGCATGTCGCTCTTTTGCCTCTGTGGTATACACATCATTTACTTGTTTGCTGAAATTTGATAATTGTTCTTTAAGAGGCGTAAGTAAGCCATCAAGCCCGGTTTTATTTTGCTGGGTAAAATGGGCAGTTTTTTCGCTGAATATTTTATTAGCAATATTTTCAAATTGCTGAGTTAACCGTAACTCAGATTTTTCTAATAAGTTAATTTTATCTGTATAGTCGGACTCTTTTTGTTGTTGTTTAGCGATGAGAGACTTATGTTCAAATAAATCTTGGGATACCACTTCAAGTTTATTTTCTAATACTCGTACATTGCTACCTAAAGCCTCAATTTCATCAAACTTTGCTTCAAGGCGTGTTTTGGTAACCAAATATTGGTCTTTATATCGACTTAAGCTATGTTCAAGCTGTGTTTTACTCGCCTCTAACTCTTTAATTTTAATTTCAGATGTTTGGTTTAGGGTTTTTAAATTCGTTATCTTTTTATATAAATATATAAAAAAAAATAATCCGACTATTATTACCGATGCAGCGACACCTATAGCCAGTGCTTGTTCTTTTATAATCAATGGGTTCTCACTATTTTATTTATTACACTCATTGAACATTTCTATAGACAGAATTTTTTAAGATTGTGTCACTTTATTAATATTTGTATTTGCATTTTTTTTTGATTCAAAACTTATAACTTGCTCAGTTAATTGTTTAAATTGCTTTGAAAGATTATTTATTTTAACTTTTAACTCTGATATTTTAGTTTCACTGTCAGCCGATTTCATTTCAAATTCAAATAATAGTTCTTTTAGTTCTTGTATGCTTTTTGTTTTAATCGCAGTTTGCTTATTATAGTTTATAGCTAATTGTGCTTGTTGTGATAACACAGACTTCATTACACCTTGCTGCTGAGTTTGTAATGTTTGGTATTTTTGTAAATTAGCTTTTAACTCACCAATATCATTTTGATTTTTTCGCCATGCAGAAGCCCATAATTTATCCATTTGTTTCCACAGTTCTGCCGTTTTTTCTGATAAATCTTTAACCTTAACCTGCATAAAAACTGCTGATGTTCCAATCTCTTCACCTGTTGCAGATAATTGATTTTCTAAGGTTTCAATACGTCTCTGGCTATTTAATAATAAATTATTTTGTTGGTATAAGAACCATATCGAAACTGAAAAAGCAGTCATAGTCAAAATAACTAGCAAGATTGATATTTTACTTGTTTGTTTCTCAGATGTATCTTGTGTTGTTATCGTTTTGACATCAAAACTTGTATGTTTGATATCTTCTTTATCTAAAACAATTGCTGGAATATGGTCATCTGAATCTTGGTTTAACATTTTCATCCCTATAAGGTAATAACGTCTTCATTGATGTATTATTTTTTATCTAGTTACATCAAGGTCAACTGCAGTATAAGGTGCTCTAAACAAGAAAACTATCTATTACGATTAAAACGCCACTTTTCTTTATAAGGGAACACATTTGCGATTTCCCCTTTATGTATATTTAATTGTAAAGCTTGCCAAAACTCCACTCGATAAAGGTCTTTATGGTAATAATCAAAATGTTTTTTAGCTTTTAAATTTGATGATAAAAAAACAGAAAACTGCTCGGGAAAAACATCATTGGCTTCAATATCAAACCAGGGCTCATTAGATAATTCATCATATGTATTATCTGCTTGAGGTATTGATTTAAAGTCACACTGGGTCAAAGGGCAGATTTCATCATAATCATAAAATACAACGCGCCCCCAACGAGTTACACCGAAGTTTTTCATCAGCATATCACCTGGAAATATATTTGCTGCGGCTAATTGTTTGATTGCACATCCATATTCAAACATAACTTGATTTAACTCATTTTCATTAATATTGTTAATATATAAATTTAACGGTGTCATTTTCCTTTCAACATAGACATGTTTTAGAATAAGTGCATTGCCATTTATGATCAAATTCTCGCTGGCATATTTATGTAGCTCAACTAATATTTCATCACTAAAACGAGATAAATCAAATGCCAGATACCTAAACTCTTGAGTATCAACTAATCGACCAATACGGTCTGCATTTTTAACAAAGTTATACTTGTCTATTACCACTTGTCGAGTGATATTTTTAGGCGGGGTAAATTTATCTTTAATCATTTTATACACATACTTCGAATTTTCTGTCGTAAAAACTAACATCACCATGCCTTTGATTCCAAGGGCGCTCACGTATTTTTCTTTTAATGGCATATTTTTTGTTGAGTCAACTTTATATCTAAAAAATTCTGTTTTTGCATGTTTAATAAAACCTATTGCATTAAATAACTCGAAGCGTTGTTTTTTAGGTAATAACTCGCATAAATAATCAACATATCTAACGGGTTGGTCGGTATCTACCATAAAGTAAGCGCGTGCAAAACCAAATAGCATACTCAGTTGTCCCTCTCCAATAATAAAGGCATCTACATACAACCCATTTTCTTTATCATTTAAAAGTGGCAAGGCAAATGGCACACTACGTTTGTCATCATCATCAATTAATCGCCCTATGATGTAACATGCCTTATTACGAAAAAAAAGTGATTTAGCAAATTCCAAATGACAATTTTCGATACTGAGTAAATCGCCATCAAATTTATCTAAAACGGTATTAATAAAAACGATATCTCTGGGTAAATCTTCAAAAGTTGTTCTAAATTTAAAATAATGTAAAAGTTTATCAAAAGCATCAACCACACCCGAACTACTATCTAATCGACATAAAACATCTTCTGTTGTTCTTTTAGCAGGTTTAAATTGTGCCTGTAAAATAAATAAATGTACTGCTCTTTTGTTATAGTCTCCTTTGATAATACCAAAAACAGAATTGAAAAATGTTTGCCCTATTAATGCATTTTCATGATCTATGATCAAATGTGCGAAATGATTTTTAGCATCATGCCAAATTGAATTATTTGAATACTCATTAAAAGCAATTAGTTTTACGGCATGACCGGTTTCGCCTACTTTATTTTCATATACCTTTAGTCTTTGTTTCATTGCATCCTGTACTTCATGCCATGCAGCTCTTTCAAACCGAGATTGCGCTGCTAATGTGATATTTAAGAAATCAGCAAACATAGATTCAAAACCGCCAAGGATCGCCCTTGCTATTTTAATCGCAATAACATCATTCATTGTTTGCATACTTTTTACTTTATCTTGCACTATAAACCTCAGCTATTATGACTATTTCCACATCTTTATTTACTAACCTTAGCAATCAGGCTTTAATTGAAATAATTTATAAATTGAATAAGTAATATAGATTTAATGAATATACGTAATATCGACCTTAATTTACTAGTTTATTTAAATGTACTCATTGAAGAAGGCAGCGTGTCTAAGGCTGCAAATAAAGTCGCATTAACACAGCCTGCAATGAGTAATGCTCTCAGTAGATTGAGGTTATTATTTGATGATCCATTACTTGTTAGAACAGCTCAAGGAATGACACCTACTGATAAAGCTTTAAAATTGCAGCCTGAGATAGTCTTATTCTTATCTATGGCAGAGCAAATCACCCAACCCGATAAAGACTTTTCACCAGAGCATAGTCAAATTACATTTAGAATTATGACAAACGACTATATTGAAGCGACATTACTCGCGCCGTTTATCTCATCTTTATTAAAAAAAGCACCACAAATTAATTTTGATATATTAACACCTGGAGATATCAACCTTCAGGATATGGAAAAAGGCTTAATTGATTTGGCAATTAATAGATTTACTTTTTTACCAAAATCATTTCATCAAGCACGTATTTGGAGTGATAATTTTTGTTGTATCACCCATAAAGACAGTATCTACAGCAAACAAACAAATTTAGAGACATATCTTAAAAGTGAACATATCTGGATTAATCGTTCAGGATGGGGTGCCGAAAGTGCAGTTACCAATAAATCTGGTTCACATAAACTTGGTTGGGTCGATGAGGCATTATGGCAATTTGATAAAACACGTAATATCAGGGTGTTTACACGGCACTATATGCTAACTCAATTGCTGTTAGAGCAATCAGATTTAATTGCGACAATACCTAGACGACAAGCTATGCTGTATAAATATAACGCAAATTTAGTATCCATAAAAGTACCATTTCAAATTGTGCCAATAGAAATAAAAATGATTTGGAGCCCATTATTACATCACTCAAAAGCGCATCAATGGTTAAGAAGAGCCATAAGTGACTTCTCAAAAACCATTAAAGATAGATAATTCTGCACGTATTATTGATTAAATCAATTCCAAATATTGAAAACAATAATTTCATTTATGAATCTAAACACGCTAATTTGAAAGTGAGCGTTGAGGAGTCGTTTTATACTTATTATGTAAAACCGACATAAATGAAATATATGATGGAATGAGAGATAAAATTATGAAACCACAAATTAATGCAGATCAGGGTTTTAAACGTAGAGAAAAAGTTTATATAGATAGTCCATTACGTCATTTTATAGAAGATGAAATTCTGCCTAGTTCACATATTAGTTATAATACATTTTATGAAGTGCTTTCAATTTTAGTAATAGAGTTTGGTGCTAATTGCCGTAAAATGAATTTAGATAATTCAACGATTAGTAAACTTGAGTATAACAATAAATCAATACCAACCATTATTTTGGATGAGTTTTGCTGTGAAGTGCCCCAGTTGATAATTACAAGTCTTATAGCCAAAATTGCAAAACTTAAAATGCATTTAGACATTGAAAGTACGTGTACTGATAAGCTGAACCAACGGATTGAGCAGCTTTTGCCTTCACACATTAATAATTCAACTCAATTACAACAAACTAATTTGATCCAGTGTAAGGTAGCCTGATTTTAAAAAAGTTTATGCTTCATCTTAAAGAGGCATAAACTCGTATGCCTAAAATCATCTCGATTTTACATATTTTCTATAATTATTTGACCAAATTCAGAACAGCTTACCTCTTTGGAACCTATTATTTCAGACGAAAAATCATAAGTTACTTGCTTCGATTTAATCGCCCCCTCAAGGCCCTTAGATATTAATTTTTCCGCCTCAAACCAACCTATATGATTTAACATCATTTGAGCGCATAATATAATTGAACTAGGATTTACTTTATTGCAACCAGCTAGTCTTGCTGCGGTGCCATGGGTAGGCTCGAAAAATGCCACTTCATCGTTTAAATTAGCTCCAGGAGCGATACCTACTCCACCTACTTGGGCTGCCAGAGCATCGGATAAAAAATCGCCATTTTGATTCATTGTAGCCAGTACATCAAAATTTTCTGGACAAAGAATTATTTGCTGTAACATGCTATCTGCAATCATATCTTTTATTATTAATGGCTTGTTAGTAATTTTGTTTTGTATCTCCATCCAGCGTCCATTTGCATGCATATTTGCAGCAAACTCTTCTTTTGCGACCTGATAGCCCCATTGCTTAAATGCACCTTCGGTAAACTTCATGATGTTTCCTTTATGTACTAAAGTTACCGAATCCCGTTCATTGTTGATTGCATATTTTATTGCTTTTCGGATCAGTCTTTTTGAGCCCTGCTCAGAAATATGTTTTATACCTATGCCACAATTTTCAGTAAATCTAATACGAGTTACACCCATTTCAGCTTGTAAAAACTCAAGTAATCGTTCAGAATCACTTGACCCCGCTTTGAATTCAACACCGGAGTATATATCTTCACTATTATCCCTAAATACCACCATATTCGTTTTATGAGGTTCTTTTAACGGAGAAGGAACACCATCAATCCATTTTATCGGTCTCATATTAACGTATAAATCCATTTCTTGTCGAAGTGCTACATTTAAAGACCTAAACCCACCACCGATTGGTGTAGTTAGCGGCCCTTTAATTGCAACTCGATATTCTCTAATTGCTTCAAGTGTTTCTTGCGGAAACCAATCACCATCATACATTTTAGCCGCTTTCTCTCCATTATATACTTCCATCCATTTTATTTGCCTCTTTCCACTATAAGCCTTTTCAACACATGAATTCACAACATTAAGCATAACAGGAGTTATATCAACGCCTACCCCATCTCCTTCTATAAACGCAATTATTGGATTATTTGGCACTTTTATAGAACCATCTTTATTCAAAATAATTTTTGATCCATCTTCTGGTACACAAATATGCTGATATTCAACCATATATTGTTAGGTCCTCAATTTTTAAATGAATTTATTATTAAAAATAATACGCTATGTTTAATTAAATAACATCAAGCTTGAAAATATTTAAATGAAAGTTTAAAAAACAAACAGATTTATTGTGAAATTTAATCAAATCGTAAATAAAACTACCCTTTACGCAACTAGTTGTTGAATTACAGTTTCATAACACTACACTAATATGTACTTTAAGTTCGTAACTGCTCAAAGAGTAGAATTTTAATTTTATAAGGATAAAAGATGAAAAAAACATTAATCATAACAAGTTTACTTGCTGCTGTAGCATTAAATGCCCCCACAGCCAGCGCAGAAGATATTTCATTACGTGTATGTGAATATGTTTCTGTAAATGACAAAACACGTTTACGCTCTTTTTTAAAAAATAAAAAATTAAAAGTAAGGACTATTTTTAGTAAAGTAATGTGTAACGGTAAAAACTTGCTAGTTTTTGCAGCTGAAAATAAATCTCTAGATACGGGTGAATTTTTAATTGGTAAACTACCAAAGAAAACAGTTAAAGCTAATCTAGCCGATATTACTAAACTATCAGCTCACTTGGCTGAAGATGCACAAGAAAGAATAGAATAGAATAGATAAAACGCAGGAAAGGATTCCTTGCAAATACTATCAGGCTCTTTTTTGTTGTTTCAATTTAACAATCAGTGGATGTACACGATCATTTAAGACTTTAATAACCTCAAACTGCTTTAACTTAAAATTTTCATCTAAATTAAATTCATTTTCTAGACAAATACAAACAGAACCTTCACTTGTATAGTCAACGATAAGAAATTGACCCATCTGATTTTTAGATTTCAATTGAATAATTGCATCTAAACTTGGATCTCTTCCTTGATAAATTTCAAAAAACCAACTTTTTGTCAACATCGGTTTAAGGTAGTGTTTTACAGCTGTTGCATTTAATGCCATTTGGCATATTTGTGCTTCATTCCAAAGCTTGAATCCATCAAGATAGGCAAATACTTGCTGGTAGAAATTAGCGTCAGTTAAACTAAAAGAAGGATTTTTCAATGCATCATTAATTAGGTTTCTAATTTTATATGGTGTACTAAAAGACATCTCATTACCCATGTCGAGTAAAAGCGCATTTGATTTATAACAAGCAATCCAACTCCAGTTTTGTGAAGCTTGTAACATTTAAAAATCCCCGAAACCTATTGATTCTGGGGATTATAGTTAAATTCTATACAATATTGAATTATTTTTAATATTTTTTTTGATCGGATCATTATTTTTAATTTCCGATCCTTATATAGGGAACAATGATCTCTACAAGCTAGTTAAGATCTTTTTAACTAATGGTGGACCTTGATAAATAAATCCTGTGTAAACTTGTATTAAATCAGCTCCTGCATTTAATTTTTCTTTAGCCGATTGCGCACTATCTATACCGCCTACACCTATTATTGGTAATTTTCCGTTAGTTAAACGTTTTAACTCACTGACAACATGAGTCGATTTTTCTCGTACTGGTTGCCCTGATAAACCACCCGCTTCATCACAATACTTTTCGCCTTGAACTAAAGAACGATCTAATGTGGTATTTGTTGCGATCACACCATCAATCTTGTTGCTTACTAAGGATCCCGCTACTTGTTCAACTTGTACCTGATCTAGATCTGGTGCAATTTTAACAAGCATAGGTACGTGTTTCCCATGGTTTGCTTCTAAATCTAATTGTTCATTCTTTAAACTTGATAATAAATCATCCAAAGCAGCACCATATTGTAAATCTCTTAGACCTGGCGTATTGGGTGAAGAAATATTGACTGTTATATATGAAGCACTCGTAAATACTTTTCTCATACAATATATATAATCATCTTTACCTTGTTCATTTGGTGTATCTTTATTTTTACCAATATTAATACCTAAAATACCATTATAATTAGATGCTTTAACATTATTTAATAGGTTGTCAACCCCTTTATTATTGAAACCCATACGATTTATGATTGCATTTGACTCTGGCAGACGAAATATTCTAGGTTTATCGTTACCTGCTTGAGCTTTAGGTGTAATAGTTCCAACTTCTATAAAGCCAAAACCCATTTGCCCAAAAGCATCAATACATTCAGCGTTTTTATCTAAACCAGCAGCTAAACCAAGTAAGTTTTTAAACTCAAGACCTAAAAATTCAACTGGTTTATCTTCTATAGATTGCGCCCACATAGCATTCAACGGGGTATGAGCAAATCGTCTTAAATTACTTAATGCAAAATTGTGCGCCCATTCTGCATCTTGTGTAAACATAAAACGGCGTGCTAAATCATAAAACATATATTACTCCTAAAAAAATACCCCAATGGTCATGGTGACCAAACTGAGGTATTTTATAACAAATATATTATAAACACATGCTCATTCTGAACATGTTGATATATTATTTATTTTGAATTATCACATGTATGACTTAATAACATTAGCTCTCTTAATGCTACAGAGAATTTTGCAAAATCATGAATTTGTGAAGTTTTAAACTCAGCTAACATATGTAACCAACGCTCTAATATTACTTCATGATCTTGCATCCAAGTATCGACTATCGCATCAACATTACATTCAATATCTGTGCAGCTATTTAAAACGACTGCTGAAATTGAACGTTGTTGCCAATCAAGCTCTTCTCTAAATGATGCGCGGGCAAGAGCTTGCCAATTATTTGCAACTGGTTGGTTTGTAATTTGTTCTAGGAACCAATGTAATCCCATTCTTGCACCAAGTTTAAAGTAAGTGTTAGCAACAATATCCATATTACGTTTCGAATGTTCTGCAACTTGTGCTAAATCCATTACGGAGAACAAACTTGATAACTGAGCAATACGTGAGGCTAGTTTAGCATCAATGCCTTCAGATTGAAGTGATTTTGCTTCAAGTATTAATCTATTCGCTTCTTCTTCATTCATATACGTTGTTAAGTTTTCACTCAAATCAGTAAGTGCAGGACCGAAGAATGCGATTGTTTGTTCAATGTTTAAAGTTTTATTACGATGACGTAAGAACCAACGTGTTGCGCGTCGAATTGTACGACGTAATTGGTATAACATTTCAGTTTGAACAATCGCAGGAACTTTATTGTCTAATTCTTCAATTTGCGACCAAGTTTCTGACATTTCAAATACTTCAGACGCCATAGAATAACATAATGCAATTTCTGCTACTTGCGCACCAGTCTCTTCTATCATGCGAGCTACAAAGTTAAAGCCCATATCATTAATGATATTATTAGCTAATTTAGTTGCAATTATTTCAGCTCTTAGAGGATGACTATCCAACGCACTATTAAACCTTTCTCTTAGTGGAACAGGGAAAGCATTTACTAATAATTGACGGTAATATGGGTTATCAGTCAGATCAGGCGTTACTAATGATTCTTTTAACCCCATTTTTGCATAAGATACTAATACTGAAAGTTCTGGTCTTGTAAGGCCTTGACCAGCGGCAAGTCTTTCTGCTAGCTCTTCATCACTTGGTAGAAATTCAATTTCACGATCTAACAAGCCTTCTTTTTCAAGCGTATGAATAAAACGGATTTGTTCTTTAAGTGTAGATGTCCCCTTTAGTTGACTTACTGAAATTGTATGTGTCTGACGGTAACAATCATTTAGTACATCAACTGAAACCTCATCTGTCATAGAGTAAAGTAATTCATCACGTTGCTTTTTAGTTAAATCTCCTTCAACAACTAAACTATTAAGTAATATTTTAATGTTTACTTCAGTATCTGAGCACGCAACACCACCCACATTATCAATAAAATCAGTATTGATGCGGCCACCTTTTTCAGCAAACTCGATACGACCAAGTTGTGTACAACCTAAGTTACCACCTTCACTAAATATTTTAGCATTAACTTCCGAACCATTAATACGTAATGCATCGTTAGCACGGTCACCAACGTCTGCATCAGTTTCACTCATTGCTTTAATATAAGTTCCAATTCCACCATTCCAAATCAAATCTACAGGCATTTTAAGTACAGCGCGAATTAATTCATTAGGTGTCATGCTTGCTTTTTTAGTACCAAGCATTTTTTTAATTTCAGGACTTAATGAAATTGATTTTGCAGCACGAGAAAATATACCACCACCTTGAGAGATCAATGATTTATCATAATCTTCCCAGCTCGATCGTGGTAATTCAAACAAACGTGCTCTTTCAGGGTAAGTTTTAGTTGAATCTGGGTTTGGATCAATAAATATATGCATATGGTTAAATGCAACTTGTAAACGGATATGTTTAGATAAAAGCATACCGTTACCAAAGACATCACCAGCCATGTCACCAACTGCAACACAGGTGAAATCTGTTGATTGACAATCAATTCCTGTTTCACGGAAGTGACGTTTAACTGACTCCCACGCCCCTTTTGCTGTTATTCCCATTTTCTTATGGTCATAACCTACTGAACCTCCTGATGCAAATGCATCACCTAGCCAAAAACCATATTCTTCAGATATGGAGTTAGACATATCAGAGAAAGTCGCCGTGCCTTTATCCGCTGCAACAACTAGATATGCATCATCTTCATCATGACGTACAACATTTTTTGGTGGAACAACTGCACCTGAAACGATATTATCAGTAATATCAAGTAAACCACGAATGAAGATACGGTAACATTCTTGACCTTCAGTAAAAAATTCATCTCTACAGCTTGGTAGTTGTTTACAAACAAAACCACCTTTTGAACCAACTGGTACTATAACAGTATTTTTGACTTGTTGTGCTTTAACTAAGCCTAATACTTCAGTTCTGAAATCTTCACGACGGTCTGACCATCGTAAACCACCGCGTGCAACTTTACCAAATCGAAGATGTACACCTTCAACTCTTGGAGAGTAAACAAAGATCTCATATGCAGGACGAGGCAATGGCATATCAGGGATAAGTGTTGGTTGTACTTTAAATGAAATAGATGATTTATGTTTATTTTCTGCAGTTAACTGGAAGTAGTTAGTCCGAAGTGTTGCATTGATCATATCTAAGTAGATACGAATAATACGATCATCATCAAGGTTAGCAACCTTGTCTAAATCAGCGTGAATTTGAGCAGTAAGTTTATCATATACTTTTTCAGTAAACTTAGCTTTCGGATTGAATTTTTTATCGAATAAAGAAACTAATTTTTTTGCTAATTCTGGGTAACGTTCAAACGTATTTTCAATATAGTTTTGTGAAAAAGTAACCCCTATTTGACGAATATACTTAGCGTAAGCACGTAACATTGAAGCTTCGCGTCCATCTAAGCCTGCCGATAGAACTAATCTGTTAAAACCATCATTTTCTAAACGGTTGTACCATACGTCAGTTAAGGCATTTTGAAAACGCTCTGAACTTGCACTAAAATCACCTTCAGCTGTATTACCTAGCAACATAGTGAAATCCATTACCCAGTTAACCTGACCATCAGAGGTTTTAACAGAATAAGGTGTTTCACCAATTACACGTAAACCAAAGTTTTCTATCATTGGCATAATTGCAGATAAATGAATTGGCTCATTTTTATGATACAGACTTAAACTTACTTCATTATTAGCAGCTTCTTGAGGACGATAAAAAAGCATCTCAAGTTGACTTTCATCTGTTAATAACTCAAGTTTTTCAATATCAACTACAGCTGCACTTGGTAAAACTTGATCTTTATAAGCTCTCCCGAATGCATGACTATACTTACGATTTAATTCATTCCCTGTCACTTCGCCTGCTCTTTCAAGTAATACAGACTGCAGTTTATCTTCCCAAGTACGTGCGGCTTCAATTAGGTTTCTTTCTATATCTTTCACATTAAATTCGATATTGTTGTCGGCTACACGCACAGTATAGTGTGTTCTAGCCTGGATAGATTCTGAGAAGAAAGTTGTAAATTCAACTTTTTCTTGTGAGCCAAATTCTTTTGCAAGGATCTGCTGAGTATCACGACGTAACGCAGTATTGTAACGCTCACGTGGTACATAGACCATGCAAGAAAAAAATCGACCGTATATATCTTTACGAACAAAAGAGCGACACATATCACGCTCTTGTATTTGCAATACGCCCATTGCGACTTCTAATAGCTCATATTCGTGTGCTTGTAGTAATTCATCACGTGGATATGTTTCTAATATATTCAGTACCGCTTTGTAAGCATGTGTACCTTGTGCAAAGTCACATTTATCCATTATTCTATTAATTTTACTACGCAGTACCGGTATATCTGATGCACTGTTATTGTAAAAGTTAGATGAGAAAAGGCCAATAAAACGATCTTCCCCAACAACTTGTCCATTTTTATCAAAACGTTTAATTCCAATATAATCAATATAAGCTGGACGATGAACACGAGATAAAGAATTTGTTTTAGTTAATATCAATAAGTGTTCATTTTGTGCTTCTTTTCTGGCGATTTCAGGTAAATCAGAAAGAAGTCTTACTTTCTCTTCTTCTGAGTTTTTCATCATGCCTAAACTTGTACCTCTAACACCAACAAGTTCGTAATCACCTTTTACTGCTGTTAACTCATATTGGCGATATCCCATTAGTGTAAAATTATTTGTTCCCAACCAATCTAAAAACTCGATAGTTTCTTGGATTTCCGGTTTGTTTTTTATACCATCACGATTTGGAAGCTCTTTTGTTATCTCCTTTAACTTCTCTTGTATAGGTAACCAATCTTGCACTGAAACAGACACATCTCTTAATACAGAGATCAATTCTAATTTTAAAGATTCAATTACATTCAGGTCAGTTTGACGATCAATTTCAATAAAGAAAATTGTTTTTGTTGAAGATGAAGCTTGTTCGTCTTTTAAATTTGAAAGAGCTGATATTTTATTATCTTCATTTCTTTGGATTTTAAGCGGTGAATGTAATAAAAGATGAGATGCAATATTTTCACGTGTTAATGCCATACGTACGGAATCAACCAAAAAGGGCATATCTTTAACAATTATTTCTACAATCGTGTGAGAAGATTGCCAACCATGTTTAGCAAGTTCTGGATTTACAACTCTTACCATGATGTCATCTGACATATGATTTTCAAGCGAATTCCATAAACTTAATGCAGCACCATATAAATCACTGTCGTTGCGATTTGCCAAATCCTCTTTAGACATATTACTGTACAAGGTTTTGGCAAATTTTTCTACGAGCGACACATTATCTGCATGTACTTTATGATGTATTAATTTACAAACATTATCCAACAGAACTGAAGTGTTACCAGCGTTTTGAGTCATTGTGTGTTCCTTAATCTATTACTACTTTGAACGTATATACTTAAACTTTTACAAGATGTAGAATTCAATTAGAGATAGAAACTTTCTACAATCCCCAGATTCATTTAAGTATAATTCTAGTACAGTTGTTTATTAGCGTGGAGTCGGGATGAATTCTAACTCTTTTAGCTAGTAATTAAACCGTTTTTTTATGCCAATGCAGTATAAATTTCAAACGGTTGGACATCTATTCACAAAATATAGATATAAATGGCCTTTTATGGCCATTTTTAAGAACAATTATTCACATTTATTTTAATTTTTTTTATGTTCGTCCTTATACGGCCACAAAATAGTACCTATTGCAGGTAGGAACAATACTGCACCAAGCATGTTAACCAAAAACATAAAAGTTAATAATATGCCCATATCTACTTGGAATTTAAGATCTGAAAATACCCAAGTACTAACACCTAATGCTAAAGTGATTCCAGTGAACAAAACGGCACTGCCTCGCTCAATTAAAGCATTACGATATGCTTGTGACAATTTAATACCATCTTTAAGCTGAGAGCTCATTGAGGATAGTATATAAATGCCATAATCGACACCAATACCGACGCCTAGTGCTATTACCGGCAAAGTAGAAACCGTGAGACCGATTTCAAGAGATACCATTAATGCTTGCGCCATAGTAGATACAATATATAAAGGCAAAACAACAGCGATTGTTCCTCTGATAGAGCGAAAGCTAATTAAGCATAGTAAAATAACAGCACCGTACACATAAAGCATCATCGGTAACTGTGCCTCATCAACTGTTTGATTTGTTGCGGCCATAACGCCTACAGGCCCTGTAGCCAAAAGAAATTTCAATTCATCGGTTTGCTCTTCTTTAGCAAACTTGTCAACTGCAGCAATAACACGTTCAATCGTATTCGCTTTATGATCTTCCATAAATATAATTATTGGCATCACACTACAGTTACCGTTTAACAACCCTGTACTTGTTTCAACTCTTGCTGTTGCTTGAACTAAACTGGAAGTATTACGAGGTATTGTCTGCCATTTAAAATTTCCTTCGTTGTAACCAGCATTGACAGCTTGCGATACTGAAGTTAACGAAATAACTGACTGTACACCTGCTACGTTTTCTACATTCCATTGGAATCTATCAATACGAGACATGATATCATGAAAGGTACAAGCTTCTTCTGGTCCTTCAACTATCACTTTGAGAATATCAACAGAAATACTATACTTATCTGTTATCAAAAAGGTATCTTGATTGTACTGTGCATCTGAATGTAAAGAAGGTGCGCCTGCATGAAGATCTCCTATTTGCATTTGTTGTGATTGCCAAAAACTTAAACCAAATAATATAGCAACCACAAACATAATTTTGCGAGCAACTTTAGGATCTGTCGCACTCACTAACATATCAATTAAGCGCTGAAATAGGCGAGATGAATTTCCTTCATTATGATGACTTTTAGTAGGCATTTTCCCAAGATAGGATGCAACTACAGGTAATAACATCAAATTTGTAAATATAATGACTGCGACACCTAAACTTGCTGTTATGGCTAGTTCACGAATAATGCCTATATCGATAGAGAGTAATGTTAAAAAGCCTACTGTATCCGACAACAATGCAATACCACCAGGAATTAATAAACTTCTAAAACAGGTTTCTGAAGCCATTTTACAACTAAGACCTTCTGATGTTTTTTTACCAATAGCATTAACCATCTGTATACCATGGCTTACACCGATTGCAAACACGAGAAAAGGGATCAAAATAGACATAGGATCCAAACCAAATCCCAATTTAGACAACAAACCAAGCTGCCAGACAACCGCTATCAATGAACACACAATTGGTAACAAGGTTAATTTCAAACTTTTACAAAAAAACCAAACCATGATAAAGGTAAAAATAATGGCGATTAAAAAAAACAATACTACGCCTTTAGCACCATCCGCGATATCACCTGCCATTTTTGCAAAACCTATAATATGGATAGATACATTGTCTGTAGTAAAAGGTTTTCGAACTTCAGATTCAAGTTTGCTGGCAAAAGTCAATGTATCTAATTTTTCATGTGTTGTAGGATCTATTTCCATCAATTGCGCAGAAACCATCGCACATGAATAGTCATTGGCAATTTGGCGACCCACGATATTCGCTTTTTCTATATTTTCTTTTACTTTAATCAACCCTCTTTCATCAGCTTTAAAGTCTGCAGGTATTATTGGTCCACCTGCAAAACCATCCTCAACAACTTCAACAAAGCGTGCGCTTGGAGAAAATATAGATTGTACTAAAGATCTATTTACACCTGGTATAAAATAAAGTTGATCATGAACTGATTTTAACTGTGTGAAAAATTCAGGATTAAAAATATCTCCATTTTTATCACAAACAGAAATTAAAATACTATTAGCACCGCCAAATTGTTTTTCATGTTTTAAATACAATTTCATGTACTCATGATTTAATGGGATGTTTTTATTAAATGATGCATCTAACTTTATATTAGTTGCACTAAAAGCCAAAAAAATAGTTGTTAATAAAAATGCGATGATAACCGCTAAACGATGCCTAAAAATAATCAATTCAAATTGGGTTAATATACTGCTCATTATTCTAATTTAACTCCTGACTTTTAATGCCCACTTCTGAAGCAAAAATTAATTGATTATTACTAATCACTGTTGCTAAATTTGCCTTACCATCAGATTGTTGCTCTTTTTTAATTATTCCTGAATTATAAGTTAGCAATACACCATTATTAGCGGATAAAATTGCGCCTGTAGGTGTTTTTAAGATGTGATTTATTGTAGCTTGCGTGTTTGTCTTTAATTTATTCCAGCTCTTTCCGTTATTGTTTGATACAAATGCATTACCTCTTAAACCAGCAATAAGCCAGTTACCATCGTTAAGAATTTCTATATCAAAAAATGAGCCTAAGTAAAATTCAGTCATACGCAGCCAAGTTTTGCCTTCATCAATGCTTGTTGCAACAAAACCTTGTTCACCCACCATAATGATTTGTTTTTTTGAAAAGTGAATTTGATTAAAGTGAGGTAATATTGATTGGGTTTCTATTTCATAACTTGCATGGTCTTCTGCTTTTAGCTCAGCTAAATAATCAGCATCTTCTTTAAACAGCAAACTACTCAAAAATTCACTGTTCCAATTCTTTCCCCCATCTAATGTACGATAAAATAATCCGTAAGCACCAATTGCAACACCATTTAATTTATCTGTAAATAAAATATCTAAAAAAGGCTTATCTAATTCAGGCTGATAGTTTTGAACATGCCAGTTAATACCGCCATCTTTTGAATTTAAAATAGTCGCGTCATGCCCTACTACCCAACCATTATTTTGATCTATAAAAAAAACTGCTGTTAATAATATTTGTACTGGCACGTTAGACTGTTGCCATTGAATACCATCTTTACTATGTAAAATAATCCCTCTTTTGCCTACAGCAATTTTATATTGACCATTATCAGTGATGTCGGTTAATAAAGAATTTTGCGCTTTTGGAGCCATAACAGCTGGTATAAGTGAACTTAAAGCTTTTGTATTCACTGCAGCTTGGAGCTTGTTCGTAAAAAATACAATGCACGTGAATAACAAGCAATTAATAAAAAATTTCATGAGAGACTTCGTTTAATTAGTTAGTTAAAAAAGGCCCGTTAAGGGCCTTATAAATATGTGTTTGTTATCTACGTCCGTCGCGTTTTAGTGCGTTAGAGGTAAACTCCACATTTTTAAATGGTTTAGAGAAGTCATACATCTTCTCTTCGTTATCTAAGCCTATTGCCAAGTAACGACGTGAGTTTAAATCATGGTAAACATCTAGAGTACTCCAATGTGTTTGTACTTCATAATAATTTAAACCATGAGCCATGGCAACACGGTACAACTGATCACGATTATCATAAATGTCAGTAACATGTACTTGCCAGCTATCTTCATCTATATAGAAAACACGTTTTTTGTAAATATGACGTGTACCTTCTTTAAGGTTAGCTTCAACAACCCACACCCTATGTTTTTCATAACGCACATGCTCAGGGTTAATATGACCTGCTTTTAATATATCAGCATACTTTAAGCTATCACTATGTAACTTATAGCTATTATATGGAATATAAAGCTCAGTTTTACCTTTTAGTTCCCAAGTGTAACGATTGGGTGAACCGTTAAACATATCGAAATCATCTGTAGTACGTAAGCTATCAGACGCTGTACCTGGCGCATCATAAGCAACATTTGGCGCACGGCGAACACGACGTTGACCCGTATTGTAAGTCCAAGCTTGGCGAGGTGTTAAAATTTGGTCCATTGTTTCATGAACTAATAACGCTGTACCTGCAAGACGAGCAGGTTGTGTTACTTTTTGTTTAAACTTAAATAAAATATTTGATTCTTGTAAAGACTCAGGTGTTGCATCTTTTTCTGAATATTTAACAAGTAACTTTTCATCAAAGCCAACAACATTAAATGAACCGCTTGCAGTTGGTGCTGCTTGTCCACCAAATCGAGATATAGATAAACCTCGATATCTTAAGATATGATTCCAGATAACTTCCAAACCAGTTTCTGGAACAGGAAATGGGATCCCTATTGCTGTGTTTTTAATACCATTACCATCTTTTATTAATTCCGCATTTGGGGCATATTTCTTAGTCGCATCATAAATAAATTGAGGATACGACGCACTGCGGCGTGTCGGGTAGATATTCATTTTAAAAGTATCAGGATAAGTATCAAACAATGCTAGTTGACCTGGCGATAATTGTGCTTTGTATTTATCTAAATTACTTTTATCAATTGTAAATTTAACTGCGTCAGTGGCAAAGGGGTCTGGATGATGCATACCTAGTGTGTAACCAGCAGGTGCTGATTTAATACCACCATCCCAAGCAGGAATAGAACCATCCGCATTTCCCGCTTTTTCAGCTCCAATAGGCGTTAATTCAACACCTAACTTAGCGATGTTGTCTGCTGACGTTTTTGCAAAACTACTGTTGGTAGCAAATATAGCACAAAGGGCTACTGCTATTAGGGTACGTTTTTTAATCATAATTTTACCCTTAAATTGAGTATTTAATATTGAGAGAAATATAATCACGATCAGTGAAATTATTTGTTTGACCGCCACCCCAGAACTTGTTGTAACTCATATCAAGTGACCATGCATTTTGATAGTTAAAATTAAGATTTAAACCTAACGATTTTCTATCTTCAATGAACAAATACATAGGATCAGGTGTTATACCATTTACATCATGTGAAAATACCACACGAGGAGACACGTTCACACCAGAAAATAGATTATTATAATCACCTTTAGCTACCAAACGATATCCCCAAGCTGATGCTGAAGGAAATGGATTCGTTTCTTGGCCATTAGATAATGCTTGGTGAAGTAAGGTGTAATCTTTACCTTCTACACCATACATTTTACCTGTACGGCCAGTTCCTGATACATTTAATCTTAACTTGTCAGGATCGGGCATATCATTGATTGTAACACCACCAACTTCACCTAATAAAACCCAGCTATCAGCTCCTAAAGATGGACCAAATAAATGAGTTGCCGTGAACTGTAACTGCATTGTATCGCTTGTGACATAACCTTGGACATTTTCACCAGGTTGTAACGTCTCTAGTTGAGAGATTTCTGCAAAGTCAGGACGTATACCTGCTACTGCCAATTGTTCAGGCATAACAGCATAAAGAAGCTCAACATCATCGATTTGAAGCGGCTCATCTTCTCGGAAAGTAAACTCACCTGCAAAAGACGTTTCACCTAAAACAGTGTTAAAACTTAAACCATATAGCTTGATGTCTTCAGGATATACTAAGGCACCACTACTAAATGCACCTAGTTCAGTAATGTTATCTTCGGTTATCTCATTTTGTGCAATATAACCAAGATCTGTACCTATACTTTGTGCGGTAAAATTAGATGCTTTAGCCGAAATTAACGGTCTACGACTGTGATAGTTTACATGATATAGACTAAATTCTGTTTCATTTAACTCAGGAACATACCAAGAAAATTTCAAACCAAATTGACCTGAATCTTTTGGTTTTGTCATGCCTTTTGAGCCTTTCCCCTTTAATGCCACTTTTGTAGGGTAAGCTAGGTACATACTTCCAAGTAAAGCTTTACCTTCAGGGCTAACCAAAAATGCTTGACCTTCCACACTAGAAGCATCTAGCCCTTGTGTTAAAGCTGCATCTCTGTACAAAGTATTTAAACCAGAAGTGATGGCAGCTAGATCCATATCAGGGTTAGAGGTAAAACCTAACTGAACATTGTTCAAGTAACCATTTTCTGAGGCAAAGTCATTAGTCGAAAAATAACTACCCGCCACAGGCAAACGTGTTTCCTGCCACTCATATTGATAAAAAGCTTCAAATGAAATATTTTCAGTAATACCTAAAGATGCCCAAAGCATACCAACGGGTATAAATGCTTCTTTTAAATCTGCACCGGGGGCTTTTAATCTATCGATATCAACTGGATTTACATTGATACCATGAGAAATAAGCGTACTTTCTCCCCAGTTTACAACTTGTTGACCTAAACGGATTGAAAGTGGATTGTTACCATCATTTAAATCAAAATCAGCATATACAAATGCATCTAATAACCTTAAATCTCTACAAACCTGATCTTTTGAGTTTTCATCAGCACAAGGATCAACTTGGTTACCTGAAGTTGGATTGCGATATGCACGGTTTTCATCCATTAACTCAAAATCATAAAAGTACATAAATCGAGTAAATAAACCGAAATTTCCTTTTCGAATATCAAGCTCATGTGTACCTTTTATCAACTTCGAGAATGTATCTCCTGAGTCAAAATTTAGGTTTCCAGCATCACCGTTGTTAGAGTATGTGCCTGGATTAGCCCAAACATCACTAGATGAATATATAGGATTAAGAGCAGCATTATAGCCATTCCAATTAAAGCTAGGGTGATTACTTTTACCGATTTGGTTTTCGAAATCACGATCTTCTATACGCCAGCTGCTACCAGCTGAAAATGTTGAATCAAAATTCACCTCAAATCCACCCAATTCAAAATTCTTGGCTGAAATCTGTTGGCTACTAAGAGCAATAAACGCACAGGTAATTCCGAGCGCTAATTTCTTTTTGACAAAAAGAGGTCTTTTTATCATGTTGTCTTCCCTCTGTGGCGGGTTACTTTGTGATCAAGTTATTGTTTTTAGTATACTAGTACCGAATCAAAGCATTACAGTAAATTACATCTGATGCAAGCAACCAATGTAAATTAAAACAAGTTAACGCTTTCACTCATTGGTAAGACATCTTACCAGTAAAATTATACTCTTTTAAAGTAATTACGTTAAAAAATTAACAAAAAAGCAACGAGAGCCGCTCTAGCCCTTTAAAAACAAGTAAAATGTGATTCTATGTTATTTTTTCAAGGGATATAAATTGATTATAATCAGTTAATTTAAGCTTAAATTGTTGCTTAATTCCTATTGGGGTAATAAAAGAACGAAACCTATTTGCTGGAATTCTAATTGTTTTTCCTGAATGGGAAGTAACTTGAATTGACTCAATATGACCTGAATAAAATTGTTCACATTGTTCGTAACTTAAATCTAAATCGAATAAAAACTGTTTCATTACTTTATTATTTAATCATTTAAAAAATTGTTAGCGTTATTGTGGTAAATAACGCTAACTTTACCTTGTATTGACTAGTTTAAAGCTTTAGAAACTTTTTCATAGAGATCTGGGCTTAAATTTTCAATATTTTCTAGTCTTTGTAGCTGCTTCTTAATTAATAGCTGCCTATTAATGTCTAATTTTTTCCAGGACATTAATGGGGTGATCATCCTAGAAGCATTCTGTGGATTAATATCATTTAACTTAATTAATATATCAGTTAATAACTTGTAACCTGAACCATCGATATTATGAAAATGTTTTAAGTTAAAGTGAGAGAAGTTACCAACTAGTGCACGTACACGATTTGGATTTGCATAATCAAAGTGATCATGTTGATAAAGCGTTTCAAGGTGTGAGGTAATATCTGATCTGTCTTGCATTGCTTTAAGTGCAAACCACTTATCCATTACTAGTGCGTTTTTTGACCACTTAGATTCGAAAGAGTCTAACATTTCATTGGATAATACATGATCAGCATGAACCACAGCACTTAATACAGCAAGTGCATCAGTCATATTTTCTAACGCATATTGCTTTTTAAGGATTAGGATTAGGTTTAGATCTAGTTTATTTTGTTTAGCTAAGTAGAATAAGCAAGCATTTTTAAGTGCACGCTTTCCAACTACAGTAGCTGAAAGGTCTAAGCATTCAGATTCACTCTTTTTACTTAACGCCTTATATCGTGTTATAAATTGCTGTGATAATGCATCCGCTATTTGTTTCTCAAAGCTTTCGCTAACCTTTATTAATTCATCAACAGGAACTTGCTCATAATCTGAACTTAAAGTATCAAAACTAGGTAACTTTATTAATTGTGCTGCTAATTCAAGATCAATAGTACCATCTTCGATTATGTCTTTTATTAATTCAATAACACTAGATTCTAATGTCATATCATTATTTTCGACTGCTCTTTTAATATTATTTGTAATTAATATTTGTTGTGCATCCCAACGAGAAAAATCTGAACTTGCATGACGTACAATATGGCATAACTGCTTATCAGAATATTCAAACTCTAACTGGCAAGGTGCTGAGAAGTCTTCAAGTAAAATAACCGTAGGCTTTTCTTTTAAACTATCAAAATAAAAAGTATGTTGCTCATCTGTAATATTTAATACTTTATTTATTTTTTTATTTTTATAAGTTAAAGGTAATGTTTTACCAGACGAATCTAAAAATTCGATCGCAAAAGGAATATGTAAATTTTGTTTTATTGCTTGATCTGTTGTTGCTGTATGTACTTGTTTAATTTCAAGTTGGTATTGTGATTTTTTAGCA
Organism: Pseudoalteromonas sp. NBT06-2; assembly: GCF_002276045.1. Lineage (GTDB taxonomy): Bacteria > Pseudomonadota > Gammaproteobacteria > Enterobacterales > Alteromonadaceae > Pseudoalteromonas. The sequence goes on along the minus strand of NZ_NQMR01000016.1, from coordinate 9,439 downwards.
TTATATGATTCGGAAACAATCAGTTTCGGTGTCCCAGACTGACTATACCAAGTTTTAAATTGTGTTAGATCTATGTTAGATGCTGCCATCATCACATTGACAAAGTCATCACAGGTAACAGCTTGACCATCATGGCGTTGAAAATAAAGATCCATGCCTTTCCTGAAATTTTCTTTTCCTAATAAAGTATGCATCATACGAATAACCTCAGCACCTTTATTATAAACCGTCACTGTATAAAAGTTATTCATCTCTATTACTTTTTCAGGTCTGATCGGATGTGCCATAGGCCCTGCATCTTCAGAAAATTGATGTGTACGCATCGCCTTGACTGCGGCAATTCTATTTATTGCACGCGAGCCTAGATCTGAACTGAATTCTTGATCTCTAAATACAGTTAAACCTTCTTTTAGTGATAATTGGAACCAATCTCTACAAGTAACTCGATTACCTGTCCAGTTATGGAAATATTCGTGACCTATGATAGATTCAATCATATGATAATCACTATCGGTCGCAGTTTGTTGATTGGCTAATACACATTTGCTATTGAAAACATTTAAACCTTTGTTTTCCATCGCACCCATATTGAAAAAGTCAACAGCAACTATCATATAAATATCTAAATCATATTCTAAGCCGAAAGTGTCTTCATCCCACTTCATTGACTTTTTAAGGGATTCTATTGCATGTGGTGCTTTATCGAGGTTCCCTTTATCAACAAATAAGGCAAGGTCAACTTCACGACCTGACATTGTTGTGTATGTGTCTCGCAATACATCAAAGTCACCTGCTACTAATGCAAAAAGGTAACAAGGTTTTTTGAAAGGGTCTTGCCAAACAGTATAATGTCGGTCAATGCCAATATCGCCCTGCTCTATTTTATTACCATTTGATAATAGATGAGGATATTTTTTATCTGCGATAATTTTTACTGTGAAAGTCGCTAACACATCAGGTCTGTCTTGGTAATATGTTATTTTTCGAAAGCCTTCCGCTTCACATTGTGTACAATATGCACCATCTGAAAGGTAGAGACCCTCTAATGAAGAATTGGTAGCAGGTGATATTTTAGTGATGATTGTAAGTTCAAATTCATCTTTGTCGCTTTTCAAAACTAACTGCTCTTTTAATAACTGATAGTCACTTAATTGTTGTCCATCTATCTCAACCGATAATAGCTCGAGATCGATTCCATCTAAAATCAAATCGCCTTGTATTACACTTTTATTTTCACAATAGTTACGTTTTACTTTAGAAGTAGCACGTACTTGAGTTTGCGTATCGTCAAGATCAAACTCTAAATATATATCAGTGATTGAAAATGCAGGTTTAGCATAATCTTTTAAAAACTTAGCCTTTGGTGTTTGTATATTTAATGAGCTCATGATGTATCCACAGTTAATTAAAATAAAAACAACTCCCTAAGGAGCTGTTTTTTGTAAATGCGTATTAGGGGCTGTTGATCTTTCAGGGTTAAATTTTGTTCGAGATAAAAGCATCTTAGTCGCGGCGAGTCGTGTGTAGCCTAGTCATTCTAAGTAAATACGACTCAACAAAGAATAAAATGCTATTAACCGAATCCTTAGGACAGCGTTTGTTGGGTATTTTTACTGCGTTATCGCCTTTTTATGTGGAACAACTACATGACAAAGCCTCTGCCTTGTATAAATGCCCAACAATTCGCTGCAAAAGTAATCTCAAAAGATCAACTGCCCCTAATAAATATATTTCTAATACTAATTTTAAGCAGTTTGTTCTTCTTGTAAATACTTAGGCTCAAGTTTGAGGATTTTAATTCCCAAATAAGCGTAAATGACGGCTAAAACAGGGTTTATGATATTGAAGAAAGCGTAAACTGCATAATCTAATGGATTCACTAATAATACTGAATGCATATAAGCACCACATGTATTCCAAGGGATCAATGGACTCGTAATTGTACCACCGTCTTCTAGAGTACGAGAAAGGTTTACACTCGCTAAACCACGCTTTTTATATTCTTCTTTAAACATGCGACCAGGCATTACAATTGCCATATATTGGTCAGCCGCTATCATATTTGTACCTATACAGGTTGCAATCGTTGAAGCAATTAAAGATCCCGTACTTTTAGCTACTTTTAATATGCTACGGACAAATACTTCTAACAGGCCTACTTTTTCCATAACTGCACCAAACATAAGTGCCATCATAATTAACCAAGTTGTATTTAGCATACTTGACATGCCGCCACCACTAAGTAATTTATCCATTTTAGCATCACCAGTGATGACACTAAAGCCATCAAAAAAGGCCCCCCAAACTATTTTGATAGTACCAACCAATACATTTTTATCTACTGTTAGTTGTGATGTAATTAAATCTTGTTGAAATATTAAGGCCCAAACAGCACCTAAGAAAGCACCTATAGCAACAGTAGGAAATGCTGGCATTTTCTTTAAAGCTAATATTAATAATACTATTAATGGAACTAACATAGTTAATCCAATATTAAAATTAGACTCTAAAATTTCATTAATTTCGTTAATACGAGCACTGTCTGTTACATTTCCTGCATTAAAACCTAAAAATGTAAATATAATGAGTGCAATAATAAAACTAGGAACGGTAGTCCACATCATATGGTGAATATGAGAAAATAAGTCAGAGCCAGCAACTGCTGGTGCTAAATTAGTTGTTTCTGACAATGGAGATAATTTATCACCAAAATAAGCTCCTGAAATAACCGCACCAGCTGTAATTGCTTCATCTAACCCTAACCCAGCCGCTACACCTAACAAGCCAACACCTATGGTTGCAGCTGTTGTCCAAGAACTTCCTATGCTCATTGCAACTATGCTACATAAAATACAACTTGCTGCATAAAACCAGCTTGGATTAATTAATTGTAGACCGTAATAAATAAGTGTTGGCACTGTGCCCGATAAAAGCCAAGTACCGATTAATGCACCAACCATAAATAAAATTAAAATTGCCCCCAATGATAAAGTAATCCCTTTGATCATTGCACTTTCTAAATCAGCCCATTTATAACCATTTTTAAGTCCAATCAAAACCACTATCCCTGATGAAAACAATAATGCAATTTGATTTGGACCATAAGAAGAGTTATCTCCAAAAAGGTAAACTGATGCGCTTAATAAAGTGATTAATATAATAATTGGCAATAATGCATCATAAAATTGTGCTTGCTTGATCTGCTTCACGTGTATTCCTCTAGCTGTAATTATCGGTAATATTTAAATATAAAATTTATATAAATATCACGCTTTATTTTTATAGCGCCTTTATCTTTGCGCGGTTTTGAGTATAACAAACCTTAACTCATATTATTCAGCATAAATATAAAATAGCTAGAAACTGCTATTGTGTTAACTTTAATCTTAAATATCAATATAATATAATTTAAAAAAATGAGATTAAATAAGTTTTTGTGAATATAAAGATATATATTTCGCATATAAAAAAAGCGCCGAAGCGCTTTTTTAGATAAAATGTAAAGTTACTTTTTAACGTAACGTCCAAATTTAATGAAGTCAGATGTAATAAGGGCACTTTCTTCTAAGAAAGGATCCATATTCGTTAACTCATCAGGTAAATCATCTAAAGAAGTAACTTCTTCTTTACCCAAACGAAGCATCCTTTTATTTACACGAGCCAGAGAAAGCTTTTCATTCTTATCTCTTTGTGATACGCGGTTTGCTTCAATTAAAGAAATTGTTTTGCGTTCATTTTCTTTTTTATAACGAGCTATATCTTCAAAAACATAGTTAAACTCTGGTTCTACTATAATTCTATCATCATGCTGTTTTTGTAAAAACTTAATAGCAGGCCCTAAGTTAGCGATTGAAGTATATTTTGCATTTCTAATACTGTCCCAAGGTAATGCATTGTCTTCTTGAGATTCCCCCCATTCAGCAGGATCTATTGCTGAAGGAAAAGAAATATCAGGAATAACCCCTTTATGCTGGGTACTACCGCCATTTATTCGATAAAATTTAGCAATTGTATACTGAATACTACCTAAGCTATTTTCATATAAATCGTAATTACGTCCTAAACCTCTATGCTGTTGCACAGTACCTTTACCAAAGGTTTGTTCACCAACGACAATTGCACGACCATAGTCTTGCATAGCAGCTGCAAAGATCTCTGATGCTGAAGCACTATATCTATCAACTAAAATAGTTAAAGGACCATCATAATAAGTAACACCATCAACATCTTTTTGTTGTTCTACGCGACCATTTAAATTATGTATTTGAACCACAGGTCCCTGCTCAAAGAACAAACCTGATAATTGAGTTGCTTCATATAAAGAACCACCACCGTTTTGTCTTAAGTCAATAATAATACCATCAACATTTTGCTCTTTTAATTTAGTCAGTTCTTTTTTGACATCACCTGATAAATTATTATAAAAACCAGGAATGTCTATGACACCAATTTTAGTGTCAATATTAGAGTAACTTGGTTTAAATACTTCCGATTTTGCAGCTCGATCTTCTAAACGAATTTTGTCTCTTGTGATATCTACAATTAAAGGTTTACCATGGGTATCTGCACCTTTGAGATATTGCAAACGAACTAAAGTACCTTTTGGCCCTTTAATTAACTCAACAACATCATCTAGACGCCACCCAATCACATCAACAAATTCTTCTTTACCTTGTGCTACACCAATAATGCGATCATTCGATTTGATTTTTTCTGATTTATCAGCTGGTCCACCCGGAACAAGAGAACGAATAACAGTGTAATCTTCATCATAGCTAAGTACTGCACCTATACCTTCAAGTTCTAGGTCCATGTCCATTTTGAATTGTTCAGCGCGACGAGGTGATAAATAAGATGTATGCGCTTCGATACTACGTGCAAAGGCATTCATAGCAATTTGAAAAGCATCTTCACTATTAGTTTGAACTAACCTCTTTAAAGTGTACCTATAACGTTTAGTTAAAATATCTTTAATGTCAGGCCATTCTTTACCTGTCATCTTCAAACGTAAAGCATCATATTTAACTCTTTGACGCCAAATTTCGTTCAACTCAGCCTGGGTTGTAGCCCATTTAGCATCTTCTCTATCAAATTTGTATTCATCTTCTTTATCAAATTTCATTTCTTTATCTAACAAAGAAATAGAATACTGATAACTATCAAAACGGCGTTTCATACTAACATTGAAAATATCAAAGGCAAAATCGAGTTTACCTGTACTCAAAGCGTTATCTACTAAAAGCCGATATTTTTCAAAATTGTCAATATCTGATTTCAAAAAAATACGTTTACCAAAATCTAAAGATTCAAGATATCGGTCGAATATTTTTGTGGAAAGCTCATCATTTAAATCAATGAGCTTATAATGGGCGCGAGTAAAGAAATTTGTCACCCTTTTGCTAGCAGTACTATGTTGAGATTCTTGTTGTAAAACAGGTAAATCTTCTAGTTTAATCGTTTCTACTTTAGCAAACGCATTCGATGCAATAAATGCAACTGCAAGAGGAATGAGATTAAAACATTTACTCATAGACCATCTCCTTAGATTGTGTATAGACTTTCAGCCTTAGTCTTCACTAGCATTCCGGTTACAATTACTACATGAATATCATCTTTATTGATTTCAGTGATTGTTCCGTTTACTAATGTCTGGCCTAACTTTACTTTAACTTTAGCATTTAATTTAATTTGTTCCGCTGTTAATGCTATTATTTTTCCAGCACGACGAGGCGCATTTTCGTTATTAGGCTTAACAACGGCTGGTTTAGTTCCTTTATCGCCAGATTTATTTCTTGAGCCTGATTTAAATGATTTTTTAGCTGTATCATTACGTGGACGTTGTTGTTTTTTACGTTTAGCAAACTTAGCGCGACTTTCTTCTAATGCTTTTAAAGCATGTTCGATATGCTCTTGCTCTACTTTTTCGCAATCATTACCATCTAGATCAATTCTAAACTCAACCTTGCTTACGGCTTCTAGGTAACGCCAATGTGATGTATATTTACGTAATGCTTGACGAATTTGAGTTTTACTTACGTTATCATTATCTTCAATTTTTTGAGCAATATCTTTAAATATACCCACTTTAAGAGGTTTAATACCATCTTTTTCTTTAAAACAAACTGAAAACTCTTTGTATAAAAAAGAAATAACTGCATTGATATCTTTTAATTTATCAGGATTTTCTAGTACTACTTCAGTTTTTGGTTGTTCAACTTCAGTATTAGTTCGTTCAATATCATTAACGTCTTGTTTGATATCAGTGATTTCTTGATTGCCAGTGGTACTCATTTCTAAACCTTTTTATTCCATCTGCTCATCTAACGATGTCAGGACATGTTGATTAACCCAGTCAGTCAACTCTTCGAAGTCAGTATCTAAAATAGCGGTATCGCCACGAAGATGTTGCCAAATACTATTAATTATATCTTCTATTTTGTCACATGATAAATCATCAGGTAGCTGACCCCAAGCGATGTGGATCAACTCATTTAGATTCTCTGCAACTAATTCTTCACTACCTTCCCAATCGCCGACATCTCGATCTGAAAAAAGAAAGTCTTGAACATTTAATAAGTCTTTCATTACACTTGAGTCTCAAATTGACGTATCAGTGTTTCTAAGCCAACTTTATCTTGTTCATCAAAACGAGAAAGTGAAGGACTATCAATATCTAAAACGGCAAATATTTTACCATTTTTAATGATAGGAACAACTATTTCTGAATTTGATGCAGTGTCGCACGCTATATGCCCTTCAAAAGCATGAACATCACTAACTAATTGCGTTTCCTTTAATAATGCAGCCGTACCACATACCCCTTTACCTACAGGGATACGAATACAAGCAGGATTACCTTGAAAAGGTCCCAATATTAGTTGCTCTGGATTATCCACCAGATAAAAACCAGCCCAATTAATATCTTCTAAAGACATGAATAACAACGCACTTAGATTTGCCATGTTCGCAATGACATTTGGCTCACCTTCAGTAAGTGATTTTGCTTGCTCAGCTAGTGTCTGATAGAAAGCTTGTTTATTCATATTTATAAACTAATTACTTTTTAAACCACAATAATAAGCAAAGGTACTCTTTGTCAGCCTTAAATGAAACCTTTATCCATCAAAAAATCGCCTTAAAGTGTAAAAAAAAAATTACTTGTTTAGATTATAATCAGGCTAGAGAGTTTTACGTTTCAAAATGCTTAATTTATAAACCGACATAAAATGAATAAAAATATACCTGCAGATGTTAACGCCATTAAAGTATTTACCAATAATATCATTCCTCCGCTTGCACTCAGCATAAATGAAAATAATGCCCCTTAAAAAAGCGATAATCAGTATAATCCAATAGTATGTGCATTAAAAATTGCAATCATAATAACTTCCTGAAACTGAACTTATATCATATATTGTAAGTAGTCTGTATTTTATCAACTATAATCAAGATTGTTTATAAAGTTATATCTATTTATGAAATTAAGTATTTCGGTTTGTTCAATATTAATAAGTTTTACTTCCTTTGCTGAAGATCTCCTTGTGACTAAAACTTGCCCTGTTATATTTAAAAATCAAAATGTAGGTATTCTCGCATTTTCAATACCTTGGTTTCATAATAGCGGAAGCCAAGCTTCATATATAGCAAAAGATAGTGCCACAGGCATTGGCATTGAAATTCATTTTTTAGTTAATGATAAAGGATTGAAAGTTATTAAAAAAAGTAAATTATGTGATCAATATCGTATGATTCAATTTAGGGATACCAATGCAAAACTCCCATTAGGTCAAAATAAAATTCAACTTGATATCCCGACACAGAACCCAGAACCATTTTATGATTCATTACCACTTGAGTTTGGTCATGGCATGCACAAAACCCCTATTGATACCAGAGATAAACCATGGACATTTACCGCCATGCGCGCTTCAACAGTCGCTATTTATGACACTCCTTTTGTATCTGATAATTATGGTATTGAAGGAAAAGATATTGAAGTCAAATTTGAAACTTGTGTAGTTTGTCAAAAATTTAAAACCGTTGATCGTATTCTCTCATGTGGTTCATGGGGTTTTAACCGTGAATATATGGGTGATACGACATCTTGGTCTGAGCCCGTAGTCTACCCCATAAAATGTTCAATAAAACCAAATAAGGTATATCTTAAAGCACTCGATAATACTCAAAATATTTCTTATCGCTATGGATTAGACTGGAGATAAGTGAAAAAACTTATTTTGAGACTCTTTCCATATAAAGTTTATTTAAAGCCAACTCTATAGAAAGACTATTATCTTGCTCCATATAATAAATCACTGTTCTCATTACAAAATCAACATTTTGTTTATGTGCTTTTGAAAACGTCTTACATAATTTTTTAAGCTGTTTATCAGATAAATTTTTATCTATTTTTGTATGGTAACTTTCTATCGCAATTTCAAAACTATTGTTATTTTCAGAAAATAAGTCCTTTAATTTAGCTTTAGGGACTCGGTATGTCAGACTTGCAAATTCGAGTGCATCTCTAAAATCTGAAAACTCTTTATTAAATACTGTAATCATTTTAACGGGTATATTCGAGATTTTTAATTTTTCACCATCAACTTCAAATTCAAATCCTGGAAACTGACTCCTTTTTGAAGATTCACGGCCGAGCTCTATACCTGCTTGTACACATTTTTGTAAATTATAATCAAGTTCCTGAGCTTCGTCTTCATTCCACATTTGATATACATGAATCGCTTTTTGATATTTTTTAGCAATTTTACGTTTTGCAATATCACCACGCTCCCCAACTAGTGCTGACTTTTCTTGTTTTAATGCAGTACAACACTCTTTACACGAAGGCACTTGGTAAAAGTCTGCCTCAGAACGTGTTTCAATATAAAAATCAGCATATTTTTTTGGCGGCGCATAATCAAATTCTGTGGCAATACAACCGCAGTAAAAGCACGTGTTAAAATTTTCACCTTTTACAGCGATCATTTGCTGGTATCGTTCTTGATATTCGTTCAATTTATAAGCTCGATAAATTAAATATAATTTTTTCTGTAATTATCCTTAAATCACAGCATAAGTACATAATTTATTTTTTAGATAATATATAGCCTCCCTTTTTATCTTCTACTAAATAACCTAATTGGTTTATTTTATCTCGTAACAGATCTGACTGTATCCAATCTTGATTTACTCTAGTTTGCTGTCTTAGCAATGCAATGTTGATTACTGACATTGGAATTGATTGCACAGTATTATAAATAACATCTAAAGACAAACCTAATACCTTATCTAAGGATAGAGCTGTAGCTTTTTTGTCTTTATCACTTAAATCACTTTTCAATACAGCCCAGAGCACAGTTAAAGCTTGTGGCATATTTAAGTCATTATTTATTTTATTAATAAATTCATTTACAAATTTCGTAACTTCTCAAAAAGCAGT
>NZ_NQMR01000159.1 GCF_002276045.1 Pseudoalteromonas sp. NBT06-2 | reverse complement strand
GCTTTTTGAGAAGTTACTATTTTCCAGGTTTAATTTCATGTTCACACGCTAAGCTAACCTTGTGAGTTTCAAGCATAGTGGCTGTCATATCACAGTTTTTATCGCCCATAAGTTTAATGATTTGTGCGGTGTAGTCTCTACCACTTAATTCAATGACTTTAGTCTTTTTAAGTACTTCGAGCTCAATTATTGTAGAACCTGAAAAGTTATCTTTGGCCGGATCGAGTGATAAGCTAACATGTTGAAAGCTTGGTTTGGCAACTTTAGCTACTTGAAACTCATTAGCTTGCGCGATACCTGGCAGACTAAAGCTTATACTAAAAGCAATAATGCTTTTTTTAAGCATAGATATGTTGTTATTTTTCATGAAGGTTCCCTGGAGCATTAAATAATTATTAGATTCTTATTGAAAATAACAAATTTAGTGTGTGCAATAAAGTTTGCAGTGTCTTTGTTGGTAACAAAACGTAAACGAAAGTGAAAAGATAAAAGTTGCTCGATTATAAGTATTAAACTTTTTCACGCGCAACAAAGCGTTGCCAAGAGATCTTTGCTGAAAGAGGACGAAGTTGGTTAACAACATTTGTTAATAGTTGCGAATTATTAAATTCAGCAAGGGTATATTCGTTAAATCCTAGTAAATAATGGAATGCATCTTTATTTTTCGCTTGAATAGCAAAAATACGAATTTGTTCTTCAAAGTTTAGACGGAAAGAGCTAATAGCAGCTTTGCGACCATCATGATCTATATTTGGAATCCTACATTTTTGTAAATATCCACTACGCTCACCTTCACCTGAAAACCAAATCCTTACTTTTTCGCTATAACGACCAGACTTAGCGGGTAAATCATACATCAGTCTGTTTTGGTTCTGCTTTTTGAGATAGTCAGTGAAGACTATTAAGCCTGCATCTATTAAACCGGTATGAATTGGGACTAAACGGGATTTAATTTTGCCATGAGTATGAAAGTGAAAATATAAGTTGGAATCGATTTTAATAATATCGTTTAGGGTAAGTCTGCTAATTTCATCACTGTAACCTCCAGTGTAATAAGCTAATACAGGCAGCCAAAAATGCCAGTGTTTAGGTTGTTCTCTAGAAATTTTGCTATCTGAGTAAATATAACCATTAAATAAAGCGTGCAATTCCATAGCAGTAAAGGGGCGGCGACCTAAATGTGTTTTCAATCAATTTCCTTGAAATTAAGAACTAAAAGAATTCTATATTAAATTGGTGGAATAGTATGTGGTTTATTTTATGAGATTATTTAATGATCCCAATAAATAAAAGTGCAGCTTTTTCCGGATCCGAGTAAATGGCTTAAAGAGTTTGATTTATATTCAATAGAATAATTAAATACAGAGTGGCTTGCTACGTCAGTTTTTAGAAAACAAGTTGATAAAATGTGGAAAATACATGAGCCGTATTCGAAGTTCGTATGGTTCGGTGAGAATGGGGGGCCTCAGCTTATTCGATGTGCCTGAAATATATGAGAGTCTATATGTATTCATTTATCTTTTTCACTAACTTAATAGAATTGGCATAATTAAAAGATGCAGATTCTCCAAGTAACTTATCTACAATTACTAATAAGTCATATATAACTCTGTCTATCTTGCCATAATAAATATGATACACCTTAAAACCTCCATCAATAAAAATGAATATTTTTGTAACATTATAGAAAGAATAACTCATATAAATTTTTGACGTTAAGTATATTAAATGACCTTAATTGTAATTCAAGTCGTTAAATTGATTGAAAGTGTGGTTAAAATCTAAATATTTTCGTTTTATCATTTCATTTTGTTTATTTTATTTTTTAGTTATAAATAATCAATTTATTATATCAAAAAAAATATTTTAGGTTGTTTTGCAACCTTTACTACGCTTAATATAATTAATTTCAAGTTGTATTTTCTTGTAAATTCGGAGAAAAGAAGACTAATTTCGCTTAAAGTTAAGATAAAAAGTAAGTTTATAAAAATTCATGTTGAAGTGTGTTTTTTTACTTGAATTTAAAGATAATATAAGTATTGTTGTATTTACTGGTTAAATTATAATAGCTACATTATATTGGCTATCGTAGCGACTGTTTTTATCTCTCACAATTTTAATTTCTTAGCAGGAAAAACTCACATCATGTCAGACTTTAAAGAACAAGCTTTAAGATACCACGCTGAACCCGTTCCCGGTAAAATCAGTATAGAACTTACAAAACCAGCAGAAACAGTTAATGATCTTGCTTTAGCATATAGTCCTGGCGTTGCGGAACCAGTTAGAGAAATCGCAGCCGATCCTGATAATGCATATAAATACACTGCTAAAGGTAATATGGTTGCTGTGATCACTAACGGTACAGCTATTTTAGGTTTAGGTAATTTAGGACCTCTCGCATCAAAACCTGTTATGGAAGGTAAATCACTTTTATTTAAGAGATTTGCTAATTTAGATTCTATTGATATTGAAGTTAAACATAGAACAACAGAAGACTTTATCAATACTGTTGAGAACATCGCAGATACTTTTGGAGGCATAAATTTAGAAGATATTAAAGCACCGGAATGTTTTGAAATTGAAAAAGCATTAATTGAACGTTGCAGTATTCCTGTATTCCATGATGATCAACACGGTACAGCAATTGTAACAGCTGCAGGCATGCTAAACGCTTTAGAAGTACAAGGTAAAAATATACATGATGCATTGATTGTATGTTTAGGTGCCGGAGCAGCAGCTATCGCATGTATGGAATTATTAATAAAATGTGGCGCACAACGTGAACACATCTATATGTTAGACCGTAAAGGTGTAATTCATACACGTCGCGATGATTTAAATGAATATAAGCAGTTATTTGCAAACAATACAGATAAACGCACATTACAAGATGTTATTTCAGGTGCTGATGTATTTGTTGGTGTATCAGGTCCTAACTTATTATCAGCAGATGATCTTAAGCTAATGGCTGATAAGCCTGTTGTATTTGCATGTTCAAATCCTGATCCTGAAATTAAGCCTGAATTAGCACATGAAGCTAGAACAGATTTAATTATGGCAACTGGTCGCTCTGATTATCCTAATCAAGTAAATAATGTATTGTGTTTCCCATTTATTTTCCGTGGTGCATTAGATATACGAGCAAGTCAAATTAATGATGAAATGAAGATTGCTGCAGTGCACGCAATTAGAGACATCGCAAAAAAACCTGTTTCAGAAGAAGTATTAAAAGCAGCTGGCGTTGATTCATTAGAGTTTGGTGATGAGTACATCATACCTAAGCCTATGGATCCGCGTTTATTACCTCATGTTGCTTTAGCAGTAGCGCAAGCAGCTATAGACTCAGGTGTTGCACAATTGCCATTACCAGTAAATTATATGCAAGACTAATTCCTATGAATAAACTTATAAAATAGAATAGAGTTAAAAAGGGTGATTTGAATAATGCAAATCACCCTTTTTGGTATCTGGTCAGAAGTTAAGATTTAGGGAATGCAGCTGAAATATATTTTTTACTATATATGAATAACCATATGTTTGATCTTTATCTTTGACTATTTCTAGTATTTCATAATCATTAAGCTCTACAACTTTGTTTTTTATCAAATTGGCAGCGTGAGTATTTATCTGCTTCAACCTCAAATACAAAATCAGCTAATAGTTTTTTTGCTTAATGATTATATAAATCTAATATTTCGAATTCATCTTCACTACTCGTTAGTAGGTTTTTTTGTTCTACGGATATTGAACTTATGTCAGGAGGTGATTTATCAGCGCTAGAATTTATACCCAAACCACTTCAAGATGCAGGATTCAGTTGGAATTAGAAATGCTTTAGGCAAGGCATTGATTGAAGAATATGGTTATTCCCTTTTCAAAATCAATAACGCTGCATAAAGCATTTATAAACCAACCTTACAGGGACTTCTGAGCAAATCATGCTCGTTGTTGCCTGCATGGATGTAGGTACTAGAGCAATGCAGGAGCATATTGCCGGTCCATCTTTTTTTAAGGGAGTAGCCATTAATGCAAAGATGCGCCTAGATCATGAATTGCTCAGCAGTCCTGAACCTCACATCTTGAAGTGGCTTGGGTATATACCTCGCTCTACCCCTAAAGTAAATGCTTTTACCGACTTACCATCATCTATAGATATGATTAATTGTGACAATACAATTGCAGATAAGCTAAAACGAGCTAAAGCAGTCATCATAGTATAGTTACTTTTACTTACTAACTTTACGACTTAATGCCAAAAGATTTTGCAAATAAGAGTAATAATAAATAAAAAAGGCATAAATGATTGCATTAATAACAGAACAATAAAGCTAATACCTAAAATTCAGATAGGTAAATAAAGTAAGATTGAAATATTATAAGTAAAGTGAGATGCAGAAACAGAGACTACTTCATTTAAAACAGAGGCAGCTGTGGCTAATGCAAAATTAGCTATGACGGCATAAAATAATGGCTTTACCCTCTAACGAGTGCCATATTTTTGTAAATTTAGGCCAAAACTCCATTATTAAAGTTGTACTTATTATTAAGCTAGGAAATAACCATAGCTTCATAGGTACAAAAACTAATAAGACTGTAGCGATTAAATATAGTTTTTAGAAGGGTGTTAAGCTTTATCCATGTTTTTACTAAATATTCCAATTTTTGACATCCCTTATTTTATTGTTTTAAGTGAAATCATAATAAATGATTTCACTTTGAATTTATTAAGAAAGTTATTTCAATAATGGTTTTAAATAATGCCCTGTAAATGATTTCTTGTGTGCTGCGACTTCTTCAGGTGTACCCGATACTAAAATTTCACCACCACCTGAGCCACCTTCAGGGCCTAAATCAACAATCCAATCGGCTGTTTTTATGACATCTAAGTTATGCTCAATAACCACCATAGTATTGCCATGATCACGTAACCTATGTAATACGGCTAATAATTGTTGAATATCATGAAAATGTAAGCCAGTTGTAGGTTCATCTAAAATATATAATGTTTTACCTGTATCACGTTTTGATAGTTCTTTTGCTAGCTTGACTCTTTGTGCCTCACCACCCGAAAGCGTGATAGCAGATTGCCCTAAGCGAATATAAGATAAGCCTACATCTATTAGCGTTTGTAATTTACGTGCAATTGCCGGAATTTTATCAAAGTAGGTAAAAGCATCTTCAACAGTCATATCCAGCACTTGATGAATGTTTTTACCTTTATATAAAATCTCTAAAGTTTCACGGTTATATCTTTGTGAATTACATACATCACAAGGAACATAAACATCAGGTAAAAAATGCATTTCTACTTTGATCATGCCATCCCCCTGACATGCTTCACAACGACCACCTTTCACATTAAAACTAAATCGTCCTACTTTATAACCGCGAGAGCGAGCTTCTTGTGTACCTGCGAATAATTCACGTATCGCAGTGAATATTCCAGTATAAGTAGCAGGGTTTGAACGAGGCGTTCGGCCAATTGGGCTTTGGTTAATATCAATTACTTTATCAAAGTGCTCAAGACCTTTAATTTCTTTATGTGCTGATGGTTCCTCTGTAGTGGCGCCATTAAGTGTGGTATGGGCTAATTTATACAAAGTATCATTAATTAAGGTTGATTTACCTGAGCCTGAAACGCCTGTTACACAAGTCATTAAGCCAAAGGGGATACGTAAATCAACATTTTTTAAGTTATTACCGCTTGCGCCCAACAACTCTAACCATTTACCGTCAGGGTCGTTATCACATTGATGGCGATTTTTAGGAACTGCAATTTCTTTTTCGCCAGATAGATACTGCCCTGTTACTGACTCTTTACAGTTTATAATATCTTCATATTGGCCTTCAGCAATTACATAACCACCATGAACACCAGCTCCAGGGCCTATATCAATGATATGATCGGCGCTACGGATGGCATCTTCATCATGCTCAACTACGATAACTGTATTTCCTAAGTCACGTAGGTAGGTGAGCGTTTTAAGTAACCTGTCGTTATCTCTTTGATGTAAACCAATAGAAGGTTCATCTAAAACATACATGACACCTACTAAACCAGCACCTATTTGGCTAGCTAAGCGAATACGTTGCGCTTCACCGCCAGATAAAGTGTCAGCACTGCGTTCAAGTGATAAATAAGTTAGACCAACATTAACTAAAAACGATAATCTATCTTTGATTTCTTTTAGTATTTTATCTGCAATTTGGCCTTTTTGACCTGTGAGCTTTAAGTTATCAAAAAAAGCTGTGGCTTCACCGATGCTCATTTTTGTGATATCAGGTAAATTTGTTTGTCCTATAAATACGTTTCGTGCTTCTTCTTTTAAACGTGCCCCAGAACAACTTGGACAATTTTTATTAGCTTGGTATTTAGCGAGTTCTTCTCGAACGGAGCTTGATTCTGTTTCAACATAACGGCGGCTCATATTATTGAGTACACCTTCAAAAACATGATTACGAACAACAATATCACCACGGTCATTACAGTATTTGAATTCAATTTCTTTTTTACCTGAGCCACTTAAAACAACTTTTTGTGCTGATTTCGATAAATATTTAAAAGGAACTTCAACATCAAATTTATAATGGTTGGCAACAGCTTGTAGCATTTGAAAATAATAAAAACTACGTTTGTCCCAACCACGGATCGCACCGCCAGCTAAGCTTAGTTCTGCATTTTGTACTACACGGTCAGGATCAAAAAATTGTTTTACACCTAAACCATCACAGGTTTGACACGCACCAGCAGGATTATTAAATGAAAATAAGCGTGGTTCTAATTCTGTCATAGCATAACCACAACTAGGGCAAGCAAAATTTGCTGAGAAAACAATATGTTCTTTATCTGGTTCATCCATAAAGGCGATATGTGCCACGCCATTTGATAAAGCCAGTGCAGATTCAAAAGATTCAGCCAGACGAAGTTGTAAACCCTCTTTTACTTTTAATCTATCAACAACTACTTCAATTGAATGTTTTTTATGTAACTCTAATGTTGGTGGATCCGATAAGTCACATACTTCCCCATCAATTCTAGCACGAATAAATCCTTGTGCAGCCAGTTGTTCTAAAAGCTTAACGTGTTCACCTTTGCGCTCTTTAACAACGGGCGCCAGTAGCATGACTTTAGTACCTTCTTTTAGCTCTAAAACATGATCAACCATTTGGCTAATGGTTTGCGCGGTTAAAGGTAAGCTATGGGTAGGACAGCGAGGTTCGCCAACACGGGCAAACAAAAGTCGCAAGTAATCGTATATTTCGGTAATAGTACCAACGGTTGAACGTGGGTTATGTGATGTTGATTTTTGTTCTATTGAAATAGCAGGAGATAAACCTTCAATATGATCAACATCAGGTTTTTCCATTAAAGATAAAAATTGACGTGCATAAGCAGAAAGAGATTCAACATAGCGACGTTGACCTTCGGCATATAAAGTATCAAAAGCAAGAGAAGACTTCCCAGAACCCGATAAGCCTGTAATAACTATCAATTTATCTCGAGGAATGGTTAGGCTAATGTCTTTGAGGTTGTGGGTTCTTGCGCCTCTAATATCTATTTGGTCCATACTATCGCTTTTAATTTTTATTAATCTTAAAGTGAGTATCTCACAATTAATAAATAATCCTAACTTAAATTTATGCTTTTAGTGGATATTTATACAGTTGTTTTATTTTGAAATTGAATGAAATAGTTTAGGGTGAAATCAAATTTTTATTAACTGCATTTTGATGTACTTTAATTATCTGTGTTAAACTCCTAGCAATTAATCTTCCCCTATTTATTTTATAAATAAGTGTTAAAAATAATATGAGCTCATCTTCCCTTAATGCGTTAGAAAAACGTACAGCAGTGACATTGGCCAGTGTATTTGCTTTTCGCATGTTAGGTTTATTCATGCTAATGCCTGTTTTGGCTATTTATGGTCAAGATTTAGAAGGTTTCTCTCCTTTTTGGATAGGTCTTGCAATTGGTGCTTATGGTTTAACACAGGCTTTATTACAAGTGCCAATGGGCTGGTTATCAGATAAGTATGGTCGAAAACGGGTTATCGTTTCAGGTTTAGTTTTGTTTGCGATTGGTTCATTAATTGCCGCTATGGCAGAATCAATTTATATGGTAACGCTTGGCCGTGCTTTACAAGGCATGGGTGCAATTGCTAGTACGGTTTTAGCCTTAGCAGCCGATTTAAGTCGTGATGAACAAAGACCAAAAGTAATGGCTGTTATTGGTATGTGTATCGGATTGAGCTTTGCATTTGCTATGTTATTAGGACCAATAGTTGCAAGTTCATATGGTGTGAGTGGTATATTTTGGTTAACAGCTATGTTGGCAGTGGGTGGAATTGTGATCGTACTGACTTTGGTGCCTACAGCCGTTAATCGTGCACCAAAAGGTGAAACATCAGCAGTATTTGATGATATTAAAAAGATAGTTAAAAACCCGCAATTAGCACGTTTGGATTTTGGTGTGATGGTATTACATTTAACTTTAACAGCGATGTTTGTGGTATTACCGAGTCAGTTAATATCTGATGGTTTAAGTGCCGACCAACACTGGAAATTGTATATCCCTGTATTATTTTTAGCTTTCTTTTTAATGGTACCTATAATGATTATTGCGATTAAAAAAGAAAAAGAGAAACAAGCATTCATAGGCTCAATTGCACTTTTGGTTGCAAGCTTAATGACACTAACCTTGGTATCTGAATCATCTTTGGGCATAGCTGCTTGTATGTTGGGTTACTTTGTCGCTTTTAATTATTTAGAGGCAACAATGCCAGCCATGGTGTCTCGTATGGCACCGGCAAATCAAAAAGGTTCTGCGATGGGGGTATTTTCATCTGGACAATTTTTTGGTGCATTTTTAGGTGGGATCTTGGGTGGATTGATAGCTTCTTTTGATTCTGAGCAATCAGTGTTTGCCGCGGCGGCCTTGGTTGGGGTAATATGGATGGCTATCGCTTCAGGTATGGTAATTCCACCTAGAAGTAAATTAGTCAGTTTATTGTCAGAAATAGGCACAGAACAACAAGCACAAGATTTAGCTACGCGTTTAGTTGCATTAAAAGGCGTGGTTGAAGCGACGGTTGTTTTAGAAGAAAATAGAACATATTTAAAGGTTAAAGATAAAGAATTTGACCTTGAACAAGCACGAGAAATCGTTGCTGCTTAATGATAATCAAATAAAAGGAGAGTACTTAATGGCTCGCGGTGTAAATAAAGTAATACTGGTTGGTAATTTAGGCCAAGACCCAGAAGTAAGATATATGCCAAATGGCGGTGCAGTTGCAAACATCACTTTAGCAACTGCAGATAGTTATAAAGATAAAAACACAGGCCAAATGGTTGATAAAACTGAGTGGCATCGTGTTGTATTTTTTGGCAAATTAGCTGAAATCGTAGGTGAATACTTACGTAAAGGCTCTCAGGTTTATGTTGAAGGTAAATTACAAACACGTAAGTGGCAAGATCAGCAAGGCCAAGATAAATACACAACAGAAGTAGTTGTTGACCAATTCAGTGGCCAAATGCAAATGCTCGGTGGTCGTAATGATGGCGCTCAAGCTGGTGGCAGCGGTTTCCAAAAACCTGCACAATCACAAGGTGGTTATCAAAAACCACAGCAACAACAAGGTGGTTTTGCCCCACAGCAACAACAATCAGCACCAGCTCAACAAGGTGGTTTTACACCACAGCAGCAATCAGCACCAGCTCAACAAGGTGGTTTTACACCACAGCAGCAATCAGCACCAGCGCAACAAGGTGGTTTTTCACAACAACCATCAGCGCCAGCTCAGCAAGGTGGTTTTGCACCTAAACCTCAAAATACTGGCAGTGCTTCAGCTCCTATGGAACCACCTATTGATTTTGATGACGATATTCCGTTCTAGCCCGTACTAAAGAGTGGTTTTATATAGTTTGAATAACTAACTATATAATCCAAGCTATAAATATTTATATTAAAAGTTTACAAAGAAATTTTATTTTTTTGTAAACTTTTTTATACCTAAACTATAGTTATTAGACATCATTAATTAATGTATGTTGTTAGGTTTTTTTGTATTGAAATTTAACATTTTACTTCCAAAACAAATCAAAA
This sequence comes from Pseudoalteromonas sp. NBT06-2, assembly GCF_002276045.1. GTDB lineage: Bacteria > Pseudomonadota > Gammaproteobacteria > Enterobacterales > Alteromonadaceae > Pseudoalteromonas. Next base: position 6,433 of record NZ_NQMR01000159.1, on the reverse strand, counting down.
TCTCGATTAAAAATGGAGTCTAATTGATGTTTAAATTGATTGTTAATAGTGGCACTTGAGAGTTGAGCTAATTCGTTACCTGTTTGCGTTAGTTTATAATAATTAAACACTAAGCCTGATGTTTTCGCTTTTAAAGTTAACTCTGAATTTTTGAAAAAGAGTTTATATTCATCACCAAATTTTAATTCCGCTGATTCTATTTCTTGTCCATAAATGATATCAATATCTATCAAAGTTAAAATGTCAGGAAAGTTTAACCCAGCTTTGCTTAAATTTAAGTGACACTTATTTTGTAAACGTAAAAAGCTAAATAAAGAAGGTTTTTTGTAATAACCTAATAAAATAAGGCTGCCATTATCTATTGGACTACGGGAACTTAAACTGCCACATAATTGTAATGAGCGAGCTTCTTTTTGAGTCATTTGCTTTAAAGTTAATAAGCTTTTATAAGAAAAAGTACCGGGTTTAGTGGTTTCACCCATCATTATTTTAGCCCATAATTTCTGCATTTTTTTATTTGAGCTATCTTCGGCCAAACTAATAAAGCGCTCAACCCAATCAGGATCAGGTTCCTGAACAGCGTTTGCTTGAGGGCAATATTCTAAAGCGAGTGACATAATTGATTCAATATTCTGCTGCTTTCTTAATAGTGCTAGCCTTTGTCTTTTTTGTGCTCTTTGCTGCAATGTATCACTCATATCAAAAGTGTATTTAGGCGCTACACCATGTCTATCTGCAATGTTATTTTCGTGCTTGAGCAGAGGTTGTATCGGTTCACTTTTATGAACTTCAGTGCCTAATTTCTTTTTTATAATAAAGGATAAGTTATCACTTATGGTCGATACTTTAAGTTCCATTTTCTGAGTCGCTTTTTATTGCTGAATTCATTTCTGTTTGACTTTTTAAATTCTTGAGACCTAATTCTAGGCTGGGAGCTATTACATATTTTATTAATAATACTTGATAGCCTGCAATAACAGTTGCATGATTATTACCCTCTATTTGCCAAGTTACAGTTGTGTTGTTTCTCTCTTTTTTATAGCTAAAAGATGAAGTTGCTAAATGTTCGCTATTAAAAATAATATTATAATGCACGCTTAAGTTATTTACTTGCGTTACAGTTAATTCACCATTACCTGATTGGCCTGACCATGTTAGATTCGCGCCTACGCCTTTGGTTTTTTCACCTAAAGTGATTTTAAAAGAAGGGTCTATTATTGTCCATGGTGACCAAGTTGACCAATACTTAAAATCATTTACCCAATAGTGAATATACAAGGGGGAAGAATTAATGCTGATACTTTTTTTTATGTTATATTGCGTTGGTAAAAATAAGCCAATAATAATGAAGCTTAATAAAAAAATAAAAGCGTATTTTAGTAATCGTTCCATTAATCCTCTTTTTAGTCCATGATATCTAATGTGGCATATTATAAAGTTTGAAGTATTTATCAATCTAATGAATTAAGAATCTGTAGTAATAGATGAAATTAAGCTAAAATTGCTTGCTATGCAATTGATATTATTTGTTTGTGCGCTACATTTTTTTGATAATTTATCAACTATAATGATTGAGGGATATTTAGCGCTTCCAAATATCTATATTAATAGTATTATAACAATAAATATAATTTTCACATTTATGTAAAAATTTCTTAATTATTGAGGTGACATGACTGAAGCAGACCGTGATGATTTCCTGTTTTTACAAGAGGATGAACCTGAACAAGAGATTCAATATACTGAATTTTGGGATGTACTTATAGTTGATGATGATTCTGAAATTCATTCTGTTACGCAGCTAGCATTGTCTGGTGTTTTGTTTTGGGATAAACCACTCAGATTTTCTCATGCCTATTCAGGTAAGGAAGCGATTGATTTCTTATCTGAAAATCCAAATATAGCTGTTGTATTACTTGATGTTGTTATGGAAACTGACGATGCTGGCTTAATTGCGGTAAAACATATCCGAGAAACCCTTAACAATAATAATATCCGTATCATTTTAAGAACAGGCCAGCCAGGTTATGCACCTGAAGAGCAAGTGATACGTGAATACGATATAAATGATTATAAAACAAAAACAGAATTAACCCGTAGTAAATTAGTGACTTCTTTAGTTGCTGCTATTCGTTCATATGAGCAACTTTGTCAGCTAGACCAACAAAGCCTTGGACTAGAAAAGGTCATTTCGGCGTCAAAGTCAATTCTTGGTATCACAGACATCCATGATTTTTCAAATGCGGTTGTTAAGCAACTTGCTGATATTTTGGCTTGTCCTGCCTTAGGGGTTTTATGTGCTAAAACTGATAATGAATTACTTGTATTAGGTGGTAGCGCAGAATATCAATGTTCTATTGGCTTAGGTATCGAGCAACTGGATAACGGCCGTGCTATTCACCAAATTCAAAACAGTTTAATACAAAAAAAACTTCAAATCACAGAATTTGATATTACCTTTATATTAAATGCTAATGAGCAACAGTCAGCTGTTTTTATTGAATTGTTAGCGCCTCCTTCGCAAGCGCAGTTGCAATTTTCAAAAATATTTTTAACGAATGTAGATGTGGGTTTTGATAATATAAAGCTTTTTAATAACTTGAGAAACTCCGCTTTTAAAGATGCTTTAACGGGATTATCTAACAGAACTGATTTTGTTGAAAAAGTAGCAACCTATGCAACAAAAAGAGGGCAGAGTAGTCGTTTATTTTTAATTGATATTTCACAGTTTTCAGATATCAATAATGGCTTAGGTCAAGACATTGGTAATTTATTATTAAAGTCAGTTGTCACTCGACTTGAAGACGAATTACCTCACGCCACACTATTATCACGAATAGGTGCTGATGTATTTGCAGTTGTAATCGAAAAGTCTTTATTAGAACCCGAAAGGTTAAATGAATTATTACATGCACCTTTAAGAGCTGGTGAGCATTTGTTACCTATAGATTTTACTTTTGGTATTTGTAATGGCGAACATTTTAACAAAAGTGGCTTACAAACCTTAAAAAGTGCGTATATTGCACTTAATTTAGCGAAAGCTAAATCTCAAAATAATTATGAATTTTACCTTCCCGAAATGGAAGAAAAAATGATATGGCGTTTAGGTATTATTCGTCAATTAAGACAAGATTTTGCGGATAATAAATTGAAAGTTTGGTATCAGCCGCAAATTAATTTTAAAAATTTAAAAATGATTGGCTGTGAAGCTTTATTACGTTGGCCATCTAGTGATGGGACATTCATTTCTCCTGCTATATTTGTACCTTTGGCAGAAGATGCTGGACTAATCGTTGAAATTGGTCAATGGGTGCTTGAACAGGCATGCATGCAACAAAAAGAGCTAGAGTCTCAGGGTTATAGAATAAGGATGGCCGTAAATGTGTCTGTTCCACAATTTAGAAACCCTAACTATGTTCAGCAAGTAAAAAGTACATTAGATAAATATGGCGTAGATCCTAGTTGCTTAGAGCTTGAAGTAACAGAAAGCGTTGTAATGGACGACCCTCAAGCGGTGATTAATGTATTAAGTGAATTAAAAGACTATGGCATTGAGATTGCAATTGATGATTTTGGTACTGGATTTTCATCTTTAAGTTATTTACAAAAACTCCCTATTAGCCACATTAAAATTGATCGTGCTTTTGTCAAAGATATACCAGAAAAAGATGCGGGTGCTATTGCTGAATTAATTGTTTCTTTAGGTAAAAAAATGAACTTAAAAACAATAGCAGAAGGCATAGAAACACAAGAACAAGCCGATTATCTAATTAATTTGGGCTGTGATGAAGCACAGGGCTTTATGTATTCTAAACCTTTACAAACACAAGAGTTAACTCAGTTTGTAATGTGCAACTGTATTATGAATTAGATTAGACCAATTAAAATAAATATATGATCAATCTAAATAGTCTAAATATACAATAGCTGCGTTGCTTTCAATCCCAATAGCCAGCAATTGGTAAATTAAGCGCCTTGCTATTGAAAATTCATCCTAATTTATATTAGATCACTTCGTTAATAGAATTAGTATTACTTCATTTCTTTTAAATTTTACAAGTCGTTTTTAAGAATTAATTCATTTGTGTAATATTCGAACAATTCACCTTAAGTTCAAACTCATGTATAATCTTCACCCTTTACATTTACTAGAGCCATTGAATGATAGCTTTATCAACACATAGCGGACTTTTCTCTTATCCTAAATATTGGGCTGAGTGTTACGATACATCGCTTTTTTTACCGACTACACGCGCTGAAATGAACGCATTAGGTTGGGATAGTTGTGATATTATTGTGGTCACTGGTGATGCTTATGTTGATCACCCAAGCTTTGGTATGGCGGTAATTGGCCGAGTGCTTGAAGCGCAAGGTTTTAGAGTTGGTATTATTTCTCAGCCTGATTGGTCAAATAAAAAAGCCTTTATGGAATTAGGAAAACCTAATCTATTTTATGGTGTGACCGCAGGTAATATGGATTCAATGATCAATCGCTATACTGCTGAAAAGCGTATGCGACATGATGATGCGTATACACCAGATAATGTGGGTGGTAAACGTCCAGATCGCGCTGTATTAGTTTATAGTCAAAGATGTAAAGAAGCTTATAAAGATGTGCCTGTGGTGATTGGTGGCATTGAAGCAAGTTTACGTCGTATTGCTCATTTTGATTATTGGTCTGAAAAAGTGCGTCGTAGTGTTATTTTTGATGCAAAAGCAGATCTTCTTGTTTACGGTAATGCAGAACGTCCTTTGGTTGAAATAGCACATAGAATCGCAAGTGGTGAGCTTGTAAATACAATTCATAACGTACGTGGTACAGCTGTTATTCGTAAAGAGCCTTTAGAAGGCTGGCGTGGTTCAGACTCAACCGCGATAGATAAAATTGGAAAAATCGATCCTATTCCAAATCCGTATGGTGCTGATGATGTTGGCTGTGATAAATCAGAGTTTAAACAAACGGGCATAGATTTAACTGAAGAAGTGGCAAAGCCGATTTTAATACAGCCACATAAAACTCGAAAAGAACGCCAAAAGCCTTGGGAAAATACGTATGTAAAACTGCCTGCTTTTGAACAAGTAAGGGTAAATAAACCTTTATATGCGCATGCTTCTCGTATTTTGCATCAAGAAACAAACTCAGGTTGTGCTCGAGCATTATTTCAACGCCATGGTGATCGCCATATTTGGGTAAATCCACCTGCGATCCCACTTGAAACTAAAGAAATGGATCATGTATTTGATTTACCATATCAAAGGGTACCACATCCAAGTTATGGTGATAAAAAGATCCCTGCATTTGATATGATCAAAACATCAATTAATATCATGCGTGGTTGTTTTGGTGGTTGTTCATTTTGTTCTATCACTGAGCATGAAGGTCGCGTAATTCAAAGTCGTTCTGAAGAATCTATTATTAATGAAATTGAACAAATTAGAGATAAAGTACCCGGCTTTACCGGAGTTATTTCTGATTTAGGCGGTCCAACTGCCAATATGTACAAATTAAGATGTAAGAGTAAAAAAGCAGAAAGTACCTGCCGTCGTTTATCTTGTGTTTACCCTGAGATTTGTAAACACATGGATACCGATCATAGCCCAACGATTTCGCTTTATAAAAAAGCTCGCCAGGTTAAAGGCATTAAAAAGATTTTAATTGCCTCTGGTGTACGTTACGATTTAGCAATTGAAGATCCTCGTTATATTAAAGAGCTTGCTACTCACCATGTAGGCGGTTATTTAAAAATAGCACCAGAGCATACTGAAGAAGGCCCATTATCACGTATGATGAAACCAGGTATGGGCACGTATGATAAATTTAAAGAACTATTTGATAAATACTCGAAAGAAGCCGGTAAAAAGCAGTATTTGATTCCGTATTTTATTTCTGCGCATCCAGGTACGACAGATAAAGATATGATTAATTTAGCTATATGGTTAAAGTCGCAAAACTTTAAATTAGATCAGGTACAAAATTTTTATCCATCTCCAATGGCAAATGCAACCACCATTTATCATACTGAAATGAATTCGTTGCGAAATATTAAAAATAACCAAGATGAAGTGCCAGTACCTAAAGGTGCACGTCAGCGTCGTTTACATAAAGCGATTTTACGTTATCATGATCCATCTGGTTGGCCGATTATTCGTGAAGCATTACGTAAATTGGGAATGGCAAATTTAATTGGTAAAGCACCGCAGCATCTAGTGCCACCAGAATCTCGTGATGAGAAACGTAGCTCAGGCAAAGCTGGCGGTAAATATCAAAATAATAAACATAACGCATCTAATAGAGGTGATCGCCCTGCATTATCACGACATACAGGTTCAAGTCAGTTTAATAAAGCGAACACAAAACCTCGTGTGGGTGGTAATAAAAAACGTAATTAAAATAATAGCCTAGATAGAAATTAAGTAACTTCTCAAAAAGCAG
>NZ_NQMR01000158.1 GCF_002276045.1 Pseudoalteromonas sp. NBT06-2 | reverse complement strand
ACTGCTTTTTGAGAAGTTACATTATTCCTTATTCCCTGCATATTGATGCTGATATATTATTTTTTAAATTACTTAACTAAAGAATGAGTTAACCAATATAAATCAGAGTGAGTGCCTGCGGCTGTTACTTCTTTTCCAGCTCCAGGCCCTTGAATCACTAATGCATTATCTTGGTACCACTGACTATTGATCACGAATATATTATCGCCCGCTTTTAATGTTGCTAAAGGATCATCTTGATTTACTGCTGATAAACCTACTTTGGCAACAAGTTTATTTCCCGTTAAATTTAGCTCAGCGACATAACGTAATACTAAGTTATCTTTTTCGGCTTGTGCTAATTTATCATCCATATAAGTATCAAGATCATCTCTTTTATCTAAAAATGACTGCCAATCACCTTGTGCCAGCTCTAAAGGCATCATAGGTGTAAGTTCAATATCATCTAAATCGAGTGTTAATCCAACTTCTCTGGCAAGAATAAGTAATTTTCGTTGAACATCTCGACCAGATAAATCTTCACGCGGATCTGGCTCTGTGTAACCCATATCTTTGGCTTGTAGTAATAATTCAGAAAATGGTGCTGAACCGTCATATTCACAACATAACCAAGATAAAGTACCTGAGAAAACACCAGATAAACGATCAACTTTATCCCCTGAATTTTGCAAATCACTTAATGCAAAGTTAATAGGTAAACCTGCACCAACACTTGTATTATAACGCCACTTTAAATTACGCTCTGCTAATTTTTCTCTTAAACTTTCATACCATGAAGTTTGTGCCGTGCCTGCATATTTGTTAGCGCTGATCAAATGACAATCATGTGATGCAAAGTCAGGATATAACAAACTAAAATCTTCACTTGCTGTAATATCAATTACAACTTTATGTTCATAATCTAATTGCGCTAATTCATTTATAAGCGTTTCTTTTTCAAAAGCAATTGCTGAATTTTTCCATTGTCTTTGCCAATCAGATAAATCAATACCATCTGTACCAAATAACATTTTCTTACTGCGAACAAGACCAACTAATTTAACAGGTATTAATTGATTTAAACGTTTTAGTTGCAACTCTAACTGCTCAATAAAGGTTGCACCTACATTACCTAACCCTGCAACGATCACAGCAAGCTCTTGAGAATCACTAATTAATTCATCATGTAAAACAGTTAATAAATCAGTATCAAAAGCTTGCTCACACAATACCAAACCATATTCATTACCTAAAAGATCTTTTTGGGAAAAAGTAAAGCGAATGTTGATATTGTATTTTTGTAGTAATTGAGTTGCTTGCTCTGTTAATTGCGGAGCAACTGAATTTGGACAGATAATGCCTAAACCAAACAAGTTAGATTCAATTAAGTTGGCGCGCCCCGATAAATGATTAATAACCGTATGAGTATAGAGAGCAGGAATTAATAAGTAAGTATCATCATCAAGTTCAAAATGGTGCAAGCTATGTTGAATAAGTTGACTTAACTCACCAATTTCACCATCTGCTAACTCTTCTATTTTAACTAAATCATGATTATCTAAGGTGGTAAGGAAATGCTTTTGTTTTGCGCTGCCCTTTTTTACTATTTCAGTATAACCACTATGACTATCAAAACTGCTTCTAACTACTAGCTTGATGTTCGTTTCTTTTAATGGAGTTAACGTTTTAGCATGAAGCACTGGATTACCTAATCGCGCTAATAAGTTTGCTTGCTCTCGGCACACTTTAGAGTATTTAATCGCATGTTTGACTTTTCTTGGATCAGTGCTATAAACCCCCTGGGTATCAGTCCAAATGGTCACGCTTTTTGCGTTACAATAACGTGCAATTAATGTGGCACTATAATCACTACCATTACGGCCTAGAGTTACGGTATCACCATCAATATCTTTAGCAATAAAACCGGTTATAATATTAAATTGTTGTTGATTTAAAACTTCACAATTTTTTTTATTAATATCATGCTGTAGTTGGCCTTCTTGTAATAACAGTAAATCACGCGCATCAAAAGACTGTGCTTTATACTCTAGCTGCGTTAAATATTGTGCAAGTAATCTTGAAGACCATACTTCACCATGGGCTAAAAGCTGCGCTTCAACTAAATTATTTTTTTGAGCTAATTCACTTATCACATCTAGCTCAATATTTAATTTATCTAATGCATGAACTTGTTGTTCATCAATTAATAATTCACTAATTAATTCAACTTGATGATTTTTTAATAATTTAACAACATCGCAAATACCTTGTGCGTCACTTTGCTGGTAACACTGCCATAACTTCACCAAAGTATTAGTTGTTTTACCTGCAGCAGAAACGACAATTGAGTCACCTAACTGGCATTGGCTGATAATAATATTAGTGACAGCATGATATCGCGCTGCAGAGCTTAGGCTAGAGCCACCAAATTTATGTACTGATTTATTCATTTCAATTTACCAAATAGCTTCATAAGCAGAAGTTAAGCACTTAACATTTGCAATATTTACATCATTAACAGTTTAGATTCTTAAGCGTTTGAATCTAAACCAGGTTTTGTTGCTTCAAAAGTACGTTCTAAATCATCTAATAAATCTTGAACATCTTCAATACCAACTGAAACACGGATCATTTTATCACCGACACCCGCTTCTAATCTTGCTTTTTCATCCATACCAGCATGCGTCATCGTTGCAGGATGACAAATTAAGCTCTCAACGCCTCCTAAAGATTCAGCTAAAGTAAACTGTCCTACACTTGTTAAAAATTTAGCTGAATCATTGATATCACCTTTAATATCAAAACTCACCATGCCTCCAAATCCTTTTTGCTGCTTTTTAGCGAGTTCATGCTGAGGATGAGACTTTAATCCTGGATAATACACTTGCTCTACGTATGGACTACACTCTAAATATTCCGCTACAGCCATCGCATTTTTCTCATGCTGTTTAATTCTGACATTTAACGTGCGAATACCACGTAAAGTCAGGTAACTATCAAAAGGTGCACCGGTAATACCAATATTATTTGCCCACCAAGCAAGCTCATCACCTAGCTCAGCTGTTTTTGCTATTACCGCACCGCCAACAACATCAGAATGACCATTGATATATTTAGTTGTTGAATGCACAACGATATCGACACCTAATTCTAGTGGATTTTGTAATGCAGGAGATAGAAATGTATTATCGGCAGCAACTAAAGCACCACATTTAGAGGCAGTTTCAACAACTTTACTAATATCAGTTAATCGTAATAGTGGATTACTTGGCGTTTCTATCCAAATCACTTTTGGTTTGATATTAAGAATTTCATCAAAACTATTGTCTAAAGTTAAATTAAGTATTTTTAACTTTAATAAGCCACGTTTTTCTAAACTTGTGAATAAACGATAACTACCACCATAGCAGTCATGCGGGATCACTAAAGTATCTGTTGATGATAATAATTGTGTAATTAAATGCACTGCAGCCATACCCGTTGCAGTGATAATCCCTTTCTCACCACCTTCTAATTCGGCTAAAGTCTCTGCAAGAACATCTCTTGTCGGATTACCGCTGCGACCATAATCGTAAGCACGCTTTTTATCAAAGTCAGCAAATGAATAAGTCGTTGATAAATAAAGAGGCGGTACTACGGCACCGTGATGTTTATCTGCTTCGATACCTTTTCTTACAGCTGTTGTTGCTTTTTTCACTTGAGTCATTTTTGATACCCACAATCAATTAGATGTTTAGACGTCTAAAAGGTTAATTCAATAAGTTTGCGAAGTCAAAACTTTTATCCATCTAAATAGCTAAACATCTCAAATTTGACTATCTTAGATAAATAGATAAAATTTCGAATCTATAAAACAGTTAAAATTACATAAAGTAGTTCTATTAGACTAGTCAGGTTAGTATAATTTAGCTCGACAACAAAAGCGCAGTTTGAATAAAAGGCAATTAAAGTATATGGCTACAAAATGGAATGGTGAATATGTTCACCCATACGCAGAACATGGTAAAAAATCAGAATTAGTAAAAAAAATAACTGTTTCAATTCCATTAAGTGTTTTAAAAGTACTAACTGATGAAAGAACACGTCGACAAGTCAATAATTTGCGTCATGCGACAAACAGTGAACTACTTTGCGAAGCATTTTTACATGCTTTTACCGGACAGCCTTTGCCAAATGATGAAGATCTGAAAAAAGATAACCCAGATCATATTCCTGCTGAAGTTAAAAAGATAATGATAGAAATGGGTTTAGAGTTACCATTCGTTGAAGAAGATGAATAAGCTGTAATATTCCTTCATTTATTAAAGCCAGCTATTTTAGCTGGCTTTTTATTTTCTTTATAAATAATTCAGTTGAGAATTAACAATCTGCCAATGCTTGAAATAAAGAGTAATACTGATATTCAAATCTTAATTGGGTAATTTTACTGCCATCAATTATTCGAGTCTCATCCTCATTCGACTCAAAACTTGGTGTAATTTCTTCTAACATTAAACATGCTTGTTGATAAAAATCAGCTTTAGTTGGATGATCAGGGCTCACTAAGTTAAAAATCTGTTCAGGTGTTTTCCACTGCTGCAACAAACTAATAATACCATTCACCACATCTTTTTGATGCACCATATTCACCGTTGCCAAACTGCTCATTTTTAAATTTTTTCCAGACAAAAACCTTCCTGGGTGACGTTTTGGTCCTATTAAGCCCGCCAAACGAACAACTTTTCCTAAATCTAATAACTGCATGATGGTTTGCTCTGCACGACTGAGTAGTTTCTGCCGCTCTGTCGCTAAAGTTAACTCACTCAATTCATTGTATTGGCCACACTCACTTGGATAAATTCCTGTTGATGAGCACAATAAAAAACCTTTCATTTTTAATTTTTTAGCTAAATAAATCGCCTGCTGCAAACTTTCTATGTAATTATCTTTAGGTGTGATGCAAGAAACCCAATAAGCTCCTTCTAAATTGACATTATGTTCTAATTCACATTTATTATTTACATTAAAGTAATGAATGATTTTTTCATCTGCCAATTTATTTGAACGACATGTCTCTTGAGTAATCACTCCAATCTTTTGTAAATTAGTACTTAATTCCCTACCAAGCCAGCCTGAACCTAAAATAACAACCTTTTCCAGATTATTTTTCATTAACATTCCATCTATATACTAGTAGTTTAAAGGATTTATGATTATATTAACACTATCTAATTCTCGTTGTTACTGTAGTGTTAATTATGATCCAAAACCTATCTATTCGAAAAAAAATCCTCTTTTTGATTGGTGGCACAACAACTGTGTTATTAATAATTGCTTCAATTTTTTTAGTTAATCATATTGCTTCTTTATCTCGCACTTCAGTAGAGCAAAATGCAAAGCATTATATACAATCAGAAAAACTATTGATTGAATCTTACTTTACTCAGTATGGACGCTTAGTTGAAACATTTGTTACCAACCCTCATTTTATAAAATGGTTTGAAAAATATAATGATCGCACCATAGAACCGGATAACATTGCAGGATTTAAAGAAGTTAATCAAGATTTCATACGCATAAGTAGTAATGATGACAATATACTTTCTGCATTTTTTGGTTCTGCAAATACAGGGGTTTATTTCAAAGAAAATGCAAGAACCTCTGAAGTAAAAGGAGAACCTTATTACACATATAAGCGGCCATGGTGGCAAGAAGCCTTAAATTACAACAAACTTTACGTTGGCTCACTTTCAGTTGATTTTTCTGAAGGCACAGTATCATCAGCTTTACAGCAACCTGTATACAACGCTTCAAATCAACTTATTGGGGTAGGTGGTATTGATTTACAGCTAAATAAAATATCAGATATGATTGAAGCCATTAACTTTAATGGCAAAGGCTATGGTTTCTTATTAGATGAAAAACAAAAAGTTGTTCACCTTTCAAATAAAATTGGCTATAAACTTTCAATCACTGATGAAGATCCTAAAGGTAAACAAGGTTTAGATGCGCTTGATAAATATTTAAAACATACTGCTGGTTTTTCTGAATTAAATTCAGCCATGAAATCAAACTTTACAGGTAATACAACAGTGTCTATCAAAGGAAAAGATTATTACGTTGTATACACTCGCCTGCAACTCGATAAACCTTTGCTTGACTGGTATGTTGGCTTGTTGATTCCTATGAATATTATTCAAGATCCCGTTGATAATGCTGTTTTTACAACGAGTATGAGTGTTTTAATTATCTTATTCATCATAGTTGCTGTTATTTTTTGGGCAACGCAGATGATCAGCAAGCCAATTACAGAATTAACTCATATAATGCGAGATATTGCTTCTGGTAATGGTGATTTAACTAAAAAAATTGATATGAATCGCACTGATGAAGTTGGACAGTTAGCAACTCATATGAATAGCTTTATTGATAAACTACATACCTTACTAGCCAAAACAGCACATCAAGCAGAACAAGTTGGTGTAGCTTCGGGGCAACTCAACCAAGTATCTTATGAAACTAACAATGAAATACAACAAGAAAAACGACAGGTTGATAGCGTAAGTACAGCAGTGACTGAAATGGCTTCTACTGTACTGGAAATATCTCGTAATGCCCAAGAAACCAATTCTGCAGCACAGGAAGTTCAAAGCCTAACAGAAGTGGGTACTGATATATCTAATGATGCTCAAATAGCCATGACATCACTTGCCTCCCATATTGGTGAAGCATCACAGATAGTATCGGGTCTAGAACAAGAGTCCAGTAATATTGGTGCTGTTGTGGATGTCATTAACAGTATTGCAGATCAGACTAATTTGCTTGCACTAAATGCGGCGATTGAAGCAGCTAGAGCCGGAGAACAAGGCCGAGGT
>NZ_NQMR01000157.1 GCF_002276045.1 Pseudoalteromonas sp. NBT06-2 | reverse complement strand
ATTGAAGCAGCTAGAGCCGGAGAACAAGGCCGAGGTTTTGCGGTAGTTGCAGATGAAGTACGCTCACTTGCAAGTAGAACACAAGAATCTACCGATGATATTCGAAATATGATCACAAAATTACAGCAAATTGCGCAGCAAGCTTCAACCATGATGTTAGAAGGAAAAGAACAAGCTGAAAGCTCAGTTACGCAAACACAAGATGTATTGGCATCTCTAACAGCTATTAGTAATTCAGTGACAGTTGTACAAGACCAAAGCCATCAAATTGCCACAGCGACTGAACAGCAAACTTTAGTTGCTGAAGATATTAATACTAGCTTGAATGCAATTAACGACTTAGTAAACAATACTTCAGAGCATGCAAATGAGTTAGCAAGTGAAGCCAGTAATTTGAATAGTTTAGCGTCTGACTTAAATGAAAGTGTTAATCAATTTAAACTTTAAAAATCATTAAATTTGAGGCTTTTACTTACACGAAAAAGCCTTAATCAATTTTATTGAAATGCTTCTATGTAACAAATTTTTTATGCCCTACTTACTCTATTAATGAACAATCCTTATCATCTAAATATTCATAACTTTCAAAAGGATCATATTATGCATACCATTACTCATCTTTTTGAGAGATAGTACGGGACTCAACATAGTCATCACAGGCTAACCCAGTTGTCACACACGCTGTTAAGCCCATTAAAATATGAATAATAAAACCAATTTTATTATTCATATTTTTCTAATTTCCTTATTTAAAACCTATCAGCAGGGCGCAATTTAAGATACACAATTATTTTAGTAAAGATCATTTTATCCTGATGTAACAGACTAATATGTGATTACCTTTATCAATTAATACTGATTTCTTACTTTTATTTTTATTACGTTCATGCTTTAATCGAAAACAACTTGAACTCATCCGACCAGTAAATTACAATAATTTCATAAATTCTATTTGGAGACAGAACAATGCCAGAATATAAATCACCGCTTCGTGATACTAAGTTTGTAATGCAAGAATTATTAAATTGCGAAATCCATTATAAAAAACTAGGCTTTGAAGATGCGACTCCAGATATGGTCGATGCAATTTTAAGTGAAGCGAGTAAATTTACTGAACAAGTCATCGCTCCATTAAATCAAATAGGCGATCAACAAGGCTGTAAATGGCATGAAGGAGAAGTCACTACACCAGATGGTTTTAAAGAAGCTTATAATCAGTATGTAGAAGGTGGTTGGCCTACTTTATCACAAGATATAAACTTTGGCGGTCAGGGGCTTCCTCACTCCCTTAATAACGCTGTTGCAGAAATGATGTCTACAGCAAATCATAGTTTTGCTATGTATCCCGGTTTAAGCCATGGTGCGATTGCCACATTAGAAAATCATGGTTCAGCACTACAAAAAACAATGTTTATGTCTAATCTTGTATCAGGAGAGTGGACGGGAACTATGTGTTTAACTGAAGCACATTGTGGTACAGATTTAGGCATGTTGCGCTCAAAAGCCGAGCCTAATGAAGATGGTTCTTATGCTATTACAGGTTCTAAAATTTTCATTTCAGCAGGTGAGCACGATTTATCTGACAATATAGTCCATATTGTTTTAGCACGAACACCAAATGCTCCTTCAGGTGTAAAAGGTATTTCACTATTTATCATACCTAAATTTAATGTCAATGAAAATGGTCAAAAAGGAGATCGTAACCAAGTCACCTGTGGCTCTATAGAACATAAAATGGGGATCAATGCTAACGCAACATGTGTTATTAACTTTGATAATGCAAAAGGTTATTTAATAGGTGAAGAAAATCGTGGTTTAAATTGCATGTTTACCTTTATGAATTCGGCGCGTTTAGGTGTTGCAATGGAAGGTGTAGCTGCAGCAGAACTTGCATTCCAAGGCTCTGTTGCTTATGCAAAAGATAGATTACAAATGCGCTCATTATCAGGTGTAAAAAATCCAGAAGGCAATGCAGATCCTATCATAGTTCATCCAGATGTACGTCGAATGTTACTCACTCAAAAGTCTATTGCCGAAGGCGGTCGTGCTTTAATTGGCTATTTAGGCCAGTTGGTTGATACAACGCATGCTGGAAAAGATCAAACCGTAAAAGCACAAGCAAATGACAAACTCGCTTTATTAACCCCCATCGCAAAGGCATTTTTAACTGAGATGGGTATGGAATGTGCCAGTCATGGCGTACAAGTTTATGGTGGTCACGGCTTTATTAAAGAGTGGGGTATGGAACAAATCATGCGTGATACTAAAATAAGCTGTTTATATGAAGGCACCACAGGTATCCAAGCACTCGATTTATTAGCACGAAAAGTATTAGGCTCTAAAGGAAAACTATTAGAAGCATTTGCGGCAGAAGTAATTCCATTCTGCCAACAAAATTCAGCAGATGAAAACATGACTGAATTTGTAGAACCTATATTAAAAAATCTAGAACAATGGCAAAAACTTACTCAAACAATCGGCACCAAAGCCATAGCCAATCCAGATGAAATCGGTGCGGCATCGGTTGATTATTTAATGTTCTCAGGCTATGTCACTTTAGCTTACTTTTGGGCACGTATGGCCAAAACCGCACAACAGAAACTAGCCGAATGTTCTGAAGATACTAAATTTTATCAAGCTAAAATTAAAACTGCACAATTCTATTTTCAACGCATGCTACCAAAAGCAAAAGGACATGTTGCATGTATATTAAACGGTGCAGACTCAATTATGGCACTGGATAGCGAAGATTTTATTTTCTAACCAACATCTAAAATATTAAAGACGAGCAATAAATATTACTCGTCTTTCACTGTTATAAACATTTCTATTTTACTGACTCTAACCTCACAAATATTTACATAATGCCATAGACATAATTTAACCAAAGTATTACCTTAGTATTTAGATCTTAGTAATAGGAAATTATAATGGTATTAATAAGTAGCTTAGTATTCGCTTCTACCCTGGCTTTAGCGAGTAACTCACAATCTATTTACCTCGCTAAATTTACTGACGCTCAACAAGAAATAAAAACTAAGATCAGTTTCCATCATGCTTTACTTGCCAGTGAAAGTAACGGCTTATTACTAGAGCTAAATGAACAAGAAGTTATCTTATTAAAAAGTAAAGGCATAACTCTCACACCTGCAACTCATCAATGGCAAGAAAAGCTTAATAATATAAAAAATAACAGTCAAAAAACGAATAACCAAAACTCTGGAATACCAGGGTTTAGCTGTTATGAAACCGTAGAAGAAACATTTTTTGAAGCTGATAAACTCGTAACTCAATATCCAGATTTAACACAATGGATAGATATAGGTGACTCTTGGCAAAAACAAAATGGTGGCGATGGCTATGATTTAAAAGTTTTGAAAATTGGCAATAAAGAGTTAATAGACCCGCCTATTTTATTCATACAAAGTGCAATGCATGCTAGAGAATATACTACAGCAGCACTCACATTAGATTTTGCAAAAACCTTATTAAATAATTTTGAGTCAGATCCTGATATCAATTGGATTTTAAACCGCCATCAAATCCATATTTTATTTCAAACCAATCCCGATGGTAGAA
The DNA here is from genome assembly GCF_002276045.1 of Pseudoalteromonas sp. NBT06-2. Taxonomy (GTDB): domain Bacteria; phylum Pseudomonadota; class Gammaproteobacteria; order Enterobacterales; family Alteromonadaceae; genus Pseudoalteromonas. Next base: position 6,496 of record NZ_NQMR01000157.1, on the reverse strand, counting down.
AACTAGCAGAATCAGGTATTGATCAACGAAAAAATAATAATGAAAATCACTGCCATGTATTGAAAGTTGGTGTTGATTTGAACCGAAACTTTTCATTTGGTTGGAATACTGTATCTGGAGGTTCAAGCGGAAATGAATGCGATATAACCTATAGAGGTACAGCTCCTGGCTCTGAACCTGAAGTATCTGCAATCGAGAACTATGTTCGTTCAATTTACCCCGATGTACGAGGTGATAAAGATACCGATGCTGCGCCTGTTGATACTAAAGGTTTATATTTGGATATTCATAGCTACAGTGAACTGATACTTTGGCCTTTTGGCCATACAGAAACCATAGCACCTAATAATAAAGGACTACAAGCACTAGGAAGAAAACTCGCCTACTTTAATGGATACGAGCCATATCAATCAGTGGGTTTATATCCTACAGATGGAACATCTGATAATTTAGCCTATGGTGAACTGGGCATAGCACACATTACTTTTGAATTAGGCACTGCTTTTTTTCAACAATGTAGTACCTATGAAAATAAAATAAAACCAGATAATCTAAAAGCATTAATTTATGCGGCCAAAGTGGTTGAAGCCCCTTACTTAATGACATCAGGCCCTGATATTACTGAGCTAAAAGTAACTCAGGTAGATCGTATGAGTTTAATTGTTGAAGCCACGGCAACAGATACACGCTTTAGCAATAAACTCGGTATTGAACCTACTCAAAATATAAAATCAGTTAGCTATAGCATTAATGAATACCCCAATGCGCATAATACTCAGTTAGCTCAATTTACAGATAATGATGCTGACTCAAGTGTCGAGCAGATCTCTGTTGAACTTTTTGACTCAGATGCATCTGTTATTTATTTCCAAGCAATTGATGAAAATAATCAAGCAGGCCCTGTTTCTGCTTTAAAACTAGAAGGAAAAACACCTTCTGCAACAGCTTCCATTAGCTGCACTGGTGCATTTTGTCAATTTGAAACAACAGAAAAAGACGATGATTTTTCATATTATTGGTATTTAGAAGACGGAAGAGCAGCCTTAGGTCAAACGGCTGAATTTATCTTAGCCAGTTTAGGTGAACATAAATTAATTCATCGTGTTGAAAATAATATATGGGGCTATATTGGTGAAACTACTATCAATATAAATATCACAGAGTTAATAAAGCCAAATGTTCAATTTACGACTAGTTGTACAGAAAAAACCTGCCAATTTGACGCTTCAGCAACGACAGATATAGATAGTGCAACATTAACTTACGCGTGGGATTTTGGTGATTCAAATAACTCAGATTCAATCACCCCAGAGCATCGTTATGAAAATACAGGGAGTTATTCTGTAATGTTAACTGTAACAGACGAACATAATCAAACATCAACGATTAGTAAAGAGGTCACAGTGTCTGAAGCTGTTATCCCTGAACCAACTTCTGAACCTGAAGAAAAGCAAAGCTCAGGAGGTTCGTTATTTTATTTAATATTTGTTTTATTCGGTATTAGGAAAATAAGGATCTAGTGATACGAAATGTGGGGTAGAATTATCCCCACTATTTGTTATTTAATATTGCCTATTTTGTTATTTTAGCAAATGGCTGTCCCATTCGCGTCACAGTCTCTGGGTTTTGACCTTTTAAAAACTCAGCCGCTTGCTGTGACCAAGCAAGAATAACCGTAGATCCAAGTTTAAATCGCCCCATTTCCTCCCCTTTTTTCAAACATATTTTATCATCACCTTCTGTTGGGTAATCCCAGCTAAATATTTTTTTACCTGCAGGAGGTGTCACTGTACCTGACCAAATAGTTTCGATACTAGCAACAATCGTTGCCCCAACTAACACCATCGCAAGTGGACCAATTTCAGTATCAAAAATAGCAACGACACGTTCATTTCTGGCAAATAAATTTGGCACATTTTGCGCTGTCAGTGGGGTAACTGAGAATAAATCGCCTGATACGTAAATCATTTGCTTTAAAGTACCATCAACAGGCATATGAATACGGTGATAATCTTTAGGGGCTAAAGGTATATACCCAAACCACTTCAAGATGCAGGATTCAGTTGGAATTAGAAATGCTTTAGGCAAGGCATTGATTGAAGAACATGGTTATTCCCTTTTCAAAATCAATAACGCTGCATAAAGTATTTATAAACCAACCTTACAGGGACTTCTGAGCAAATCATGCTCGTTGTTCCATCTTTTTTTAAGGGAGTAACCATTAATGCAAAGATGCGCCTAGATCATGAATTGCTCAGCAGTCCTGAACCTCACATCTTGAAGTGGCTTGGGTATAGTTGCAAATTTACGACCCTGAAAAGGTACAGCTGTTTTCTCTTCACCACCAAGTAGTGTTTGTAAACTAAAATCATGACCTTTTGCTTGGATCAATCGATCATCAAGAATATCACCAAGTTGACTAATTTTTCCATCAACTGGATGAGGGGATTTTGGCGATTCAACTAATGCAGATTCCATTACGACAAACCATAGTTATACAAATGTGGGCAACTTTACTGTGACATTAACAGTGACAGATGAACACCATCAAACTTCAGTGCTTAGCCAAGAAATCACAACTACTGAGCCCCCTGAGCCTGAAGAAAAACAAAGTTCTGGTGGTTCATTATTTTACTGATTATTAATTTTATTAGGAATAAAAAAATCAGAAGTGAGTTAAAGTAGAAAGTAAGATAATACCAATTCCGTTAATTAACTGATTAATATTGACCCGTCTCTTTTACATAGTGATAAATATATAGGCTATTAGATCATAAAAATAAGCAATTTGAGATTAGATCATTAAAACTGCTGCTGGCGTTATTAATTTTGATAAGGGAACAACCATTACCTTCAATTAATTCCTTACCTAAATCCGGTTTAATTCTCGCTGAAATCGCGCATTTTGAGGTATCATGGTATAGATGGACCCTGATGGAAAAATTTATGAATTTGCAACTTAAACCGATTTTTAATGGTATCACCGCGCATTATTAGGTGCGTCAGTTGCATTTGACACCTAAGATTTAAAAGTTGATATTGAAAAGTATTGGTACTGTTCAAGTATCTGTTCTAGAGCCAGCCAATCAAGAATAATACAATCAAAATAACTCAGCTTATTTCACTAAAAAAGCGCTAAATACACTTTTTTAGTGTCAAAATAGCCTGTTTTAACGGTTAATGTATCAAGTAGAACAGCAACCATTGGCTGGTAAGGGTTACTGATTAAATTACTTTACTGGTAATAGTTTAACTTTCCGCAAGGCTCCAAATAACAGCTTTTTATCTGAAGTTGTAACGTATTTTATGTTGATACTTGAATCAAACTCTGAAAATAATGTTGAATCAATTGAACCATGAGTTTTGATGTAAGCCATTATTTGTTTGATAATCTGATCGCCTAGGTCAAGTAAAGCTGGGCGAACTTCTTTTTGCAGATCTTTTGGTTTTACAACAGAAGGCTGCGAAAGTAAATCTGCACGATATCGAAATTGAATTGCCTTAGCTACAGCGATTTGTGCATTAAAAAAATCTTCGATATGAGCTGGGTCAAGCCCTTTAATATGGGCGGATATTTTGGCTTGATCGAGCACCACTTTTTCTCGTTCAATATTTTCAATGGGAAGGCTTTTTTGTGCCTTGAATAAAGCAACATCTTCCATATAGCTCAGACGTTCATTAATAGTCTTGAATAATTCTTTCGAAGTAACTTCAGCCCATGTTTGAGGTGAGCAAATAACTAACATGAAAAATATCGATAAATATCTCATTGGCAACTCATATAATTTAACGCGGCGCTCTGGGTCAATTTTGAAGCACAGTACAAAAATTGCACCGATAGTATCGCCTTGTGTACGCCCAGTAGTGTGAATGACTAATTAAGTGAAAATCTTCTGTTGAAATACTTTCACCGTATAAATAACTTTCCTTTATTTAACAATAACTACTAGCGAATATCAAGGGTTAAATCGTGATAAATAGTCGGGAACAATTTCTTTTGAAAAGCGTTTTCGCTGTATAGGCATCTGACAACTATTGTTTCAAAAATTTATATTTTGACGTGGGTTTAAAATAAATTTCACCATACAATAGAAAAATATAAATGTTGCATGCTTTAGTGATTGCAATATATTGCTGCTGTAGTTGGGTTGCATATATAGTTACGGCAGGATTGTTAATGTAACCTTTGCTTGCATGTTAAGGGGAATATACCCAAGCCACTTGATAAACTCCCGCTGAAATCATGCATTTCCAAGTAGCTTGGGTATATTATGAGAGAACAATAAATCACTGTTGAATCTTAAAAATGTATCTCTACCATTTGTCTTTTGGAAAATTAAAGCCACATTGATACGTTTTTTAATCTGCAATAGCGGCAGCATCAAAACAGATTTGTGGTGGTTCACTTATAGATGAAAAACATATACTCACGGCTGCGCATTGTGTTGCGCATATGAGTCATCACGATGTCCAAAATCTTAGAGTTGAATTAGGATCGCATCATTTGCGCAGAGAGGATTCAGGGCAAAGAAATTTTAGAGTCAAAAGAGTTATAAGGCATAAAGGCTTTAGTTCAACTACTTTACATAATGATGTTGCAATTTTAACGCTTGAAGAGGATGTCATATTTTCTGAGTATATTAAACCTATAGAATTAGCGGAAGGTTATAATCAATATACAGGCTACACAGCAACAGCTGCAGGATGGGGGGCGTTGAGTGAAGGCGGACTTGCCCCTGATGCATTACAAAAAGTTAATATAAATGTTTGGAGTAATGAGCGCTGTAGAAATAATTACGGCGCTGCTGCACCTGGTGGTATTACAGCTGGCATGTTATGTGCCTCGTCCCCAGATAAGGATTCCTGTAGTGGCGATAGTGGCGGGCCTTTAATAGTAGGACAGGAGTTTGATAGACAACAGATTGGAATTGTTAGTTGGGGGATAGGTTGTGCTAGAGCACAGTATCCGGGTGTATATGCCAGGGTTTCTGAGCATATGCCTTGGATTAAGAGAATAGTTCGAAAATATTGATAGTCACTTTTTAAAAACTTAAAGCCGCGAAAGCGGTTTTTTTATTGCCAAATACCTGGGTAAAAACGCTATTCAATAAACATGTTGTTCATCTAGCAGTCGATAACAAGATGATTCTGATCATTGGCTATTAAGATAAAGTTTCAATTGGTGTATGTGGTAAGGTTAGCAACTAATACGGGTAGCCAGAGTTATCTAACCTCCAACCCCACATCATACATTTACAAACCCTAAAACCCAAGCATGAACCTAAATTAATACAACTCATCACTGTAAAAAGGTATTTTAATGGAAATTGAAGAGCTGCATTATTCAGCTATCGACATGGCATTAAATAAAGCTTTTGATTGGTTCAAAAAATTATACGGAAGATTGAATGATGATAGTGATTTATATGAATAACATATGATTGAAGCGGTAGTTAAATTCAATAAAAATAATGGCACTGACTATCACCCTGTAAGGTTGGTTTATAAATACTTTATGCAGCGTTATTGATTTTGAAAAGGGAATAACCATGTTCTTCAATCAATGCCTTGCCTAAAGCATTTCTAATTCCAACTGAATCCTGCATCTTGAAGTGGTTTGGGTATATAGGGATACCTGCTTTGTTTTCAGCGATCAGGTTAAGTACAAACTTGATTCAACTCTGGACGATGATCACGACTATATCCTCGAACTAACTGAACCGTTTGGCTATTCATCATACTCATAATTACCATCAACATGAATACTGGTCGAATCTAAATTAATGCTTTCGCATGGCAAGCCTAAGTGTTCACAATACTAGCCGATAAAGTTTGATAGATGTTTGACACGCCCGTTTCATAAAGTTTATCAAGGCAACAACCTAGAGCACCGTTCAGTTTAAAATATAGTCACCAGCGAGAGCCTAAATTTTCGTAGACTAGGAAAATTTTTGTAGGTCTAGTTATTCTCCATCAAGAAAATTTAACGCAGTATACGGAAATTTTAGCCTCGCCCGCAGGGAATGGCCAAAAATCACACATGCTACGTTGTATCAGCTCGAAATAGCCCACTATTCCATTCACTAATACGCCTTGCCTGTGTGATTTTTCTGGTGTTTATATTTTAAACTAATCGGTGCTCTAGCGCATCGTCATTAATATACTCAGCTTTGATCTCCACCGATAAGACGTTCAACAGGGCGATCTTTTAAATATTGTGGATACATATTTAAACTCCCGCTGAAATCATGCATTTCCAAGTAGCTTGGGTATAAAGGCGGTCAACGCAACCTAATTCATTTAGGATCATAGCCTCAACTAGTTGACTATAAAATATAAGCTTATCGTCACACTGGTCAGGAGTACTTTGTTCATGCCAGCAACCAAACCTAAATGATCAATATTTTTTGTAGAATACGACACCATTATTTTTCCATCATCTAAAGATAAGTAATAGATCAAATATGGATTTATACGTCAAGTTTTTTTAATTAAA
>NZ_NQMR01000156.1 GCF_002276045.1 Pseudoalteromonas sp. NBT06-2 | reverse complement strand
ACTGGGATGATATGTCAATAACAGTCTAAATTCAGACTTTTTAAAACAATTTTGGGAAATATATTATTAAGCAGCATCAGAACTCCAATCATCATTAAGTAAATCACTAGCCCAATCACCAGCTTTTTTACGGTCCTCAATTACATTGTCATTGACAGTTGTTGTATGTAATTCACCAGCTGTGAAAAGCAATATGTATCGAATCTATCAGGGAAGGAATACCCTCTTTGCGCATTTGTTCTTTGGGCATAATGGCGTACAGGCCTTTTTCATTTACCTTATATGGAATTTTACTGGCTTGTTCTTTGATTTTGTCACTAGGATTCAGTTTCATACGGCTTTTTTTAAGCGCTCTTTCAGCCATTATAGTAGCGAAACGCACGTTGATTAATATAAAAAACGATTATGCGACCGACGAATTAAGCACCTCTGTTCATTTAACGGAAAGCGGAATTCGTAAAATAGATTAACAATTTTACTATAAAAAACTATTTGCAATCAATAATTTGTCGTTAATATCTAGTGCCAATCTGGCGCTACCATCGAGGTTTTACTGGTCAAAGACATCGATTACATAGTCACAGGTAACAGCATCAAACTGATTAATGAATTTACCGGCCGAATTGCCGAAAAACGTCGTTGGCCCGATAGTATGCAATCAGCATTGGAATCCAAAGAAGGCCTGCCAGTCAAAAGGGAAGGTCAAACGCTAGGCTCAATCACCTTGCAACATTTAATGTGCCTGTTTAAAAAAGTTAGCGGCATGACCGGTACTGCAGTACTGGCAGCACAAGAGTTTGACCAGTTATACCAATTGAAAGCCTGTGTTATTCCACCACGAAAGTCCTGTATTCGAATAGACAAGTCTGATCGTGTGTTCAGTACAAAATCAGAAAAAAACATTGCCCACGGCCAGCGGGTGCTAGAAGGCGAGAATCTTGATAGACGCAAAGCGTTATACAAATACAGTGATTTGGTCGAACAACAAAGGCAAGTGATCCACCAATTGCGAGATGATATTTTACTGAGTGATGGGGTTCATCAAAAAGCAAAGTAACACGGCGTTGGCACAGTCTCAGTAAGGTCGTGAGCGATGACAAGCTCAATGAAGCCCTGAACATTGTAGTTATGCACGCCATCGACAAAATTATAGAGGTTAAAGTTTAATTCAGTATGACACTATATTAAATTAAAAACCAAGTTGCAGTGCCTAAAAAGGCAAAAATACCCACGATATCTGTTACTGTCGTTAAAATAACCCCACCTGCCAATGCTGGATCAATATTCATTCTCTTAAGCATTAATGGTATAAAAGCACCAGCTAAACCAGCTGAAAGTAAATTCATAAACATAGCAAAAGCAATGACTAACCCTAAGTTAAAATCCCATTGCCAAAGTGCGACAACAGAAGCGATTAATATCGCCCAAATTATGCCATTCAGAGCGCCAATTGCTAACTCTTTGTGAATAAGTGATTTTTGGTTAGCTGTATTTATATGTCCCACAGCCATACCGCGTATCACGAGAGTCAGAGTTTGACTACCTGCTACGCCGCCCATCGAAGGCACTATACCATTTAATACAGCCAATACGGGCAATATACTTAAAGTGGATTCAAAAAAGCTTGCAACAAATGCAGCACTTAGTGCTGTAATTAAGTTTACACCTAACCATATTGAGCGGCGTTGCGTACTTTGTACTACTGGTGCAAATGTATCAGCTTCATCATCAAGACCAGCCATACTTAACATGCTATGCTCAGCATCTTCACGAATAACATCAACAATGTCATCGATAGTGATACGACCTAATAAATGTTGATTTTCATCTAAAACAGGTGCAGAAATCCAGTCATGTCTCTCAAATAATTGTGCCACTTCAGACTCATCCATAGTAACAGGAATCGATTCGTATTCATCTTCCATAATCGCACGAACGGTTAAACCTGGGTTACTGGTAAGTAAAGACGCCAGTGATACGCCACCTAAAAATTGATTGTTTTTATCTACAACATAAAGTTCATCGGTGGCATCTGGTAGTTCACCTTTAAGGCGTAAATATCTTAATACCACATCAATGGTTACATCTGGGCGAATTGTAACAGTGTCCGTATTCATCAAAGCACCAGCGGATTCTTCAGGATAAGAAAGTGCTAAAGTTGCTCTTTCTTGATCTTGACTATCCATTGAGCCAATAACTTCTTGATAAACAGCATCGGGAAGACTACGCAATACTTCTGCTAAATCATCTACATCCATATCTGCAGTGGCGGCAGCAATGAGTGTGGGATCCATTTGCGCAATAATACCACTACGAACGTCTTCTGATAACTCTTCTAGAATTTCACCTTGTACATCTGGGTCTACAAGTTGCCAAAGAACAGCACGCCCTTTATAGGGAGATGATTCAATTAATAGCGCAATATCACAATCAGCCATATGAGCTAGCATACGTCTAACATGCACAAACATGCCGCTACTGAGAGCTTTATTTACTTCCAGTAGTTGTTTTTGTGTGTAATCTTGTTCTAACGCTTCAGGCATTTTGTCTTATTTTATTATTCTTGTTCGTGAAATTTATCAGCTATTAACTCGCCAATCGTTTTTAGTGCAAGCTTGGCATCAGGTCCGCTACAAGTTACTTTCACTTGTTTACCTTGAGCGCCTTCTAATAACATTAAAGCGAGTACGCTATCAGCTTCAGCTTTTTTATCTCCTTGCTGCAATATAACTTTAGCATCAAAAGAAATAGCAAGTTGCGCCAAAACAGATGCTGCTCTGGCATGAAGCCCTAAACGGTTTTCTATTAAAAAAGTATCTTGATATCGCATTATTTACCGTGAGTATCTTGTTCGCGGTGACGAACTTTTACATTTTTATGGCTTTTAGAAAAACTGTCAGAAAGTGATTGCGCTAAATACACAGATCTATGTTTTCCGCCAGTACAACCAATTGCAATTGTTAGGTAGCTACGATTATTTCTTTCTAAATGTGGCAACCAAGTTTGTAAAAAAGTTTGAATTTGCCAATTAAATTTTTGCACTATGCTGTGACTTGCTAGGTAATCCTTTACAGGTTGATCTAAGCCGGTTAAAGGCCTTAGTTCAGGCTCCCAATGTGGGTTTGGTAAAAACCTTGCGTCAAAAACATAATCAGCATTTTTTGGCATGCCATATTTAAAACCAAAAGATTCAAAAGTGATGATGAGTTGCTTATCTTTTTTTCCTAGCACTTTTTCACGAATTGATTCTGCCAGTTGATGAACACTTAAATCAGTAGTATCAATGATAAAATTGGCATTAGTAAGTAACATATCTAAGAGTTCTTTTTCTTGCTTAATAGCCAGATCTAAAGGCTGATTATCCATAGATAAAGGGTGAAGGCGACGTGTTTCTGAAAAGCGTTTAATTAAAGTTGCATCATCACTATCTAAATAAAATAAACTTGGTTTGACAAATTCAGGCAAGTAATCAAGAATTTCATTAAACTCTTCTTGTTGCGCTGGCAGGTTTCTAACATCAATACTAACAGCTATTTTATCATAATTATCAGATACACTTCTGACAAGTGAAGGGAGCAGATTTACAGGAATATTATCAACAGCATAATAACCTAAATCTTCTAATACGCGTAAAGCGACTGATTTTCCTGATCCTGAACGACCGCTAATAATGATAAGTTGCACTGAGTTTTCCTTATGCTTTTTCACTTTTGCTTAAGCTAAAAATTGTTATGACTAATTATAGCTTTATTAAAGTGTCATTATGTCATATAAACATTGATCTGATTGGGCATGACGTAACTTTTTACAAAATTGTTTATCTTTGAGTTTATCAGCTATTGCTGATAACGTCTTTAAGTGGGTTTGACATTGTGCATCCGGTACTAGCAATGCGATAAAAATATCAACAGGACGATCGTCTATCGCATCAAATGCGATAGGTTCGGCATTTACAACTAAAATAGCCACTGTTTCATCTATATTTGACAGTCGACCATGAGGAATTGCTATCCCTTTACCAATCCCTGTACTACCGAGTTTTTCACGTTTTAATAAAGAATCTAAGATTTCTTGTTCACTCAGATCAGGTAATTTTTGTTGCGCTATCTGACTTATATATTCAAGTATTCTTTTTTTGCTATGAAAAAGGACTGCAGCTTTGGTGCAGTCCTTTGATAAAAAGGAATTAATCATATTTAATGTCTTGATAATTTTTCTTTATGTTTTATAATTTGTCGATCTAATTTATCAATTAAACTATCAATAGCGGCATACATATCAGCATGCTCGGAGGTTGCAAAAAGTTCACCTCCGTTAACATGGAGTGTTGCTTCGGCTTTTTGAGATAGCTTTTCAATATCTAAAATAACATGTACGTTATTGATATGATCAAAATGCCTTTCAAGCTTAGCGAATTTGTTTGTTACATAGTCTCTTAATGGATCTGTGATATTCACATGACGACCTGTTAAATTTAATTGCATAAGCGTATTTCCTTCTATTTTACGTATCAGATTAAACATTTTCTCTGATTGGACGGTGGGATGGACAGCGATTCACGATACTTTGCTATCGTTCTTCTGGCCACCTTAATTCCTTGATCTGCTAAAATATCCGCAATTTTACTATCACTTAATGGCTTAGCTTGATTTTCTGCGGCAACTAGTTTTTTGATAAGTGCTCGAATAGCTGTTGATGAACACTCCCCCCCATTTTCTGTACTTACGTGGCTAGAGAAAAAATACTTCAGTTCATAAATACCACGTGGTGTATGCATATATTTCTGTGTCGTGACACGTGAAATTGTTGATTCATGCATTTCGACCATTTCAGCAACGTCATTAAGTACCATTGGCTTCATTGCTTCATCACCATGTTCAAAGAATGCCTGTTGTTGCATCACAATGCAATTGGCAACTTTTAATAAAGTTTCGTTTCTGCTTTCAATACTTTTAATAAACCATTTAGCTTCTTGTAAATGTGAACGTATGAATTGGTTATCAGTAGTTGAAGAGCCAATCATAGAAGCGTAGTGATTATTTACCCTTATTTTTGGCATCGTATCTGAATTTAACTCAACAGCCCAACGCCCTTTTATTTTTTTGACCGTCACATCGGGGATAACATATTCGGTTTGTTCTTTTACTATGCTAGATGCTGGTTTAGGATTTAAGCTATGGATAAGGTCCATTACCTGTTTTAATTCAGGTTCTTTTAGCTTAGTTTTTTTCATCAAACTACGATAGTCTCTTGCTCCAAGTAGTTCAACATATTCTTTTAAAATATGTTTGGTTTCTGTAAGCCAAGGCGTTGATTTATCATATTGATTTAGTTGAACTAATAAGCATTCAGAAAGACTTCGTGCGGCTATGCCGATAGGATCAAAAACTTGTATACGCTTTAGTACTGCTTCAACTTCATCTAATTCAACTTCATTTTCTTCAGAGCCTAAACTATCTAAAATATCTTGTGCGGTGATAGTTAAGTAGCCTGATTCATCAACGGCTTCTACTATTGCAGTAGCGATTGCTTCATCTGTTGGGCTAAAAGGTGTGAGGCGTAATTGCCACATTAAATAATCTTGTAATGATTCGGAAGTGCTGCCTTGATATGCTAAATCATCCTCTGGAGCCGGTCCTGCTGATGTAACAGGTGCAGCACTGACATATTCATCCCAGCTAACATCCATAGCAAGTTCGTCGGTAAGCGTATCTTGTTTTAAAGCCTCGGAACTTTCCATTTCTACTTGAGCTGTTGGAATGACTTCTTCAGTATCTGAAGCTGAAGGTTTTTCTTCAGTATTCAAATCTTGCTCATCAAGCTCTAAGAGCGGGTTGCTTTCTAGTGCTTCTTGTATCTCTAACTGAAGATCTAACGTACTTAATTGTAATAGACGAATAGCCTGTTGCAATTGAGGTGTCATCGTTAGTTGTTGTCCAAGACGAAGCTGTAGTGATTGCCTCATTAAATTTTAACAATCCTTATAATATCTAAATAAAATACACTCATTTTTACTTAATTTTGAGTATAGCCCATATTTCTTTTAATATTTTCTTATAGTTTAAATTGTTCACCAAGATAAACATCTCGCACAGTTTGATCTGCTAACACTGATTCAGGTGTACCTGATGCGATAAGTTCACCATGAGACACTATATAGGCTTTTTCACAGACATCTAAAGTTTCACGAACATTATGATCTGTAATTAAAACACCTATTCCTCTGTTTTTAAGATGTTGAATAATTTTTTTGATATCTAATACTGAAATAGGATCAACACCAGCAAATGGTTCATCTAGTAATATAAATTTTGGTTCAGCAGCTAATGCACGTGCAATTTCAACACGACGTCGCTCACCCCCTGATAATGCCATACCTTGGCTATCACGAATATGGCAAATATTAAATTCATCTAATAAATCGTTAAGTACATCTTCTCTTTGTTGTTTATTAAGGTGTTTACGGGTCTCTAAGATCGCCATGATATTTTGACATACGGTTAACTTTCTAAAAATAGATGACTCTTGCGGCAGATACCCTATGCCCATACGTGCACGATTGTGCATAGGTTGTAAGGTGATATCTTCATCATCAATTTTAATAGTGCCTTTATCGCTAGGTACTAGACCCACTATCATATAAAAGGAAGTCGTTTTTCCAGCACCATTTGGTCCTAATAAGCCAACAATAGTACCTGCTTTAACTTCTAAACTCACATTTTTTACAACTTGCCTACCATTATAGCTTTTTGCGAGCTGTGCCGCTTGTAACACACTCATTAATGATTACCTATTTTATTTTTTTCTTCATTTTTTACAGGAGGAGTCTCTTTTTTCACTGGTGTTAAAACTGTATGTACTCTTTGGTCTGAGTCTTTATCTTTTTTTGCTGTGATAAGTTCTTTAAGGTGATCATATACAATGGTTTTAGCACTCATGGATTGACCACTTTGATTTATTTTTGCATTGCCTTTAAAAGTGAGAGTACCTGCTTTAACATCATAGCGAATATTTGTTGCGCTAGCAGTAACAGGGCTACCATCTTTTAGTTTTCCGCTAAAAGTTGCAGGGTTACCTGTCGCGATAAGTATTTGCTTTTCTTTACCTAACTCGGTTCTTCTATGAACTTCTAATAAATCTGCTTTAATATTTCTATCTGTATGATTGATATCAACGTTATTTTTAAAGATAACAATGTTTCTTTTTAAATCAGCTTGCTGTGTATCAGCTGAGATAGATACTTTACCGATAAGTTCTTTTGCATGTATATTAAAGCTACTAATGAGGGCCAATGCAGCAATGATAAATCTTTTTTTATAAATTGTTTTATTGGTCATAATTTTCTTTATCGTAGTAAATTGTTTGAGTATGGTTTATTAATTCAAGGGTTTCTTTTTTTAAATCTGCATTGAGACCTTTACCCGTTATTACTAAGTTGGGCCCAGTCATAGTGATTAACTGATTTGAATGCATGGTTGAATCTTGAATATAAACCTCTATTTGTTCTGTGGTTATCTTTTGAACCATAGCGATAGGGTTTAGGTTTTTAGCCACTACATTTTGTTCTAATATCAATTTTTTATTATCATTATTCTCATATAAAGTCGCTTCAGTGGCACTAATTGCCCAGATATCATTTTCAGAAAATAAAGTAAAAGTAGGCTCTGAAAAATACGTAAAGCCTAGTTCTTGATATAACTCCATTCTTGTAGCTGTGACTTTATGACTGATTTCACCTTGCTTGTTAAAAACAGTTTGCTTTAATACATTGGCAGTATAATCGGGAAAAATTTCGATTTCAGGAATAGTAGTTGCCGTTATTTTGCTGGTGGTTAGGTACGGGTACCATAACCATAACATGATAGCGATAAATATAGCACTGAGGATCAGTCTCGCTAGATTCATGCACTAATGCCTTCACATAATAAAACTTTATTTTGTGCCAGCATTAATAGGTCAGTTAATTCTCTCACTGCACCAAAGCCACCGGGTAACATGGTTTTATAATCTGAAATATGGCTTATTAACGGATGTGCGTCATTAACTGCAACTGCAAAGCCTACTTCTTTCATCACAGGTAAGTCTGGTGCGTCATCACCTATATAGGCTATTTCAAAGTCAGTTAAAGATAAATCATCTTTGAGCTGTTGATATGAAATAAGTTTATCCTCTTGACCCTGATAAATGTGTTTTACATTTAAGTTTGTCATTCTATTTTGTACTATGTTTGATTTCCTTCCAGTGATCACCGCAACTTCAATACCTGAATTAATCAAGGCTTTAATACCAAAACCATCTTTAGTATTAAAGGCTTTTAACTCTTCCCCTTGATTACCTAAATAAATGCGACCATCAGAAAATACGCCATCGATATCACAAATAAGCAATTTTATTTTACTGGCTAATAGCATTGTTTCTTTTGAAACATCTTGATAGAGCTCTGAAAATGAAAGTGCTTCAATGGTTTTTTTATCAGACATTAAAATACACCTGCTTTTAATAAATCTTGCATGTTGAGTGCACCAATGGGTTGTTGTGATTCATTAACCACTAATAAGCCATTAATACGCTTATTTTCCATAATATTTAAAGCTTGAGCGGCTAACATATCTGGATTAACTGTAGTGCATTGTGTCGTCATGACTTCACTGATTTTTGTATTATGAATGTCAATTTTAAGCTCTAGAACTCGTCTTAAATCACCATCAGTAAAAATACCTTGAAGTTGATTGTTGACATTTACTATTGCAGTCATACCAAGCCCTTTTTCAGACATTTCTATCAGTGCATCTTTTATAATATCATCACATTTTACAGTCGGAATGTGAATGCCACTATGCATAATATCTTTTAAAGTCAGTAATAAACGTTTACCTAAGCTGCCACCTGGATGAGATAATGCAAAATCATCAGCTGTAAAGCCTCTAGCTTCAAGTAAAGCGACAGCAAAGGCATCGCCCATCACTAAAGTTGCCGTTGTACTTGCCGTTGGAGCAAGCCCTAAGGGGCATGCTTCTTGTTCAACTTTAATACACACATGTACATCAGCTAATTTAGCTAATGAAGACTCTATATTACCTGACATGCTTATCATTTTTGCGCCAATACGTTTTAGTACCGGAATGATATTGATAACTTCACTGGTTTCGCCTGAATTAGAGATTAATATCACAATATCTTGTGATGTGACCATGCCCAAATCACCATGACTTGCTTCACCTGGATGAACAAAAAATGAAGGCGTACCAGTGCTTGCTAACGTTGCCGCAATTTTATTACCTATATGGCCTGACTTCCCCATACCAATAACGATAATGCGACCTTTGCAATCAAACATAAGTTGGCACGCATTCTGAAAATTGTGATCTATATATTGCTCTAATTGGCTGATAGCTTGTTTTTCGATTACTAAAACTTGCTTTCCACGAGTAATAAAATCTTGCAATGACATGTAATTCCTCTTATTTTACTTAGAACGATGTTTTGTATCAATTAAGCTACTTGTGAGAAAATATAATATTGGTAAGCGAAAAAACCAAATAATAAAGTAGTACCTTCTATTCTATTAATGCGGCGCGTTCCTTTTAAATTCAAGCTCATTGCAATTAAAATAACAGTTGCACCTAGCATAACCATCATATCTCTTGAAGCTGCATCAGGGTCTATTTCTGATGGGTTAATCATTCCAGCAAGAGATAAAACGGCTAACAAATTGAAAATATTAGAGCCTATGATATTACCTAAAGCCAAATCGTCTTCACCCTTTAAAACACCCGCAATACATGCTGCTAATTCAGGAAGACTTGTTCCAATTGCAATAATGGTTAAACCAATAACTAAATCGCTCATACCAAAGTGTTGCGCTATTTCAACTGCTGAGCCAATTAAAAAATGCGAACTTAAAGGTAATAAAATTAAACCAAACACTAACCAAAAAATAGCAGTCTTATTACTAACACCACTTGGTACATCACCACAAGCTTCTGCAACAAATGGATCTTCTTTACCTTTTTGATTTTTTGCAATATAAATCAGACTAAGAATAAAAAAAATAAATCCAATCATTAATGCTATGCCTTCTGGTGCTGAAAAGAAATCATCGGAAATTACGTACCAGGCTGTGATTGAGATAAGCATCAATATTGGCATTTCACGCTTTAAAGTGGAGGATGATACTAATAAGGGTTTAAATAGCGCGGTAACACCTAATACAAGTAAAATATTTGTGATATTTGAGCCTATTGCATTACCAACGGCTGTATTCGTTTTATTGGCTAATGCTGCAGAAGCAGATACCATCATTTCAGGTGCTGAAGACCCCATAGCGACTATGGTTAAACCAACTATCAATGTTGGTACACCTAGGTTTTTTGCAATTGCTGCAGCGCCATATACAAATCTATCTGCGCTCCAAACCAATGCGATAAAAGCGATAAGTAAAATAATGCTTGGTAAAATAATAGGAGTTAACATGGTAAGTTAATTTTAAGCCAATATTTGAAAGATAATAGCGTTAAATTCTAGCAAGAACTGCATTAAAAGTATAATGCCAATCTTATGCGACTCATAAGTTATTGTGACTAAAAATGATACTTTATGTAGCTTTATGTAACTTGAGTTGCTTTTTTTTACAAAATTTTACTTTTATTTAGTCCCAAAAATAATAAAAAAAGCTTAAAATAGTCAACAGAGTAAATGTATTGGAGAGCGACTTGTCGCAAAACATAGTTGAAATCAAGGATGTGACCTTTACAAGGGGTGAGCGTGTTATCTATAAAAACATGTCTTTTAATGTACCCAAAGGAAAAATTACAGCCATTATGGGGCCAAGTGGTATAGGTAAAACTACTATGCTTAGACTGATTGGTGGCCAGTTAAAACCTGATGCAGGTGATATTCTATTTGACCAGCAAAGCATTCCTAAAATGTCACGTAAGATTTTGTATCAAGTTCGAAAAAAAATGAGTATGTTATTTCAAAGCGGTGCGCTATTTACGGATATGTCAGTTTTTGACAATGTTGCATTTCCTATCAGAGAACATACATCACTAAATGAAGAGCTGATCCGAATAATTGTATTGCTTAAATTAGAACTGGTTGGTTTACGAGGCGCAAAAAATTTAATGCCTTCAGAGTTATCTGGTGGTATGGCAAGGCGTGCAGCTTTAGCGCGTTCAATCGCATTAGATCCAGATCTGATAATGTACGATGAACCTTTTGCTGGACAAGACCCTATCTCAATGGGGGTTTTGGTTAAATTAATAAAATCTTTAAATAACGTACTTAATATTAGTTCATTAATTGTAACTCATGATGTAACTGAGGTGATGAGCATTGCAGATCATGTGGTGATTCTTGCAGATAAATGCGTCATTGGTGAAGGCTCTCCACAAGAAATACTGAAACATGAGTCGCCTTTAGTACAGCAGTTTTTGCAAGGTTTATCTGATGGCCCAGTACCATTTCACTTTGAAGCTCAAGATTATACAAAAGATTTGTTGTCAGAACAAAGCGAAGGAGAATACCAATGATCGCTGTTTGGCAAAGGTTGGGTAAATCAACCTTAGAACGCTTTTCTTCTATAGGTAGAGCGACAAGTTTATTATTAGGATCTTTATTTAGTATGCCCAATATAAAAAAGGGCACTCCTTTATTAATAAAGCAACTTTACTATGTTGGTTTTTTGTCGCTAACCATAGTTATAGTCTCCGGACTATTTATAGGTATGGTATTAGCGTTACAAGGATATACTGTTTTACAAGGATATGGTGCTGAGGGGAGTTTAGGTCCATTAGTCGCGTTGAGTTTATTAAGAGAATTAGGGCCAGTTGTTACAGGATTACTTTTTGCAGGTAGAGCTGGAAGTGCCTTAACTGCTGAAATAGGCTTAATGAAAGCCACTGAACAGTTAAGTAGTCTGGAGATGATGGCTGTTGATCCTTTAAAAAGAATAATAGCCCCACGTTTTTGGGCGGGCATGATCAGTATGCCATTATTGGCTTTAATTTTTTCGGCTGTAGGTATTTTAGGTGCTCATTTAGTGGGCGTAAATTGGTTGGGTGTTGATACCGGTAGTTTTTGGTCAATAATGCAGGCTGAAGTATCATTTGAAAAAGATATTTTAAACGGCATTATCAAAACAGTTGTATTTGCATTTTTAATTACTTGGATAGCACTGTACAGAGGTTATGACTGTATCCCAACATCAGAAGGTATCAGTAACGCAACAACAAAAACAGTTGTGCAATCTTCATTAGCAGTTTTAGGGTTTGATTTTGTATTAACTGCCATCATGTTTAGCAGTTAATAATTCATAAGAATTTGGTTTTACAAGGTAAAAATAATGGTTTCAAGGAAAATAGAAATATTAGTCGGATTTTTTGTCTCACTAGGTGTTTTAGCATTGGTTATGTTGGCATTAAATGTTGCCAATACTAGTATCGGCTCAAATGGTGAAACTTATACTTTAAAAGCAAAGTTTGAAAATATAGGTTCTTTAAAAGTGCGTTCACCAATTAAAGTTGGTGGTGTTGTGATTGGTCGAGTAACAAATATTTCACTTGATAAAAGTGATTACTTACCAGTTGTCGCAATGGAAATATCTAAAGATTATAGTAATTTTTCTGAGACAACGGCGGTCAATATATTAACGTCAGGTATTTTAGGTGAGCAATACTTAGGTTTAAACCCAGGAGTATTAATCGGTGAATCTGATGCAGATGATGAATTGAATGATTTATTTGGACAGGAAAAGTTAAAAATATTGGCTGATGGCGATTTTATTACCGATACTAAATCAGCATTAGTTTTAGAAGAATTAATTGGTCAATTTTTATTTAATCAGGGTGGCGAATAACCATGCTAAACAAAATTACAACTTTAATTTTAACATCAATTATAATTTTATTTTCTACTAATAGTAAAGCGGCACAGGTATCACTTGAAAACCCGTATGTAGCGATAAAAAAGATTGCAGGTAATACATTTGATCGTTTAGCTAAAGATCAAAGTGTTATAAATGATGACCCAAACCATTTAAAAGTAGTCGTTGAAGAAGAATTATTACCTTATATTGATTATAAATACGCAG
The DNA here is from genome assembly GCF_002276045.1 of Pseudoalteromonas sp. NBT06-2. Lineage (GTDB taxonomy): Bacteria > Pseudomonadota > Gammaproteobacteria > Enterobacterales > Alteromonadaceae > Pseudoalteromonas. Next base: position 3,833 of record NZ_NQMR01000156.1, on the reverse strand, counting down.
CGCTAAAAGTGCTTGGTAGTTATATCAGTAAAGTTAAGAATATTGAAGATAAGGCAGAAAGAAAAAAAGAGTATGTGAAAATAAAGCGTTTTATTGGGGTGTTTAAAGGTTATTTAGTAACAACCTATGCAGGTGTTTTTACGCAATATACAGATCAGATGGTTAAATTTGATTCCGCTCAGAAACTAGAGAATAAAACAAAAGTAAAAGTTGGCACCCGCATTGTTGAAGAAGGTAAACCTGATATTCGCATTTCATTTAAAATGAAAAAAAGTAAAAAAGGGCAATGGCGTGCATACGACATGATTGCTGAGGGTATAAGTTTACTTGATGCGAAACAAAGTGAACTACACGGTATTTTACGTAAAGAAGGTATAGACCATGTGATCACACTGCTTGAAAATAAAAGTAAGCTTCCGATCCAAGTTAAGGGTAAATAATTTTAATGGCCAAACTTAATTTAATACGAGAATCTAAGAATCACTTTAATTTATCTGGTGAAATGAGCCGTGAAACTGTTATGGCTCATTCTAATATAAAAAAAATTGCCTCTAAAGGTGATGATTGTATTAATTTTGACCTGTCAGAGATATTAAGGGTTGACACTGCTGGCTTAGCTTGGTTAATTCACATATTATCTGAATTACGGCAACAAGGCATTCGCCTTGAATTAAAAAATATACCTGAGCAACTGCATAAATTAATGCAATTAGGTCAGGTTCGTCACTTATTTGAGTAAAGAGCTAATGGAACCGAATCAAGTCGAAACAATATTAAAAGAAAACTTATCACTTACAGAAGTACGTGTGACAGCAAATGGTAGCCATTTTGAAGTGATTGCAGTAGGTGATTGTTTTGAAGGTGTGAGTCGAGTTAAAAAACAGCAACTTGTATATGCTCCATTAAATGACTCTATTGCAGATGGTACTATCCATGCAGTGTCTATTCGTGCTTTTACCCCAGTAGAATGGGAAAGAGAGCGTAAATTCATTCTTCCCCAATAAGGAGAATGAAATGGAACAATTTATAATACATGGTGGCAGCACGCTTGCTGGTGAAGTTACCATCTCTGGCGCAAAAAACGCTGCACTGCCGATATTATTTGCATCATTACTTGCCAATAGCACAAGTACATTTCTGAATGTGCCTAAATTACGAGATATTGAAACGACTGAAGCATTATTAAGCAGCCTAGGCGCCGCTATTAATTGGCAGGGAGATGCTTTATTAATCAATGGTGGCACGGTTGATCAAACTTTAGCCCCTTATGAACTAGTTAAAAAAATGCGCGCTTCGGTACTTGCTTTAGGGCCATTATTAGCACGCTTTAGTGAAGCGCAAGTTTCACTTCCTGGTGGTTGTGCCATAGGTGCTAGACCTGTTGATTTACATATTAATGGTTTGGTTAAAATGGGCGCTGATATTGAAGTTGAAAATGGTTATATTAATGCAAAAGTATCTGGTCGTTTAAAAGGTGCACATATTTTCATGGATATGGTCAGTGTCGGTGCAACAGAAAACTTAATGATGGCAGCCACGTTAGCTGATGGAGTAACTATACTTGAAAATGCAGCTAGAGAACCTGAAATTATAGATTTAGCTAAATACTTAATAGGTATGGGCGCTAAAATTACAGGTGCTGGCACTGATCACATTGAAATTGAAGGTGTTGAACAGTTGTACGGTTGTGAACATAAAATACTACCAGATCGCATAGAAACGGGCACATTTTTAGTTGCTGCCGCTATGAGTGGCGGTGAAGTATTGTGTAAAAATACTGACCAAAGCTTAGAGCCAGTTATTGAAAAATTGCGCTCAGCAAACGCATTAGTTGAAGTAACTAATGATAGTATTTACTTAGATATGCGTAACCGTGATTTAGCCGCGGTAAATATTAAAACGATGCCACACCCTGGTTTTCCTACAGATATGCAAGCGCAATTTACAGCGTTAAATGTTGTTGCAAACGGTAGTGCAACTATCACAGAAACTATTTTTGAAAACCGTTTTATGCATGTGCCCGAGTTACAGCGTATGGGTGCTAATATTCGCTTAGAAGGCAATACTGCTATATGTGGTGATACTCAGCAGTTATCTGGTGCGCAGGTAATGGCAACTGATTTACGTGCTTCTGCGAGTTTAATTTTAACGGGAATTATCGCTAAAGGTGAAACAATTGTCGATCGTATTTATCATGTTGATCGTGGTTATCAAAACATTGAAGATAAGCTAAGTGCGTTAGGTGCAAATATTAAAAGACGAAATGCTTAAATATATTTTCACCTGATAATAAAAAAACGCGTTAATATTAACGCGTTTTTTTATTTAAACCATTAGGGGCTGTTGATCTTTCGAGATTACTTTTGCAGCGAATTGTTTGCAATTTATACAAGGCAGAGGCTTTGTCATGTGGTTGTTCCACATAAAAAGGCGATAACGCAGTAAAAATGCCCAACAAACGCTGTCCGAAGGATTCGGCTAAAAGCATTTTATTCTTTGTTGAGTCGTATTTACTTAGAATGACTAGACTACACACGACTCGCCGCGACTAAAATGCTTTTATCTCGAACAAAATTTAACCCTGAAAGATCAACAGCCCCTAAATATAAGATTATAAAATAGGCTCTAACTCCATAACAGTCACTGCAATTGTCAGTTTTTCATTGTTACGCATTAATTCAAAATCCATCACAGTCCCAGGTTTGGTATTGCCAATTAGCTCTAATGTATGTTGTATATTTGAAATTAGTTGACCATCAATTTTAGTAATGATGTCTAGATTTTGTAGGCCTGCTTGCCAAGCAGGGCCTAATGGATCTAAATTATTTATTCGCATGCCAGAAACTTTACTAAACTGATCTCTAATAGCTTCACCTTCGCTGTCTACTGCTGCAGCAGAAAACCCAAGATATCCTCTTACAACTTGGCCATATTTTATTAATTTATGCATCACATTTTTTGCGATCGAATAGGGTATAGCAAAGAAAATTCCTTGAATATCATTATTACTTTTATTGCTAAATTGACGTGAATTAATACCTACCAGTATACCATTAGAGTTAACTAAAGCCCCGCCTGAGTTACCTCTGTTTATTGCTGCATCCATTTGTAATAAGTTAGTATGAGAGCTTTGAGACAAATTTTGTTTACCTGTCGCACTAATGATGCCTTGTGTAATTGTCTGCCCTAAGTTAAAAGGGTTACCAATTGCTAATATTACATCACCTACTTGAGGTGAAAAGTCATCATCAGTTGGCACGACAGGAAGTTGCTGGGCATTTATTTTTAATAATGCTAAATCAGTCACAGTGTCAAAGCCTACTAATTGCGCATTATTATATTGGCGTCCATCTGCCAAAATAATAATAACTTGATCGGCATTTTCGATTACATGGTAATTCGTTAATATATAGCCATCTTCAGACATAATGACGCCTGAACCAAATTCTGGCTTAGCTCTTTGCCTAATTGAATAACGAGATTGGCTACTAAAGCTTTCTGAATAAATGGTGACAACAGCTGGTGCTGATTTTTGCACTGCATCTGCAAATGTTAAATGAAATTGTGTGATAGCTTTTGGTTTATTAGCCGAAAGTATATCTACAGGCCAAAAATCAGGACGAAGAGAAGGCTTTAATAATAAAACTAGAAAAGCAATGCCTAGCCCAATTAAGATAGGTGAAAGTAAAAATTTTAAGGATTTAAGCACAAGAAAATATACTACTAGTTACGAATGTCTCTATGATGGCATAAATGGCTGAAAATGACACAAAAAAAGAAACAATACGGCGTATTGTTTATCGATAATTAAGGGGCTGTTGATCTTTCGAGAT
>NZ_NQMR01000155.1 GCF_002276045.1 Pseudoalteromonas sp. NBT06-2 | reverse complement strand
TGTTTAAATAATCTGATTGGTATCACTTGCTGTAATTGACATAATAATGTCTCCTTATATTTATGTGTAACGTAACGGCACCAAGTGGATAACCGTGTTTGAAATGGTAACAAAATAATTAACACTATACCCAAGCCACTTCAAGATGTGAGGTTCAGGACTGCTGAGCAATTCATGATCTAGGCGCATCTTTGCATTAATGGTTACTCCCTTAAAAAAAGATGGACCGGCAATATGCTCCTGCATTGCTCTAGTACCTACATCCATGCAGGCAACAACGAGCATGATTTGCTCAGAAGTCCCTGTAAGGTTGGTTTATAAATACTTTATGCAGCGTTATTGATTTTGAAAAGGGAATAACCATGTTCTTCAATCAATGCCTTGCCTAAAGTATTTCTAATTCCAACTGAATCCTGCATCTTGAAGTGGTTTGGGTATATAACCCTAACACAGCTTGAGATGGCTGCGCTAAAAAATATAATAAGCTGCTATTAATTAATGATATCATCTGTAGGCTATCAAGAGCCTTGTCCAATATGAAATGAGTCTGAACTAATTACGTGTTTCTAACATGAAATGCGTCTATAGACTAAATTTTTGTTCATGATCATCAGATGAAATCGATCATGAATAGAGAAAACCTAACCACCATTGCGACCTTGAGCATTTTACTCAAGGCAACCAAGCCATAGCTTTTACTATTTTAGGTAACAAACAGGCGCGATAGTAATTCATTCAAAAATCACTGATCAAGTTTCGCTATATCACGCTGTCTAAAATAGATAAAGGAGTAATGTGTCGCTATCTTAGGAAAGTGTCATGCTACTCTAGACCGCACTCACGCGATTGATAAAACAATACAAGGACACGGGAAGCATCAAATGGCAACCATGTCATCGCACTTTTTTTCAAGAACTTATGACAACAAAGGGACATTAACTAATGGGCGACGTAAATTCCTATTTATTCTCGGATCGGTTAAATCACTAAAAGCTTTACTGATAGTAGTCTCTGTCATAATAATTCAAGTAAAGATCATTATATGCTAGCATCGAAATGATCGGTCAATAAGATCAATAAGATCAATAAGATCAATAAGATTACCTTAATTATCACCTAATTGATGGATTTAATCCCGTTTTCGCTGACTTTGACAAGGCTAACTTTTCAATATTGCGACTTTATTGTTAAAATAATAATAATTGTCTTTACTCTGGTCATTTACTATGTCGTTAGAGCATATTTCTCAACAATTAGCTGCAAGCGAAGCTACAGGTAAAAAGAAGCTCCCTCCGGTTGAATTATGGGATCCCCCATATTGCGGTGAAATAGATATTCAAATCAAAACCGATGGTAGTTGGTTTTACAATGGTGGCATTTTTAAGCGAATTAATTTAGTTAAACTATTCGCTTCTGTACTCAAAAAAGAGCAGGGCGAATATTTTTTAGTGACACCTGTTGAAAAGGTAAAAATTGCTGTTGAGGACGCACCTTTTGTTCTAACGCAATGGCAGTGGCAAGATGGGTCTCAACAGGCCATGGTCGTTTCGACTAATGTAGACGATGAATTTATTTTAGATAAAAATCATCCGTTAATCATCAGCGAAGTTGGTGACTTATATATTACTGTACGACGTAACTTAGTAGCAAAAGTACATCGTAATGTTTATTACCAATGGGTTGAATTAGCGTCTGAAGTGATCACAAAACGGGGAAAAGAGTTAGTTTTCACTAGTAGCGATCACTCATTCAGCTTAGGAAAGTTATAGGCATCTATTAACTAGCACATTGAATACATTTTAATGCGGCGGGTTGTACCGCGAGTCGTTGAGGTGCTATTGCTTCTCCACAGCTGGTACAAATACCGTATTGTCCTGCTTCAATACGCGTGATGGCATTAGAAAGTTGTTGAATTTCTATTTTTGCTTCAGATTCAAGCGCGTTTAGTACTTCGTCGTTTTCGCGTTCACCTGCTTGTTCTGACCAATCGGCATCACGTCCACTGGCGAAGTCTTGAGAGTATAGGAAGAATAAACGCCATTTCTCCTGAAACAGGGGGAACTCCAAATGAATCCTGCATCTTGAAGTGGTAAATATCAGGCTGATTTGTCGATTTAAATAATAACCTAAAAATGAGTGACCTAAATTGAACTCGATCTCAGATCAAGCGCAAGAAAGTATAAAAAACCAAAAGTGTGAGATAAACCAAATCGCAGCAGCTCTAGAACAGATTGCTGCGTCGACAAGTGAATAATGTTATTGGTATTTTTTATTGCTCTTGAACAGTTCCAAGACTATTTTTAAAGTATGCACTAGTTAGTTAAAGGTATTCAAAATGGGCTTACATTGGACTGACTCATTTGGTATTGCTGAATCTCTTTGCGATAAATATGCAGAGCAAGATCCATCAAAAATTCGTTTTACACAACTCAGACAGCTTGTATTAAATTTAGATGAGTTTGATGATGATCCTGAACATTGTGGAGAAAGAGTACTTGAAGCTATTCAGCAAGCCTGGATTGACGAAGTTAGAGAATAAAAGTGTATTCATTGACTGAATTCATAGTAATCAAAAATAAAGATAGGTAAAATTAAAAGCTTATATTTATAATTTTGTGATGAATTAGCCTAATGTCAACAGAACAAGATAAACTTACCTTAGTGATATTAGCAGCAGGGTTAGGGACACGGTTTGGTGGTACCAAGCAGTTAGCTCAAATAGTAGGGCTAGATCGTACAATCATGGAACTGAGTATCTGTGATGCAATGCAGGCTGGTATCAGTCATCTTGTACTTGTCATAAATCAAAACATTAAAACTGAAATTGAAAATGATGTATTACCACGCTTGCCTAAAGGTTTAGATGTCAAACTTGCCATTCAAGATAGCAAAAATATTCCTAAAAAGTATAAAAATTTTGCAATTGAACGAAAAAAACCTTGGGGTACAGGTCATGCATTATTAGCTGCTAAGCCCTATGTTTCAGGTAAAGCAATTGTGATCACTGCTGATGACTATTATGGAAAATCTGCATATAAATTATTAGCAAAAGAGTTATTAACTCAAAAACAAGGTAATGCGTCACAATGGAGCTTAGTTGGCTATCCCATTTTAGATACGCTATCAGATCATGGTGGCGTTAATCGTGGCATTTGTCAGGTAAATGAACAACACCATTTAAAACAAGTTATTGAATTTTTAGATATTAGATATAAAAAAAATAAACTGTCGGGTTTGAATTCTGCTCAGATCAGAGAAGCAATATCAACTGACAGTTTAGCTTCTATGACTATTTGGGGTTTTGACGACTCTTTATTTGATTATCTAGAACAAGGTTTCTCTGAGTTTCTGTCAACGTATGACAACGCTGTCGAAAGAGAGTATTATTTAGCTGATCAAATACAAAAAGTCATAGATACTGAACAAAAAAAAGTAACGGTATTGCGTGCAAGCGAGTATTGGTTAGGAATGACCTATCGTTCTGAACTAAATGATATAACCAAAAAGCTTAATCAGATTTTTAAGGGAAGCGGCATAGATAGCTGCCAGAGTAATAAATAATGTATACAGAACAAGCCAATATTTTATCAGAACATTTTGGACTAAAAAATAATTTAGATAGCAAAGTGACAATAAAACCAATAGGTAATGGTCACATAAATACGACTTTGTTACTTCAAGGAGATAATGTTCCAGTTGTAGTACAAAAACTAAATACGTATGTTTTTCCACAGCCGAATAAGTTAGTTAATAATTCCAGATTAATAGAGCAACATTTAGTTAATAAAAAACAAAATAATAACTACGATCTTGAAATCATCAAGCATGTCGCAACATTAAATCAAGATTATTTAATTGATATAAAAGGTGATAGCTGGCGTGGTCTAGAGTTTATTGGTGGTAGTTATAGCGAAGATGTTGTAGCCAATGTTCAACAAGCAAAAATTGCAGCAAATGCTTTTGGCCAATTTGCAGCAGCATTAGAAGACTTTGATGCAACACAGTTATTTTCTGTTATACCTGATTTTCACCATTTAGCGAAACGCATTGAAGCATTAAAAGAAGTTGTAGAATTAGATAAGCATGATCTCGTAACTTGTGCACAAGATGAAGTGGATTTTTGCTTAAATCAACAAGACTTAATTGATGAGCTTGAAACATTAAAAACTCAACTACCTTTAAGAGCGTGTCATAATGATACAAAAATAAACAATATGCTTTTTTGTTCTAAAGAGCATAATGCGAAAGCTGTCATTGATTTAGACACTTGTATGTCAGGATATTGGTTATTCGATTTTGGCGATATGGTGCGTACTTTCTGTTCACCTGAAGAAGAAGATTCTACAAACTTAGATAATGTGATCATTCGAGAAGATATTTTTGAAGCGATTGTAGAAGGCTATGTTACCCCATTACAAAGCTTAATTACACGAGCTGAAAAACAAAGTTTTTGGGTGGGAGCAAAAGTGATGTGTTTAATGATCGGAGTGCGCTTTTTAACTGATTATTTAGATGGTGATAATTACTTTAGTATAAAACGAGTGGGTCATAATTTAGATCGTGCTAAAAATCAATTTACTTTATATCGAGATTTATTGAAAAAAGAAGAAAAATTAAGAGTATTATTAGATTAAAATCTGTAGATGAGCATTATCTCGTGCAAGGGCTTTATATTATAAGATCAGCTATATCTCACTTAAAATAATTCATTTTAACCTTGCGTAAGCAGAATAAACTTTTCGGCCAACTCGTCTAAAGACTCTATATGGTTGGGGTCTTTTTTTATGCAATCAATTGGGCAAACACTGACACATGTTGGCGCATCGTAATGGCCTATACACTCAGTGCATTTTTCTGGGTCTATTTCAAAAATCTCTTTGCCTAATGTGATAGCCTGATTTGGGCATTCAGGATCACACATATCGCAGTTAATGCATTTATTATTAATTAATAAAGCCATGTAGTTCACCCTTACACAGCTTTAGTCTGCTTAAATGGGTTACGTGTATCTTGTCCTTCATCAAAATTTCTTAATAAAATTGCTTTATCTAAATCAATGTCTTCAGGTAAGGGAATTTTAACGATATGACCTGAGCCTTTAGCATCATTTATTTTTTCGCCCTTTTTATTTTCCATATGCTCTAAGTTAAAGCTGATATTTCCTTGTGGTGTCATTAGCTCTAATGAATGCCCAGTACAGAATTTATTTTTAACATCGATTTCCACTAAGCCATTGTCATGACGACCAATCACTTCACCTACAAACTGCTGTTGCTCTGAAACAGAATGACCATAATCGTAGTTTTGGTAATCTTGATGTGCATGACGTTTCAAGAAGCCTTCGGTATAACCACGATGCGCCAGTTTTTCTAAGTTACCTAACAGGCTTGAATTAAAAGGGCGACCTGCAACGGCATCATCAATAGCGTTACGATATACTTGGGCGGTACGTGCAACATAATAGAATGACTTAGTACGGCCTTCAATTTTTAAGCTGTGCACACCCATTTTAGTTAATTGCTCAACATATTGTACAGCACGTAAGTCTTTAGAATTCATAATATAAGTACCATGTTCATCTTCAAATGCTGGCATATACTTACCTGGACGACCTTGTTCTTCTAACATAAATATTTCTTTAGTTGGCTCTCCAGCTCCTAAAGTTGGGATTACTGCTTTTGGCTCAATTTTATGCACTATATCCCCTGTTTCAGTCTCTATTGCTGGTTTTACATTATATTCCCAGCGACACGCATTGGTGCAAGTTCCTTGGTTAGGGTCTCTTTTATTGATATAGCCTGATAATAAACATCGACCCGAATAAGCCATGCATAAAGCGCCATGAACAAAAATTTCAAGTTCTGTATCTGGGCATTGTTGTCGAATTTCTGCAATTTCTTCTAATGAGAGTTCACGAGAAAGAATGATTCTTTCTACACCTTGTTTTGCCCAAAATAATACACTGGATAGTTTACTGCGTTTGCTTGAACTGATAGATGAATTGGCATATCTGGATACTTTTCACGTACCAACATAATAAGACCAGGATCAGACATGATAAGTGCATCTGGTTTCATTGCAACAACGGGTTCAATATCGCGCATATAAGTTTTAATTTTTGCATTATGAGGCGCAATATTTGAAACAACATATAATTTTTTACCGAGAGCATGCGCTTCATTAATACCTATTTCTAAATTTTCTAGATTAAATTCATTATTTCTTACACGTAAACTATAGCGTGGCTGACCTGCATAAACAGCATCAGATCCATAAGCATATGCATAACGCATATTTTTTAAACTGCCTGCTGGAGACAGTAGTTCAGGAGTAAAAACACTTGGTGAATTTTCAGGGGTAAGAATCACTGACATTGTAAAACCTCACACATAGAACTGAGTACAAATCAGTTGCATGGATTATTAGTAGATAATTATAAAAAGCGCGGCATTTTATAAAAACACACTCTCTTATGGTTTGATCTAGATCATGTTTCTCCAAAAAATCAATTGTCATAAAAAAGTTTGCTGTCATATTTTTAAACTATTTATGTGAGATAATATCGTTTTAATATAATTGGTATGATTTCGACCAGCAGTTTTAGGTGAAATTATTTTTGAGGTTACATAAGGGCTGGCGAACAGAGTAAAAAATATTTTTCACGTTAATTTTATTTGTTATCGGAAAAATTTTAAGTTTTTTTGAACTGTTTTAAAATATCAGGATCAGATCAAAATAATAATAACAAATACATCTGGGTATCCAGTTGCCCTCACAACTTAAAACAAAGAGACATCTAAACTTCAAAGTACTTCAACATCCATACCTATGTTACTTCAAATGCATGTTTCAGAGCTATCTGAGCGGGCCCAATTCAAGGCGTGTTGATACAGGAATATAGGCTACCTTTCAAACCAACGCAGCGATGAAATGGGGTTGTTCAGAAGTGCCATCTCGGCGAGTTTAAACAGGGTTTATACTGCGTTATTAATTTTGATAAGGGAACAACCATTATCTTCAATTAATACCTTACCTAAATCCTGTTTAATTCTCGCTGAGTATCATGGGTATATGGCTGCGTATTATACTTGCGAACATAAAAAAATTTTTAACGTCGGCTCTATTAATAATTAATTCCTCACCTACTGAAATTGATGTAATTTTATTTAAAGCTCTAGTTCAAGTCTCATTTTAAATAGCGCTTTACACACACATTTCCACTGAGTTTTAATGAGAATGAAACAATAGACATCCAAACGTCTGTTGACTTTTTTACCACTCCTTATCACAATACGCGCTGTTATTACCTAATTAATAAAATAGGTTTTGATTCGAGGTGCTGTTCACTGATTTAAATATTACTAGGGCGATAGATGATATGTAAACTTAATTGTTGTTTTAAGTGAGTAGATAATCGGGAAGTTGGTGATAAGAATAGCTGGAAGCGATTTAAATCCAACGCTGCCCCCGCAACGGTGATATACAGTTTATTGACTGTATTCAGCCCGGAGACCGGCCTTGTTTCATTAGTAACACTTAATCGATACCTAATCTTAAATACTTTTAATTTGTGCGGTGGGCACAATGGAGCAAACATGTTCAATAAATCTAAAACAGCATTAGCTGTCTTTTCTGCTATCTCTTTATTTTCTTCATCAACTACAGTGGCTCAAAATATACAAGTCGAAGAAAATATAGAGCACATTAGTGTAACTGCAAATAAAATTAAGCAATCGATTGAAAGCGTATTAGCTACGGTTAATGTTATAACTCGAGCAGATATTGAAGCATCAAATACGCGAGATCTGCCTTCTTTATTGAACACTCAAGCTGGTATTGATGTTGTGCGAAGCGGTGGCTTTGGTCAAAAAGCTGATGTTTTTTTAAGAGGTGCAACATCAAAGTATCTTTTAGTGTTGGTTGATGGGGTTCGCGTAGGTAATGCTCAGTCTGACTCGAAAGAACTGACTAATTTCCCTGTAAATTCAATTGAAAGAATTGAAATTGTTAAAGGTGCAAGAGCTGCTGTTTATGGTTCTGATGCACTGGCTGGTGTGATTAATATTATTACTCGTAATTCGGACGCTACGACACTAGAGGCTACATTTGGTAGTAATAGCTATAAAAATATTGAAGCGACTGTAGGTCATAACCAAGATGCACTCTCATTGAATTTCAATTTAGGTTTTGAAAAAACCGATGGTTATGACATTACAGAAAAAAGACCTGACACAGACCTTTCAAGTAAAGATTTTGATAATGATGCTTATGAAAATAAGAACTTAGGTATTAATGTAAAATACAATGCAGAAGATTTAGGTTATTTTACTTTTATGACGCAATATTCAGAAGGTTATGGAGGCTATGATAATGCATGGGGTAATGATGCATATGAGTTTGAAAATTATATAACTCAATTAGGTTGGTCTAAAACGTATGATGCATTTACTCACACATTGAATTTAAATAAAACCCAAGATAAAAGTGTACAAGTAGGGACTGAACTTGAAGAAAACTTCCAAACTAACCGTAAAGAAATTGAATTCCGTACGACATATAATTTAAATCAAGATATTATATTTAATGCTGGGATCAATTGGTATAACGAAAATGTAGAAAAAGCAACTCAAGAGCTAAAGCTTGATTCAAGAACAAATACAGCTTTGTTTCTTGGTTCATACTATGATGATGGTGATTTAATTGCCAATATGAGTTTACGAACAGATGATTTTGAACAATATGGAGCTGAAAATACCTACAATGTATCAGTTGGTTATAGTGTTGCAAAACCTGTAACTGTGCGGTTTAGCAGAGGAATTGCATTTAGAGCACCTTCATTTGATGATTTGTATGCCTCAACAATGTGGACTCAGGGTAATGAAGAGCTAATGCCGGAAGAGGCCTTAAATCATGAGTTAGGTATATTTGTAGAATTAAGTTCAGGTTCCTTCGATGTTGCTGTATTTCGTAATGAAATTGATAATATGATTCAGTCAAATTTCGACCCTGATTCAGGTAAGTATATTCCATTCAATGTAAATGAAGCAAGAATGAAAGGTTTTGAAATCAATGCATCGTTTACTTTCTTAGAGTTTGATCATTCATTAAACGCGACATTAGTTGATGCTATTGATATTAACACTAATCAAGATCTTGTTCGTCGTCCAGGAAAAACATTTAATTGGTCAGCAAGTAAGCAGTGGGAAGATTTGAATATTCAGCTAGAAATGCAATATCGTTCCGATAGACCTACAATTACTTATTATGATGACACTATTAGCTCATTTACTTTATGGAATGTGAGTGCAAATTATGATTTAACAGATGAACTTAAACTTACTGCACGAGTTGAAAATTTATTTGATAAAGAATATGCATCAGCAGCAATTGATAAAGATGAGGCTGGTGAGCTTTATTATTATAAGTCTCCTGCTCGTCAATATTTTATAGGTGTTGATTACCGTTTCTAATAAACATATTAGATAATAAAAAGGAGTGTATTAGACTCCTTTTTGTATTTTTTTATCGCTAAGTAATGCTATTAAATAAAAAGCGGATCGGGTTTATTTTTTTACAAATTTAGTTAAAATAACAATGCGCTGACCATCTACACGGCCTTCGATATGTTCAGGGTTACTTGTTAAGCCGATATTACGCACGGAGGTACCACGTTTAGCGATGATACTACTACCCTTTACATCTAAATCTTTAATTAACACTACAGTATCACCCGCATTTAAGCGTACACCGTTGCTGTCTATGTGTTGAACGTCGTCATCTTCCGCTAATGTTTTTTCTGCCCAAACTTTTGTTTCTTCTTCAAGATAGATCATATCTAACAAATCTTTAGCCCAACCTTCTGAACTTAAACGAGATAACATGCGGTAAGCGATTACTTGAACAGCAGGTGTTTGGCTCCACATACTATCGTTTAGACAATGCCAATGGTTTATATCTAAATCTATGGTATTTTCGACTTGACCTTTACAGGTATCACATAATAAAGCGCATTTATCTGAATTTGCTTCAACCTCTGGTGGTACTTCATAAACATTAAAATTGTCAACCGAGCTACATAGCTCACATTTGTGGTCATTACGTTCTAATAAAGTTTGTTTTATGCTCATTATGGGCGCTCTCGATTTTAATGGCGTCATTATACCTCTGAGGCTTTAAAATGCGAGTATATGCCTTACTTCACTTATTTTGTGGCAGAAAAAACACTTGAATATACAGGTAGAGCCCTACAGTAGATTCACTTATTGCTTGGACATTTTTGTATTTAACCGATTGCCAAGCCACGGGGCGTATGTTTTTTGATGCTATTTTATTGCATGGATTGGATAAACTAACAAATAATCATACTGCCTTTATCAACTTATCAACTCTTGGATTCAACTTATCAACTTCAGCATTAATTTTAGAATTACTTAATTTAATATCACCAAAACAGGCTGTTATTGAAGTAGTTGAGCGTACAGAAGAACTTGAAGATGTCACTCACTTTGTATCAGAGATGAAAAAGCGAGGTTATACCTTTGCATTAGACGATTATGATGGTGATGAAAAGTGGCAAGTGGTATTAGAACAAGTGGATTATATTAAATTAGAGGTTGAAGAGCCTTTAATCCGAACGGTTTTACAGGCTAAAAAACTTAAAAGGAAATATCCAAGAACTAAAATTGTGGTAGAAAGAATAGAAGATAATAATGTATTTAAGCAATTAACTGAAGCAGGTGTTGATTATTTTCAGGGCTACTTTTTTTCTAAGCCTGAAATGATGAGTTTGAAAAATATTAGCCCTACAAAAATGGTTGTTTTGGAATTGTTGAAACTGGCTTCGCAATCTGATTTAGATTTTTCGTTAGTACAAAAAAAGGTTGAAAAAGATCTTAGTTTAACAGCGCGTATATTAAAGTTAGCAAATGGTGTGTGTGGTAATACGCAAATAAGTTCTTTAACTCAGACGATTATTTATTTGGGGGAAAATTTAGTTCGTCAATTCATTACTGTATTGGCGCTGAGTGAACTAGGGCAAGATAAACCTTCGGAGCTTACTAAATTAGGCTTAGTGAGGGCTAAATTCATTCATTTAAGTTTAGAAGGTCAAAACCAACAATTGCTTAATGCGGGATATTTAGTTGGTTTAGTATCGGTACTTGATGCTGTTTTAGATACAGATATAGATCATATAATTAGTGATTTTAAATTGAGTGATGTTTGTAAAGATGGATTGCTTGGCAATTAATAGAAACGCAATTAATAAAAGAAAGCATTAATGCAAATCAATTAGCTGTATGTTATACGAAAGCGTTATTTTATGCAGATGATATTTTGGATGAAATTAAAGGTTAATTTTTTTACAGTTAAATATTATGGCTACTGTTTTTTTGTAGCAATAACGATTCTCTAATACATACATTTTTCGGCTGGTTATATACCCATGCTACATGGCAATGCGTGATTTAAGCAAGTCGAGAAGCGTGCCAAATACGAGGTATAATACGAATAAATAATTACTCAATTTAAATGAACTAAATATTCCAATAACATCATTGCTTTCAATCCTAATAGCCTGCATTACTCAATCCTATTCGTGCAAAATTGATAGATTCATTAGAAACCAGTGGTTTCACTTCAATTCAAGAACGTATTAGGGGCTGTTGATCTTTCAGGGTTAAATCTTGTTCGAGATAAAAGCACTTTAGTCGCGGCGAGTAGTGTGTAGCCTAGTCATTCTAAGTAAATACGACTCAACAAAGAATAAAATGCTTTTAGCCGAATCTTTCGGACAGCGTTTGTTGGGCATTTTTACTGCGTTACCGCCTTTTTATGTGGAACAACCACATGACAAAGCCTCTGCCTTGTATAAATTCCCAACAATTCGCTGCAAAAGTAATCTTGAAAGATCAGCAGCCCCTAATTTTATTAATCCCAACTTCTGAGTTACTCCTGCTTTTGTCAGAAAACAATATAGTTTGATCATTTACATTAATGATTGATCACTTTTTTAATAAAGAAGAATGTTGGGTAGTAAGCGTTGTCCGAAGTAATTTGATAATATTGCTCGTATAAAGCTAATGTTTCTTAAGAGCGAGCAACGGCCGTTGAAACTTTTTAACATCCTTATTTTTTACCATCTGAACTATCAACTTTCCCCAATATTCAGGAAAATAAGAAAATTATTCATTTTTATCTTTAGAGCAGATTTGTTAATTGAGATTAATTACGTTTATGGTAAAAGGTTAGATAATTTGATACAAATAGGTTAAATAGAAAAGTGAGCGATTTTTGGTAGAAAAACACGCAATTTGCGCACTATTAAATTGTTATTTTTTTAGCCGGATTGGCCGATAAGTCACAAGGAAGCAAATTATGCCTAATGCAGTGATTAACAAATACTGTCCTCGTTCAGGAAAAGCAGTTGAAGTTAATTCTCTGGCACAGTATCGCGGATTTACTGTTGGTTTTTGTAATCCAGGGTGTAGGGACGACTTTGCTGAAAATATAAATGTACGCCCAAAGGATACCTGTTACTTCGATGTACTCATTAAAGAAAACGAGTTGAAGTAAAATAACAAACACATAACAAACACATAACAAACGCTTGATCAAGGACGTTCTTTGGGCTATTTGGTCATTCGTCATAATTAACTTGTTTGTTCTACTACTCTTTTTCACAGACGGTATTTCAAATGAATTTGTTTTTTTAGCTTAGCTGTTGTTAGTATTTGCCTCACTAATGACTGCTGTTCCGAGATTATAGTCTTTTAGTCCTGAAATAAATAATACTTAGTTTGTTCAGGTTAGTGCCATTAGTTTACGAATAATTCCGACATAACATTTAATGTTTAGCGCATTACTTTCGAGACTAATGGTACGCTCAGCTCAATAACGAATACTCAGGGCCTGTATTAAAATTACTAGCTATATTGCTTTCGAAGAGCTTAGTATTCTGACTGAATATATTCATATTTCGGAGGTGTTTAATGGTTTCTCAAGTAAGTAAATTTAGTGCCTATATAGGAATTGATTGGGCTGACAAAAAATATGGCTATTGTATTCAAGTTTCAAATCAATCAAATCGAGAGTTTGGTGTTTTAACACACACACCTGAGAAAATTAATGATTGGGTTCAATCTTTACACCAACGATTTGGTGGTCAATTAGCTATTTCTATTGAGCTAACTAAAGGCCCTATTATTTATGCATTACAAAAATATAACTTCATAACATTGTTTCCAGTTAACCCGTCTTTGCTTGCTAAATATAGAGAGGCTTTTACACCAAGTAAGGCTAAAGATGATCCTACTGATGCTGAGTTAGCATTGGATTTGATGCTCAACTACCCTAAAAAAATTAAACCTTTAACAATACAGGGTGAACAGATGCGCAAACTGATGTATTTAGTTGAGCAATGACGAAGGTTAGTTGAAGATAGAAAAAGGTTTAGTAATCGCTTGATCTACGCGCTAAAGCAATATTTCCCTCAACTATTAGAGTTGTTTAGCCATAGAGATTCAGAACTATTCTGTCAGTTCATCAATCGTTGGCCAAATTTGCAAAAACTAAAACGAGCAAGAGCAAATACAATAAGGAATTTCTTTAGAAAAGCGAGTTATCGCTCTGTACCATTAATTGAAAAGCGTATAACAGCGATTAAAGAGTCACGATATCTCACCGAAGATAATGCTATTATTGAGTCACACCAATTATTGGCAACATCAGTTACAGCACAAATAATCATTACAATAAAAGGTATTAAGCGGTTTGATGATGAAATAAATAAAGTGTTTCATTCTTTACCTGATACTGAACTTTTTGAATCATTGCCCAGTGCAGGAATTTGTATAGCACCCAGATTACTTGCTGCCTTTGGTGAAAATAGAGACCGATTTGATAGTGCATCTCAAGTACAAATGTATGCAGGTATCGCTCCAGTTATTGTTAGAAGTGGACAAAAGCAGTGGGTGCATTGGCGATGGCAGTGCTCTAAATTTCTTCGTCAAACTTTTATTGAATGGACATCAAAAACTGTTTATTCATCATATTGGGCTGGATTATATTATGCTCAACAACGTCAAAAAGGAAATTCGCACCAATCAGCAATTAGAGCTTTAGCTTTTAAATGGATCCGAATACTTTTTCGGTGTTGGAAGACAAGAAAGCCTTATAGTGAAACTCAATATCTGAAAGCATTGAGAGATAGAAAATAACCATTGTTATTACTAGAAACTGTAGACTAAAAGACTCAGGGCGTGATGCGGACACTAGCGTCAGTAAATTTTTGCATTCATAAAATGTTGCCCTATCTTCAACTTGATAGGCAACAAAGCCACCTAAGCGACCATTCGATTAATTTTCATTTGCTCAATTTTTATGTAGCAATAAGTTTAGTGTTTCTATCTCGATTTGGGGCACATTGCGCCATAGAAAGTATAATTATCTTGTATTTCTTGATTCGGTAAATTATTACTTCTTTCGTAAAGTTGGTATTTTTAGCGAAGCTTCAGATGAAGCAATCAATATACCAAGCCTTTTTAATCGTGTTTCTTCTTTCTTGGCGCTCATTACCCACCAGATAGAATCCCTTTTATATGATGGTGCTAAATTAGTAAAGAATAGCCAGGCTGATTGATTTACCTTGATATTTTCTTCATACTCTCTGGAAAGTTGCACATTTCTTTGTTCCGAGGAATAGCCTTGTGCATCGGTTCTGTTGTTAAAGAGGTGCATCCCTGCTTGTTTCATCTTTCCAAGCTTTATTAATGCTTTTACCTTTTCTACGTTCACAGCACTCCATACACTAGTCATTTTGCGCGGAGTAAAGCGAATCTTATAACTTTGTTTATCAATGGTTTTTCGTATACCGTCAATCCACCCAAAACAAAGAGCGACATCTACCGATTCAGACCATGTAAGGCTTGCAACTCCGGTATTCTTCTTGAAATAACCTAGCCAAACTTCGCCAACTTCAGTATTTTCTTTTAACCAATTGTTAAACTCTTCTTGGTTTTTGAAAAAAATTACATCTACCACTCTCTAGCCTCCAGACTTAGCCACTAACTAGTTGTATATTAACGTCCGCAACTAACGTGCGTTTTTTACGCCTCGCTACTGATTATTGCTTAACCCTTTAAGCCGAAAAAACTAATTTATTTCTATCTAAATCCCTCACATAGGCGGAAAATTTAGGCCCTCGTTGACCTGGCTCGCCCTCACAGGTGCCGCCCAACTCGATAACCTTTTTATGAAGTCTTTTAACTTCTTCGGTAGAACCAGCATTAAAACCAATCATCGTTCCATTGCCATTACTTGCGGGTTCCTCATTAAAGGGTTTAGCTATTGCAAATGCAAAGTATTCACACTGCCAGAAGGTCATTCTGTCAGTTGATAAAACTTGGTTAAGTTCTGTTTGTTCAAAAAGTGAATCATAGAATTTAATCGCTGCTTCCATATTGTTTGTTCCAAGAACACAATAGTCCATTTTCATAATTTAATATCTCATCAGTTTAACAGGAATTTAGGCGGAATTTGTATTGCCCATAATTAACAAGGCAAAGTATACCCATGCAAATATTTACAGACAATGCCCGTAATTGCATAGTGGGTATACGAAAACGCATGGGGAGTCAGTTTGTTTTATAGCTTGGAAATGGCTTTATTCACTCAGTTCAGAGGCTAAATAATCAAATACTACACGTAACCTACAACTAGTTTTTAATTCTCGGTGTGCAACTAGCCAAGTCTCTGTCTCAAAGGCCGGAAATGTTGGTAATACTCTTTCAACTAAAGGTTCAGCATCGCCGATATCAGACATCATAAAGCCAATGCCAGTGCCATGCTTTACCATCTCCCATTGTACAAGATGATTGGCAACAATTACCGGGAAGTTACTTGAACTTAAGTCAAAACCAAATTTTTTAAGGTAGGAAATCACACGATTGGATCGGTCAACTCCGAAGAAAACTGCGTCATTTAAATCTTGTGGAGACTGTCGATGTTCAAGGTTTTGTATATAATTTTTAGAAGCGTATAGATGACCCCGGGTGTTTTGAACACGTTTTGCGATAAGTTCCTGCTGTGTTGGTCGATAATTACGGATGGCGATATCAGCCTCACGGCGCGACAAATCGCTAGTATCGCTTGAAGCAATTATTTCTATTTCAATTTTGGGCCATTGCTTACGCAGTTTTTCTATAATAGGTGGAAGAATAAAGGCCGCAATCATCTCTGTAGCACTTATACAAACATTCCCTTCAACTGTCTCAGCATGGCCTGACGCCAATAGTGATAAATTGGTTGCAGCATCTGCCATCACTTTTACTTGTGCCATCAAGTCAGCCCCACTTTGTGTAAGTATTAACCCTGAATTTGTCCTCTGAAATAATAAAACACCTAGTTCTGCTTCCAGCGCAGATACTTGTCGACCAACAGTAGGTTGCGTCATATCAAGTGCTCGGGCAGCTGCCGATAGCGAACCTTCTTCCGCTGTTACAAGAAATGCCCGTGCTCGATTCCAATCAAACTTGATAGCGCGTCTATCCATTTAATATATATGTCCTATGTGTGCTTTTGAGTATCGTTCAGCTATTTTTGTATAGATATTATCAGCGTTAGCGTAAATATACGACTACCACTAGAATGAAAATGAGAAAGTTAGATGAAAAATTTAAGGCGCTAGATTTGTTGATAGAAGTGCTAGTAACACCATTATTATGAAAATTTTATAGTTTCTATTTCTCTTTTGGGGCAAAAGCGAGATAAAGCCTATACTCTTAATTCGTTTGGAACTTGAATGATTTCAGTATCCCCTTTGAGCGAATAAGAGACATTTAGAAAGTGCGATAGTTGGAATAATATTTCTCAACATCGGACTTTCCATCAAAATCCCCCCTTATTCAGGAAAATGACCCTTTACCACGCATTAAATTTTTTTCTTTCTGTAACACCTCAATAACCCGT
>NZ_NQMR01000154.1 GCF_002276045.1 Pseudoalteromonas sp. NBT06-2 | reverse complement strand
TTATTTATATTGGATAAAACAATTTATTTTATTTAATAATAAGCGTCACCCATTGGATATGGGAAAAGAAGAAGTTAAAAGTTATTTATCATGGCTTGCAACTTCTCAAAATGTCGCTAAAAATACACAAAAGTCAGCTTTAAACTCAATTATATTTTTGTACGCTCAGTGTTTAAAAATAAATTTAGGTGATTTAGGATTTACTTGATTCGACAGGGTCAAGTCCTGACGGATCCCCACAATTATTCATGATCAAAGACACTCTTGGCAGTCGATATTTAATTGCCTGACTGCCTTTGCAAAAACGCGTAAATGGATTTTAAATCCGAACCTTTGAAAGTATTGGGTTCCTAATGTAAAACAAGAAAGTACTGCCCTATTTTTGATTGTATTTGCCTGAAACTCATGGTGTACATTTACTATTTTCGCACTCAAACCTGCAATCCACAGGATAAAATTAGCTAATAAAGCGATCAACAATGCGACATTCAATCGTCCTTTTTCATAACTACGACAATGACGCATATTCAAACCATTGTTGGTATTTTTTAAATCTCTAAAAGCTTCTTCTATTTGCATGCGTTGTTTGTAAATTTTAACGATACTTTGCACAGGAAACGTAACCTGGCATAAAGAGGTAAACAGCAGCCATGGCTCCGTTGCACCCTTGGCATGTTTTAAACTCGCACTACAACGCACAGGTCTGCCTCGTAAATTCTTATGCTTGCGGTTTTTAGGTCACTCTTTGAATAAATAGAAGTGCCCTTGTAACGAATTGGTTTTGGCCAAGGATGATTCAAATAAATAACTCGGCTTAGCGGTTGCCTTTGGATAGAGTATTTTTATTGGTTCCAGCTGTTTTCATTAGGTATTTTATATTGTGTGCTATGTCTTACTCTACCAACAAAATCCCAGCCAAATTTGAGTATTAGCTGAAGCCAGGTATTTCGAAATCTGGCATCTGTCACTACGATTGGCTTGCAGTTTTGCGGTAAAATTGACTGAAGTGTTTTAAGAAAGCCTTCATGGACACTCTGTTTCATATATTCACTTTCACGATAACTTTGTTCAAAAATAGTCATGGCCCGACCTTTTACTGGCGCAGATGCTCGCAGTAAATGAAATTCTCCACATGGTGTTAAACCAGAACAATCAATAGAGATTGCTGGACGTTCTATATTATTAAGGGTTATGTGGGAAACTTCTCTGCAATAGTGAATTCGAGCGTTTTGAACGCGGGGATTACCAAATAACCGATCCATTCTCTTAATGTTGTGTTTAACCTTCGCTTTGCTTTTTAAGCTTCGCCCTAAAGCTGCAATAGACAGGTGTTTATTTTGGCAAAGTGTCTCAGCCGCAAACAGTAATGTCTTATGATTTCGTTTATCAATCATGCCAGATTTTTTGTTAAAAGTTCTGTGTAATAATCCATTTATGTGCATAGTCAGTTTTCTTTTTGGGTAAATTCTTTGGTCGGAAAATACACATAAGATCACAAATGGCTATGCACTTCAATCTATTTTAAATCTAATATACTGATTTTATTAGTTTAAATGTGGGGATTCGACAGGGTCAAGTCTTGCATTGTGCAATCGCACGGCTATCTACTAAACTTTGTTTACAAATCCCACAAAAAAACCGAGCCTAGGCTCGGTTTTCATCAAACTAACTTGTTATTAAAACATGATCACAACAGTTAAAGTTGGAAACTTTTTTAGATTTTACTATCTATAAATACAACAACTTATGATTTCAATAAAATCAATTAAAGTTGGAAACTTCAGGCTTTTATAACCTAGTAAACTTCCAGATATAAACACTTAAAGATGGAAACCAATCCAAGTATATAAATCAAAACATATAGATTAAAAAATCAAGTTACTTTATGACAACTAATACCACAGAGAGTAAGTTTTTCCACTACAATGCGTGGCCAACCAGAGGTCAGCTTTGCCACCAATGCCGTCATTGGTGCATTAAACAAAAACGGAAGTTGTTCCGTTACAACAGACATAATGCAACTAAATCAATGCGAACGAAAATTATGCAGATATTACGCTAATATACCCAAACCACTTCAAGATGCAGGATTCAGTTGGAAGTAGAAATACTTTAGGCTAGGCATTGATTGAAGAACATGGTTATTCCCTTTTCAAAATCAATAACGCTGCATAAAGTATTTATAAACCAACCTTACAGGGACTTCTGAGCAAATCATGCTCGTTGTTGCCTGCATGGATGTAGGTACTAGAGCAATGCAGGAGCATATTGCCGGTCCATCTTTTTTAAGGGAGTAACCATTAATGCAAAGATGCGCCTAGATCATGAATTGCTCAGCAGTCCTGAACCTCACATCTTGAAGTGGCTTGGGTATAAAAGTCCACATCCTTGTGCTAAAAACAGTTTTGAAATTATCCCCCTATCTAAATGAAAGAATAGAGGGGAACAAAATTAGTGTGAATGACCATGGCTACTGTTAAATGAGCTACCAGTTTTAACGTCTTTTATTTCTCCATTTTTACTTATGTTGAAATAAAGTGTCTCTTTAGTTTTAGTATTAATTGCTTTTACAATGTAGTTGGATTCTTTTGCTTCAACTACCCTAAATTGTTCCTTAGTCACATCACTCCATGATTTATCAATTTTTCCGACAGACATACCATGGTCTTTAAAAGAGAGCATTTTGGCGGTGGTTTGTGCTATTTCTATTACTTTTTCAGCATTGACTTTTCCATGCCCATCAGAATGAGCAAAAACAGTAGCTGATAGTGCTAAAGACGAGATTAATATTATTTTTTTGAAGATGTTCATATTTGTATTACCTTTACTTTACTTTATTGTTTACTTAAGACCTTCAATGGCGTATTCACCATTGAAAATGAGTTGAACCTGAATATCGCGATCAGATTTGTTTTTCCAATACCAACCATGTGAACCTTCAAAGGGCGCAGTAAAACTTCCTTTCATTTCGGCAACTGTGGCGATGGTATATGACTCAAAATACCCCGTTGTATCACCTGCTGGCTCGCCATGTAAATCGACATATAAGCTTCCACCATCGGTTGTCCATTCATATGTTGCTTTAGCATGTTTTTGCATTGAAAGTTTATACTCAATTCCCTTTCCAGCAGGGACATTTAAGATAACTGAATCTTGTTGGTCTTTTTTCGAAGTTAGAGTCGTTGTCTGCTGGGCTTCTTCATTAAAGACTGTAAGCCCTAGCTTTCCTCCTATACCCGTTGGATCGATGTTATACTCTGCTGGCAAAATAAAGAGCACTAATGTAACGATGGCAATGAGTAGTGAAATTACTGTCGCTCTAATTAGTGAGCGACTTGTTTGTTGTGAATCCATAAATATTTTTCTCATAGTAATTAGTTAATGAAATATCCGGTTAATTGCATGCCAACGAGCATAAAACCTGCGCTCATTAAGGCGGTATTAGTGGTTTTAGCGAACTTATTAAAGCTTGAAAATTGACGCCAATAATTTATCGCTAACAGAATAAACATCAGCGCAAGGAATTGACCTAGTTCAACGCCAATATTGAATGACAATAAGTTTGTCGCTAAACCTTCACTAGGTAATTCAAATTCTTGTATTTTGGTTGCTAAACCAAAGCCATGAAATAACCCAAATATAAGCACAGCTTTTTTAGGGTTGGGTTGCTTACCCCAAAAATGTTTGAAACCACCTAAGTTATCAAACCCTTTGTAGACGACTGACAAGCCGATGATGGCATCAATTAAATAAGCATTAACTTGAATATTGGCCAGTACACCTGTCATCAACGTTAAACTATGACCTACGGTGAACATACTGACGTAAAGTAAGACATCACGTGTATTACGTAAAAAGAACAAAACTCCCACTAAAAACAGCAAATGGTCATAACCTGTTACCATGTGTTTTGCGCCAATATACATAAATGGCAATATTTGAATGCCTGTATTGTTTTGTAAGAAGTTGCGTGTACTATCATCCACCCCGTGAGCGAAGGCTTCAACGGAAACCATCGCGCAGAGAATAAATAACGGGTACAGCAAATACGTTAGTTTAAATTTTCCTAACATTAATTTACCCTTTAGTTGAAATTGAATAAGTATCTACTTCTTCTATAGTTTTAGTACCTCTTGCATGCAGCAAACGGTATAAAGCAGGAAGAACAAACAGTGTTAAAATGGTAGAGGAAATGACGCCTCCAATGACAACCGTTGCTAACGGTCGTTGAACTTCTGAGCCGATCCCAGTATTAAAGGCCATTGGTATAAACCCTAATGAAGCAACTAACGCAGTGGTAAGAACTGGTCGAAGGCGAGTTAGTGCTCCTTTAATTATTGCCTCTTCTAAACTCAACTTTTCTTTAATCAGTTCTCGAATAAATGAAACCATAACAAGGCCATTTAATATCGCGATCCCTGACAGTGCTATGAATCCAACTGCCGCTGAAATTGAAAATGGAATATCTCTAATTACTAGGGCGAAAACACCTCCTGTTAATGCTAACGGCACACCAGTAAAAATAATCATTGAATCTTTGAAAGAGCCTAAAGCAAGTAATAAAAGTCCAATAATCAAAACGAGGGTAACAGGCACAACAACACTCAACCGCTTTGTAGCAGATTGCAGCTTTTGATAAGTGCCGCCATATTCGACCCAATATCCAGATGGCATATCAACATTTGCATCGATAGCCTTCTTAATATCACCAACGAAGCTACCTAAATCTCTTCCTCGAACGTTTGCAGTCACTACTACTCTACGTTTACCATTTTCTCTATTCACCTGATTAGCGCCGTTAACCATTTCAATAGACGCTAGTTCTTGAAGGGGAACATAGCCACCACTAGGTAACGAAATTGGTAATTGGGTATAACCATCAACATTATTACGTGCCATTTCAGGTAATCGTACTTTTATATCGAACCTTTTATCGCCTTGATAAAACTTACCAACGGTTTCTCCGCCAATAGCAAGCGCAACTTGCTGTTGTAAGTCAGCTTTACTGATAGAGTACATGGCGAGCATTTCGTCTTTTGTCACTACAGTAAGAATAGGAAGACCTTTCGTTTGCTCAACTTGGATATCCCTAATTCCTTCTACACCTTCAATCGCTGACTCTATCGACTTTCCTAAACTAGCCAGTGTGTCAAAGTCATCACCAAAGACTTTAATCGCAAGCTCGGAGCGAACCCCTGCAAGCAATTCATTAAATCGCATTTGTATAGGTTGTAAGAACTCATAGCGATTACCAGGTATTGCCGTAACGATACTTTCAAGCTCTAGAACTAATTGGTCTTTAGATTTATCAGGATCTGGCCACTGCTCTCTTGGTTTAAGCATGATAAAATTATCAGCGACACTTGGTGGCATAGGATCAGTTGCCACATCGGGAGTACCTATCTTCGCAAAGACCAACTCAACTTCCGGCATTTCCTTAATTTTTGCTTCCAAAATCTTTTGCATTTCAACTGATTGTGAAAGCGATGTACCTGGAATACGAAGAGCATGCATTGCAATGTCGCCTTCATCTAAGTTAGGTACGAACTCACTTCCTAATTTACTGCCCATCACGCCTGCAAAAACTACAAGTGAGAATGCCGTTACAACGACAAACCATCGAGCCTTAAGTACAAAAGATAAAACAGGCTTATACAAAGACTCACTTGTCTTCATAATGATGTTTTCTTTTTCTACAATAGGCCCCTTAAACATAAGCGCTATTGCCGCAGGTACAAAGGTGATTGACAGTAACATTGAACTTACTAAAGCAATAACAACCGTAATCGCCATTGGGTGGAACATTTTGCCTTCAACACCGGATAAAGCGAAGATAGGTAAATACACCACAGTGATAATAAAAACACCAAATAGAGCAGGGCGAATAACTTCACGTGTTGCATCAAAGACCAACGCTAACCTTTCCTTTATTGGAAGTGCTTTTCCATTTGAGGCATGACTAAGCCTTCGCATGCAGTTTTCGACAATGATAATTGCACCATCAACAAGTAAACCAAAATCAAGTGCCCCTAGGCTCATCAAATTAGCGCTAGTTTTGGTTTGTACCATCCCTGTAACCGTCATTAACATTGCAAATGGGATCACAGCAGCAGTAAGCAATGCAGCTCTGAAATTACCTAATAAAAGAAACAAGATAACGATAACAAGAATAGCCCCTTCCATAAGGTTCATCTTTACCGTTTCTAAGGTTTTATTTACCAGTTTAGTTCGATCGTAAACCGCATTGGCATTCACTCCAGCAGGCAGACCTTCATTAATTTCTGCTAGTTTTTCACCTACAGCCTTGGCTACCTTTTGACTATTTTCTCCAATCAACATAAATACCGTACTTAGTACGATTTCATGGCCGTCTTGAGTGGCAGCGCCAGTACGTAGCTCTTTACCTTCTTTTACTTGAGCAACGTCTTTTACTTTTAAAAATTGACCTGCGCGTGTAGCAATTGGAATATTTCCTAAGCTTATTACATCTTCAACTTGGCCGGGAATACGTACTAACCATTGAGCACCATTCTTTTCGATGAAACCAGCGCCTTGATTTTGGTTATGAGTACCAACAGCAGTGATCACATCCTGTTGATTCAATCCATGTGCTAAAAGCTTTTCAGGGTCAAGTGCTATAAGAATTTCTCGCTTATAACCGCCTATTGGATTTACTTCGACTACACCTTCAACTTGAATCAATTGTGGCCTAATGATCCAATCATGGATTGTGCGAAGATCCGTTGAGGTTATGTCACTGCCATCTTCGTTTTTTGCTCCTGGTTCGGCATCAACAGTAAACATGAATATTTCGCCCAAGCCCGTAGCAATAGGGCCAAGTACAGGTGATAAACCGAGAGGTAACTCACCAGTGACAGCATTAAGTTTTTCACCTACAAGTTGTCTGGCGAAATAGATATCGGTGTCATCGGTAAATATGGCAACAACTTGAGACAAACCATACCGTGAGACAGAACGAGTACTTTGTAAGCCTGGTACTCCAGCTAAAGCCGTTTCAAGCGGATAGGTTACCCGTTGTTCTACCTCTAGCGGTGTATAACCTGGGGCCTCGGTGTTAATGATTACCTGAACATTAGTAATATCAGGTACGGCATCTATGGGTAACTTCGTAAAGTTCCATAGTCCGAGCGCTGAAATTACTAATACAAATACCAGTATTAACTTACTTCGCTCGATTGAAAATTTTAAAATTGATTCCAACATACTACTTCCTTAGTGATCGTGAGACGCACCAGACTTATCGATATCTGCTTTGATGATGTAGCTATTTTTTGCCACGTATTCAGTCCCGGCAGCTATGCCGCCTAAGACTTCCACCCACGGTCCTACTTTCCTACCTAAATCCAACATTCTTACCTCGTATTGTTCATCAACTTTCGCATATACAACTGTGAAGTCGCGGAAGGATTGCAAAGCTGTCGCTTTAACGGCCATAGGCACTTTATAAGAATCGAGTAGTATTTCAGCAGAAATGAACTGACCTGCTTTAAGCGAACCATTTGTGTTATCAATCTCAGCCCTAAATAACTTTGCCTGCTCATTATTGACGTCAAATAAAGCATCAAATAGTTGTGTTTTAATAACCTTATCGCTTCCAGTTATTGAAATATTAACCAAGGAGCCTAATTTCACTTTTGCCTGATCCATTGGATATACTCCCAATTCAGCAATAAGCTTGCTTGTATCTGATATCGTCAAAAGCCTCCTATCATTTGTTTGCTCTCCAGTCCCAGCATTTTGAGCTGTCACCAAACCACTCATTGGCGCATACACTTTATAGGTTTGAAGGCTTTCATTACCTTCAATCGTCATTAATAATTGTCCTTTTTTAACTCGCTGACCAAGAACGGCATGAAATCTTTTAATTTCCCCTGGAAATCTGGCACTCACATGACGAATAGCATTAGGGGCAATTTTTAATTTCCCAAACACTTTTAAAGTTTCATCGAAAACCTGACTAACAACAGCTTCCGTTTCAATTTGCATTGCATCTGCTATCTTTTTTTCTATCGCTACACGTCCTTCAAAATTATCGTATGACCATTGATGCGTCTTACCTGCATATCTTGCCGTCAATTGCACTTGGAAAGAATGTGGTTCAAATATTTCCATGTCACCACGGAGATAGCTTTTTTCGACATAAAAATTAATATCATCGACAACATCACCTAGTCGCAAAAGTTGTACATTCACTTCAATATCTGCTGCCGAAAGCTTTGTGTCGCCTTTGGTTGCAAATATCCTAAATTCTGGTGGCATGCCATCCTCAAAAATAGCTAACTCAATAGCAAAGTCACCATCACGTAACATCCGTCCGTTATTTGGACCTTTTTCCACTTCCTCTTTAGTTGATTCAATGGCTGATTGCGCATTCACTATGGAGCTAACTGAAATACTCGCTATCGATAACTGCCATAATAAAATCGAAGTAATAATTTTTTTAATCTTCATAATTTTCTCTCTTACATAGAAATTGATGAGCCTGTGAGGCGTTCTAACTCAATATTAAATAGTTGGATATTTGTATAGGCTTGGATCAGCTCTACTTGCGTAGCTATCAGTTCTTGTTGTACTGCGTATAAATCAGTGTATCGATAACGACCTATACTGTAGGCTTCTTTGGCTTTACCGCTTGCTAATTCAAGTGAAGGGATCGTTTCTTTAGACAGCCCGTCGATTACATGTCGGTTATGCTTGAGCTTATGGGTAAGTAATAATAATTGAGTTGAAATACGTTTGAACCACGCATCGGATTCAGCCATGCTTTGACTCTTTTTTGCTTGTAGAGACATAATCTGTCCACGATTTCTGTTTTCTCCACCAAAAGGGATTGAAATTCCCGCAGTAAATGCAAAGTCGTCAACAGTTTCATTTCTTTTGATTCCAGCATTAACAGTCCAAGCAGGCTTTTGATTAGCTTTTGCTAATTTTATTTCAGATTCGGCAATTCGTTGCTGAGAGGCAAAAACTTTTAAGCGAGGATTAGACTTTAATCGCTTATACGCCATTTCAACTTGTGAAATTGTAGGAATACCAATTAAAGTCCCATCTACCCGAAAGTCAGTATCTCCTACCCATTGAGCAGCTAATTGCGCTTTGCTTGCTTCAATTTCGTGTAATAAATCTTCAACAACTAGTTCTTTCTTTGAGAGATCAGCTTTAGCTCGCAGCTCATCAATAATATTTGACTTACCAGCACCAACACGTAAATTTATTTCTTTGAGTAATTTTTTAGCCTGATTTCTCGTTAGCTTTGCTAGTACTAATTGTTCCTTCTGAGATAACAGCGTGATAAATATTTTTGCTGTTTCAGCAGCAATATCGAGTGCCTTAACCTCCTGCTCAAAAATAGATACTGAAGCATTTTGCTTAGCAACCTTGATCTTCGAATCAATAATATCGCCCTCTAGCAGCCATGAAATACTCATGGTCGTTTGCATTCCAGATACTCCAGAATAGGCTCCTGTTCCCAGAGCATCTTCAACGTCTATATTTACGGTTAATGGGCTAGACACACTTGCTTGTTCTAGCATCCCTCTAGAAGCTTCTAGCTTATGTGCAAAGGACTTTAGATCTGGGTGTTGTTTTAAAGTAAAGCTAATAGCATCATTAAGCGTTATAGTCTGTTGTGCCGAAACGCTAAATGAAATAATAAATCCTCCTATAACTGCCACTTTTTTCACACTTGTAAACCGATTGCTGATCGGTTTTATGTTGAGCTTCTTAAACATGAACAAAATTCATCCCCTTAAACTATTTTGGAAATTTGGTAGTAACAAACCGATTGACGATCGGTTTTGATTGTAAAAATAAACAGCAAATAACCAGTAAGATTAGTGGCTAAATACTGTTTCTATTAAATGATGTACACCATCTATTGAGGATAAACATCCAACAAAAATTAACGTAGCAAAAATGGCCGTAGCAATTTTATTTGCTGGCTTCAAACTTAATTGTCCTAACAAAAAATATACTCTCTGCTCTAAAACATCTGCCCCAAAGTTAACAACTAGCTCATTATCCTTTAGAGGCAAATATTGCGCATTTAGCCGGGCAACTTTCACTAATGTACTTGCAACAAATGTGGAGGGTACTGCATTATTGACCACCGCATTATCCGCTGCCTGTTCCATTGCTAACATCATGTGAAGCTTCAATCGTTTAGCTAAAGTCGGAATGAAAAAAGCCGAAAAGATACCAAACAACCATTTCTTCAATGGATCATTCATCTTTGCATGTGCTTTTTCATGACCCAAAATAACGCTGACTTCGTCTTTTGTCATTTCCTTCAACATGCCAGAAGTAATAAAACACTTCTTTTTTGTAAAACCTGCCGTAAACGCACTAGGGTTTGATAGCTCAATTTCATAAACATTATCCTCTATCGGCTTTGATAAATACGTTAAACTCAATAAATTCAAGCGATGGAGCCTAAGTTGAATGACTTTCTTTACACCTAAATGAATAATAAAACCAAAAGCAAATATTAATGTTACTCCGTGCCAACTTAGAAAATTAAATTCACTCATATGATGCCAATGAGCATACTTGTCTTCTGATTCAAAAATGCTTGATGTTGAATATCCATTTAGAAATAACAAAACAACACATATGCTTGCTAACCATGGTAAGACTAAAAGTAGCCAAAGAATAATTTTCCTTGACTCTACTTGCATACCTAAAAATTTTTGAGCTAATAAGGATACGAATATCGATACAGAAAAATTAGCAATAGCAAATGACAGAACAAGAATAGTTGCCAAGTTAAACCAAAGTGCTAATTGCCCTTCAATCATCTTTTATTTATCCTGAGCTAACTTTAAGCGTTGAGCTTCGATTAAAGAATCTAATTTATTCAACTGTTCTTCATTAAAGTCTTGTGATATAGATGAAAAGGCAGCGACTAAGCTATTGTCATCAGTAACAAAATCATTAGTAACCGACTTGATAAGTTGTCCAATTAGTTCATGTCTACCCACTTTGGGCTGATATTGATATGCGTTTACTACTTTATGGCGTGCTAATAGTTCTTTTTTATATAATCTGTCTAAAGTGCTCTGATAAGTATTTAAACTACCGCCTCGAATCTTTTCAAAATGATTATAAACTTCTTTCACATCTGCGGATTTATGTTGCCATAAATATTGCAATACCATTTTTTCTAAATCACCAAGCTGCATAATTATAACCCTTGTAACAAAACCGACCAACGATAGGTTTAATGTAACCAAATCAAAACCGATCGTCAATAGGTTTTATTCTAAAAATGAATTGTTTAACTTTTTGTTTAAAGCCTTTAAGTTTCGATGTTTGTATCCGTGTCCACTGGCTACCTATCTCCACTCCCAAAAATTTTACCCCTTTACTACTATGAGCAATGTGGGTTTTCTTTTGATTAACCGTTAACTTCAAGTCTTTTTCTAGTATCTGAGTCGCTGTCATTAATGCTCTTTGCGCCGCTTTTTCTGTGCGACACAAGATCAAGATATCATCTGCATATCTCACTATGCGGTGAGTGCGCTTTTTCATTTCTTGATCGAAAGCATCAAGGTAGATATTCGCCAACAAAGGGCTAATTACGCCACCTTGTGGGCTACCAACTACACTCGCTTCCCAGTTATGACCTATCATTACTCCGCTTTTTAAAAACTGATTGAGCAGTTTTAAAATGCTACCGTCTTTTATCTTACGTTTGACACTACTAATGATCAATTCGTGATCAAGCAAGTCAAAACACTTAGACAAATCCATATCCACTACCCAGTCTAGATGATGTTTACGAATAAACACCGTAGCCTTACTGATAGCATCATGGCAACTTCGTTTTGGTCTGTACCCATAACTTGATGGATGAAAATCAATGTCGAATATCGGTTGGAGAATGTTCAATAGTGTTTGCTGCACTATGCGGTCTCGAACTGCGGGTATACCAAGCAGCCTTACACCACCATCGCCTTTAGGTATTTCAACCCGCTTGACTGGCTGTGCCCGATATTGCTTGGTTTGCAGTTCAAGTTGCAGTTGTTTTAAGTTCATTTCTAAATTCGAGGCAAACGCACCTACGGACTGCCCATCAATTCCGGCTGCTCCTTTGGCGCTTTTTACCTTTTTGAATCCCCTGTGCAGATTGTTAATGTCTAACAATTGTCCGTACAAGCTGTAATAAACTGTCATTTTCTGCCTTTGCTTGCGGTATGTAGGGTCGTTTCACTTTACCTATCGTTTGACTCTTCATGGTGACATTAGGTGTGCTAGCCTGTTGGCAATCTGCCTAAGCGGTCAGTCATTACTCCATTGCTCGCCCTTCAATTCTCAGCATCCACATTCCTGCTTAACCGTCACTTCTTGGCTAT
>NZ_NQMR01000153.1 GCF_002276045.1 Pseudoalteromonas sp. NBT06-2 | reverse complement strand
CCGATATTGCTTGGTTTGCAGTTCAAGTTGCAGTTGTTTTAAGTTCATTTCTAAATTCGAGGCAAACGCACCTACGGACTGCCCATCAATTCCGGCTGCTCCTTTGGCGCTTTTTACCTTTTTGAATCCCCTGTGCAGATTGTTAATGTCTAACAATTGTCCGTACAAGCTGTAATAAACTGTCATTTTCTGCCTTTGCTTGCGGTATGTAGGGTCGTTTCACTTTACCTATCGTTTGACTCTTCATGGTGACATTAGGTGTGCTAGCCTGTTGGCAATCTGCCTAAGCGGTCAGTCATTACTCCATTGCTCGCCCTTCAATTCTCAGCATCCACATTCCTGCTTAACCGTCACTTCTTGGCTATTTCCGTCGAAATACTTGTGAGCCGATAAGTTAATATCAGCGTCTTTCATACGCTTAAAGAATACTTCCCCCCTTCGCAATTAATTAAAGTTTTTGACTAAAATTAACCCCATCAAACACAATGCTGATAGTCGGCTTGGTTTTATCCTCCACACCATTACTGGCTTTCATCGGCCTAGCCTTACTCACTACTACGGGTTCATCTGCCACCTCACACCGACTTTAAATCTTGAGTCTCCTCTTGAATTTAAGCCACTTACTTACAAGTAAGTTTAGATGCCAGGCTTCCCCAGTTACTGCACTAGCTCCCTGATAAATATGCCACCCTCAAGCACAGCATTGGTCTGACTAAGTATTGGGCTTCGCGCTATTTTGAACGCTTACCCACCAATGCCGCCGAAACAGGTTACGGTTAGTTGTGTACATTTATCTTCCTATGGCTTCCTTCAGACCTTATCGTTAGCCATAACGCCCTTGCCATTTGGATTATCTTCCCCTTAGTCGGGGTGATAAGGCTTCTTTCAGCCTATCGGGTTTGCCAGCTTCGCTGGGCAAACAAAAAAGGCGAGCTATTAAGCTCGCCTTTTGGCTATTTTCAGTATTAAAGTTTCAAACTTGTTCTCGTTGTTTCAATCTTTATTCGAAAGTGACATCTCGCGTGGAAGAAGTATTTTAAACTAGGAAGAAGAGAAGTTTTTTCTGGTTCTTAAATACGAAAGGCGAATCATCTCTGATCCGCCTTTCGAATTATATGTGGGAAAAGTTAACCAACTTATCCAAGTTAACCATCTTAATTAAATCGTTAACCAACTTAATTACATACCCCCACAAACATGTAGCTGCATATTCAAAACTCAGACAAAGTACTTTTTGGATATCCAAAATTAGCCTTTAAGTTCCCAATAAAATCTATTTAAAATTTGGACAAACAACTTTAAAAGTGTTTTTTGTAGTTTGTCTAATTTTTTAATAGTTAATCTGATAAAATCTAGTATTATTTCTCCTCCAATGAAACTTAATCCATATAAGAAAAAACGATCCTAAAATGTTTGCATTTGTTCAAAATAAAGTACTTCAGCTTTCTTCAGCCACAACCGCGTTAGGAATTGCTGTAATATTTTCTTATTGCTTCTTTATAATTAAGTTTTTTCCAAGTGAGTTATCACTAGGTGAAACACTTTTATTTCTATTTGCAGGTCTTGGATTTGGTATTTTTTACTCATTAATAATAGGTCTGTTTTATGCCTCAACGGCACACATAATTTCTGTTTTAAAAAACAAAACCTACTTGTCAGAGATATCAACTAGCTTATTATCTCTTTTCTTTCTTATATCCCCAATAGTTATTTCTATAGTATTTAATGCCTCTATGGAATCTTGGCAAGCATTAATAAGCTTTTATGCTTCTGGTTTTATCCTGAACTTTGAATCTATTACTAAAGATAAACAGTTGATATTCCCCGCAGGTGATATAACTAAGGAAGAAGACCATAAAAAAATAAAGGTCCTTATATTAGCTATTGGTGTTTTAACTCCTATTTTCATGAGCAATTTGGCTTCATCTAATTTGCTTAAATCAACTTTTACGAATTTAGGGATAAGAACAGAAAAAGCCACCCTATTGGTAAACAATGCTAACTTAAAGGTCTTAATGGACCTCTCTAAATCACAAGGAATTGCAATATTCAATTGCAAATCAAACCAATATTCTACTTTAGAAAATATAACTGTCGATTGGCATGGTATTGGAAGTACTACACAGATAAGGCTAGATTCGACCAATAAAGAAGAGATCATAATTCCTTTAGATAGCAACGGGGTTAAGGTTATAAAAGGATTAGTTGGTTCTCAAAAGCCTCGCTGCTTTTTACTAAAGAAAAACATTTATTTTGATAGCGGTGATATAGAACCAAATGAAAATGGAAACAGCGATTTAAGTAAGATAATAGCTGACATCAAAGATAAAACAAAACATAAGAACCTGAAATTAAAAGAATTATTTTTAAACGGATATACTGACATACAGCCATTCAAACAAAAAGGCTCCACTAATTTTGAACTAGCAAAGCAAAGAATCGAAGCAGTTAAACTTAAATTACAGCCTCATTTAGAAAGTAATGTTGAGGTCAAGTTAACACCTTTAGGCATTTATAAGAAAAACAAAGCTAAAAACAACTTCTGTAGCAACATACAATATAAAAAATATGAGAAACCCTGTTTGTCTTACGACAGATTCGTGGAAATAACAGTTAAATTTGAAAAGGTTGAGTAATACTCTAATAAATCACTCACTTTAACTAATTTAGAACATTCACAAGTAAATAATATTTAAAGGCTTAAATTGACATCATTTACAGTAGATTTGATTGAAAAGTTAGGGATTAATGAAATCAATAATCGCTTTTTAGTAGAGGCAACAGTTTCTGGCGGAATGGGAGCTAGAAGCTTTAAAGGAATTGATAAAGAGTCTGGCCAACCAGTATTTATGAAATACCTTCTGTTTCCATCAAGCAAATATGAAATTGCTAAATTTCAAAGTGAGATAGAAATTACCAGACTAATCACTAGTTGGGCATCAGCGTGCCCTGGTTGTATATGTGCTGAATATATTCATAGTGAAGTTTTATTTGATGGGAATGCTTATTGTTTAATAACAAAATGGCATTCACTTCCAACATTAAATGAATGGTTAAAAGAAAATCCAGACTTATCGATAGAAGACAGGCTAGAACTTATACATAGAATCATAAACGCTGTAAGCCACATACCATCAGGTATCCACCATAGAGATTTACATCCTGGGAATATTCTAGTTGAAAATATATCTGTTGACTGGCATCAAAAGGTTTCAGATGTAGGGATTAGGATTATAGATTGGGGAGAAAGCATTCCTGAATCACATCATGGATTTGAAGATACTCCAGAGTATGTCGAAATACTAATTAGTGAAGCCCCAAAAAAAATTGAAGGTTCATACTATAGCTTACCTCCGGAAGTGTTTACTCCATGGGAAGACCGCCGACATCAGTATGGTAAATACGATGCATGGGCTATTGCACTATTGATGCATAAAATACTCACGAATAAAGACGTTATAGAGCATAAAGATCTCGGTTCATATATTAATTCACTCACAACCGGGGAAATGGGGAACGCTTTAAGAAAAGCAAATCGAAATATACTCGATTTAAAACACCCTGCTAGCCTATTGTTAAGTAAGGTATTCCAAAAAATGACTAGAATTGAGCCTAATAGTAGACAGCCTTTAGCCTATGTAGGAAGAGTTATTTGGGATATAAGAATTGAAAATTTCATACCTAAAGATATCCATGAAAGTCACTTGTACTTGACTAACCCTTTCGACTTCACCCCAAAAGAGGGTTGGAAACATTCCGGCTTTAATGAATTTGATTAAGGAATAAAAATGGTAATTTACAGAGGGTTTAATGCCCTAATCGATAGTACCACTCTAGAAAACCCATTCATAAAAACACCAAGAGAACCACTTCATACAAAATTTGAAGTCCACTCTTTTGCTGATGAATGGTTTGAAGAAAATTTAGGTATTAAAGCACGGAGCCAATGCATATTTTGTACTCCTGATTTACACGAAGCTCATAAATATTCTATAGGCTTCCAAAACGGCTGTGTAGCAGAAATTCACCCTATTGGTGATTATCACATTATATTTAGTGAAAACGTTATCGATTTTAATAACCACTCCCCCGAATTCGATAATTCTCCAGAAACTATAAAAGCATGGCTTTCAACTCAAAATTATCAAATAATTAGTGACATAAACGATATCCCTGATGGATTCAAAGGGGAATTAATGATGTACTGTATTTCATATAGTGTAAAAGTATTAAGAACCAATGCTTGATGCTTATAATGTGACCTTCATATAATTTCTGGACTTTTCGACGCCTTGGCGTCGGTATACCTCATTTCATAGAAATGAGAAAAAAACCACTAATGATCAATTTCCCATGTAGAAGAAGTAATCTCGGTAAATTTAATTTTTATTGTCCTCAATTATATAAGGAGCCCCTATTTTTGAAAATTTACAGTAAAAAAAATTAATTGATTGATATTCAGAAGATAAAACCAAACTTTAATTTAGCGCAGAAGTTTATGCTGGGTTTCACTCCTCTCATAATGAACTATTACTAGCTATCGTTGATCACAATCAGCAACTAAAAACCAGCTTTTTGAAAAGATCGCTACCTGGATAAAGTGTGTAAGCCTTACCTGAAGTTCGTATCTCTCCTGACTGATACAGCTTAGCAATAATCATCTTGCGTAATAACATGACTTTGATC
>NZ_NQMR01000152.1 GCF_002276045.1 Pseudoalteromonas sp. NBT06-2 | reverse complement strand
CGCTGGGCAAACAAAAAAGCCGATATCATACGATATCGACTTTTTTATCTGAACCAAATACGTATACGTATAAAGATCTACTTTCTTTTAGCAGGAAGTTTCTCTTTGATACGTGCAGATTTACCAGAACGCTCACGTAAATAGTAAAGTTTCGCACGACGAACTGCACCACGACGTTTAACTTCAATGCTATCTACTTGAAGAGAGTGAGTTTGGAAAACTCGCTCAACGCCTTCACCGCTCGATATTTTACGAACAGTAAATGCTGAGTGAAGACCACGATTACGAACAGCGATCACTACGCCTTCGAAAGCCTGTAAACGTTCTTTTTCACCTTCTTTAACACGTACTTTAACTACAACTGTATCACCAGGAGCAAATGCAGGAAGGTCTTTTTTAAGCTGCTCTTCTTCAAGCGCTAGAATAATATTTTGATTAACTTTTGACATTATTTTCTCTTTTCTAGTATTAACTGTCATTTGCCACAAACTCACTATTTTCTTGCTGAAATTCAGCTAATAATTTTGTTTGTTCCTCAGTCAGAGCTAGTTTATTCAACAAGTCTGGACGTCTTAACCAAGTTCTACCCAGTGACTTTTTTAAACGCCATTGTGCAATTTTTTGGTGATCCCCACTGCGTAATACAGCTGGGACTTGCTTACCATCCAAAATTTCAGGTCGAGTATAGTGTGGACAATCCAATAATCCATCAGAAAATGAATCTTGTTCTGCCGATTGATTGTGACCTAATACACCTGGCACTAATCTCGCTACTGCATCAATTAATGTCATTGCTGGTAGTTCACCACCACTCAAAATATAATCACCTACTGACCATTCTTCGTCAATATGTGACTCTATAATACGTTCATCTATACCTTCGTAGCGACCAGCGACTAGAATCAACTTTTCATGTTTTGCCAATTCGGCAGCACCTTGTTGATCTAATTTACGCCCTTGAGGCGACAGATAAATTACTTTAACACCATCACCAGCTGCAATTTTTGCATCGGTAATTGCTTTTTTAAGCGGTTCAACCATCATCAACATACCTGGTCCGCCACCATAAGGGCGATCATCTACGGTTCTATGCTTATCTATAGCGTAGTCTCGAGGATTCCAACTATTAAAGTTAACAATGCCATTTTTAACCGCTCGACCAGTAACACCAAGTTTAGTGATTGAATCAAACATTTCAGGGAAAAGACTTATCACCCCAACCCAAAGTTTAGACTCAGTACACATTAAAAGCTTGGGTCCCAATCTACAGTAATTTCTCTTGCGTCTGAATCAACATTTTCAATAACTGAATCAGTTAAAAATGGTAATAAACGCTCAGACTTTCCAAATCCGTCATTATTGTTAGCTTTAACAACTAAAACATCATTAGAACCTGTTTCCATCAAGTCATCGACTTTGCCTAAGCTGTAACCTTTATTAGTTACAACTGACATGCCAATAAGGTCTCGCCAATAGAATTCACCTTGTGGTAATTCTGGAATTTGCGATTCTTGAACTGTGATTTCACCATGGGTATAAGCCATCGCTTCATCTCTGTCATTAATATTTGCAAATTTGGCTATAAAGCCTTTTCCGCTTCGACGCCAGTCGGCAACTTCAAAGGTCTCCACTTTACCTTGTTGATTAATCAGCCAAGGGCTGAAATCAAAGATCCCTTCGGGATCATCAGTAAATGAATGTACCTTAAGCCATCCTTTTATGCCGTGAGGGGCACCAAGCTTACCTACAACAATAGAATCTTGACTCATGGTTTCACTTACACCTATTAAGCCGCTTTACGAGCGTCTTTTACAATTCTTTTAACGCGATCAGATAAAGATGCGCCTTGACTTACCCAATGTTCTACACGAGCAAGATCTAAACGTATTTTTTCTTCTTGACCACGAGCCAGAGGGTTAAAGAAACCAACTTTCTCGATGAAACGACCGTCACGAGCACAACGGCTGTCCGCTACTACTACTTGATAAAATGGACGCTTCTTAGCACCGCCACGTTGTAAACGAATAGTTACCATATCGTTTTCTACCTATAATTTAATGTTTTAATTACTTTCTAACATACTTCCTATTCTCACTTGCCTTTTATAAAATAAAAATGACAAGTTCAGATGAAGCTCGCGAATTGTACGTATATGGTGAAATAATGCAAGGTATATTTATAATTTGGTAATGTAAAGTTTAATATTTATGCTTGAGTGAAAAAGGACCTAGAGCTGGAGTTTGTGAAGAATATAATGATGTAAAGCCAATAAGCTACCCATCTCCAGCTAAAATCAAATTTAAGAGGTAATGGTTAGAATTTAGGTCCGCCAATGCCACCCATACCACCCCCCATTCCTGGTGGCATCATATTTTTCATGCCGCGCATCATTTTCATCATGCCGCCTTTACCTTTCATTTTTTTCATCATTTTTTGCATTTGAGTAAACTGTTTTAATAATTTGTTTATTTCTTGAACTGTCGTGCCAGAACCTGCTGCTATACGCTTTTTACGTGAACCTTTAATTATTTCTGGGCGAATTCGCTCTTTAACTGTCATTGAGTTAATAATCGCTTCCATTTGATTAAATGTTTTATCGCCCATTTGGCTCTTAGCTGCCTCTGGTATATTAGCCATACCAGGCAGCTTATCCATCATAGACATCATGCCGCCCATGTTTTTCATTTGTCTAAGCTGTTCAGCAAAATCTTCTAGTGTAAAGCCATTGCCTTTAAATACTTTATTAGCAACTTTGGCAGCTTGGTCTTTATCTACTTTCATTTCGACTTGTTCGATTAATGAAAGTACATCGCCCATGCCTAAAATACGAGATGCGATTCTATCAGGATGAAAAGGTTCTAAAGCATCAACTTTTTCACCCGCTCCAATGAATTTAATTGGTTTACCTGTGATATGACGAATTGATAAAGCTGCACCGCCACGTGCATCACCATCAGTTTTCGTCAGGATCACACCCGTCAATGGTAATGCATCTCCAAAAGCTTTAGCTGTATTGGCAGCATCTTGCCCTGTCATAGCATCAACTACAAACAATGTTTCTACCGGATTTACAGCACTATGTAAGGCTTTAATTTCATCCATCATATCTGTATCGATGTGAAGACGACCAGCTGTATCTACAATAACAACTTCAATAAATTTACGTTTCGCATATGCAATTGCATCATTTACAATATCAACTGGCTTTTGAGAAATATCACTTGGGAAAAATTCAGCTGAAACTTCTTGCGCTAAAGTTTCCAACTGTTTTATTGCAGCTGGGCGGTATACATCAGCACTTACAACTAAAACTGATTTCTTTTTTCTTTCTATCAAAAACTTTGACAGTTTCGCCACACTGGTTGTTTTACCGGCACCTTGTAAACCAGCCATCATTATAACGGCTGGCGGTTGAGCATTGAGATTTAGCTCTTCATTTGCTTCACCCATCGCTTTTTCAAGTTCATCTTGAACAATTTTTACAAAAATTTGTCCCGGGGTAAGACTTTTTGTTACTTCAGTACCAACGGCACGCTCTTTTACTGTTTTAACAAACTCGCGAACAACAGGTAAAGCAACATCAGCTTCTAACAAGGCCATGCGTACTTCACGCAAAGTCTCTTTTATATTATCTTCAGTTAGACGACCTCGGCCTCTTATATTGTTTAAGGTTTTGCCTAATCGTTCCTGTAAGTTTTCAAACATTAAAAATCGTCCGTCCAAAATTCTAAATTATTTTCGATTATACCTCAGATAACACTGTATAAAACAGAATTGATTACAAATATCTACGAATGTACCTAGATAAGCCTCAAATCTATGCAAAGCAAATTCATTTATATTGGTTTCACCTCTATGAAATTCGTTTCGGTTAAAATACAATAACAACATAATATCATTGAATATAGGGCTTTGCCCAACGGTATACATATGCTTGTGAATAGTCTTACCTTTATTGCATTTTTTTTCTACGCTTTAGCAAGTAGTCATGTCGTTACGCGTTTATTTCATAAAGATGGACCAAATAAAAAACTCACTTTACTATTAAGTACAGTTGCGATCTTATCGCACATGGCGTTATTAGTTAATTTGGTTTTCACTGAAGTCGGCCAAGATTTAAGCTTAGTCAATATATCTTTATTAATATGTTGGATAATTGTTGTTTCAATAACAACGGTTTCATTGCGTTTTCCTGCCACTTTATTGTTACCTGTTGTTTATGGATTTGCAGCTATATTGTTAATTGTAAGCTTGTTTCTGCCACATCATATTATTTTAAAATCGATTAATATAAATATCGCGCTTGTTTCACATATTTCATTATCGTTTTTAGCTTACTGTATATTGATTATCGCAACCCTTTACGCTATACAGTTTTACTTTATAAACAAAAGGTTGAAGCAAAAAGATTTATCAATTGCATACAGCCATTTACCACCACTTATGGTTGTTGAAAGACAACTCTATCAATTAGTTACAGTCGGAACTTCATTACTTACGATTGCACTTGCAACCGGTTTTATATTCCTTGAAGATATGTTTAGTCATGATTTCATCCATAAAACAGTACTTTCAATGTTAGCTTGGTGTTGTTTTATCGCCGTAACAGGGGGACATAAATATCGTGGTTGGCGTGGAAAAAGTAGTATTTTGACAATTATGTTTGCTGCTTTTATGTTAACTATGGCCTATTTTGGCAGTAGATTTGTGAAAGAAGTTTTATTATATCAATTTTAACTTGACTATAGTTACGAGCTAAGACTTAATACCAGTTCTACTTTAAATAAAAGGATCCCTAGTTGGACGCCATATCTACAAGTACGCTATTTATAACACTTGCAGTACTTATACTTATCTCAGGCTATTTTTCTGGCTCTGAAACTGGATTAATGTCACTTAATCGCTATCGCCTACGCCACCTAGAAAAACAAAACCATAATGGTGCCAAGCGTGTAAGCAAACTTCTTGAAAGACCTGATCGATTAATTGGTTTAATTCTGATAGGAAATAACCTAGTTAATATTGCAGCATCAT
Source organism: Pseudoalteromonas sp. NBT06-2 (assembly GCF_002276045.1). Lineage (GTDB taxonomy): Bacteria > Pseudomonadota > Gammaproteobacteria > Enterobacterales > Alteromonadaceae > Pseudoalteromonas. Next base: position 12,718 of record NZ_NQMR01000152.1, on the reverse strand, counting down.
CCGTAGCCACTATTATTGGTATGCGACTGATAGGCGATAGTATTACAGGGGTAGCCATTACAACTATTGTTTTAACACTCGTAGTATTAATATTTGCAGAAGTCACACCTAAAACGTTAGCAGCGCTTCACCCTGAAAAAGTTGCTTTCCCAAGCTCTGTTATATTAAATGTTTTATTAAAAATACTGTTTCCAGTTGTGATCTCAGTCAATTGGATAACCAATGGTTTACTTAAATTATTTGGTATTAGTGCTGATAAAATAGAGCAGCATAGTTTAAGTAAAGAAGAACTAAAAACGGTTGTAAACGAATCTGGAGCAATGCTCCCTGAGCGACACCAAAATATGCTTGTCTCTATTTTAGATTTAGAACAAGTAAAAGTAGAAGATATTATGATCCCACGAAATGAAATTGTGGGCATTGATATCAATGATGATTTTAAAGCTATTTTAAAACAACTATCTCATGCTCAACATACACGCGTATTACTTTACAGAGATCAAATTGATGATGTTGTTGGCTTTATTCACTCTAGAGATGCTTTAAGGATATTAACAAAAGAACAATTTAGTAAAGATTCATTATTACGTGCAGTAAGAGATATTTATTACGTCCCTGAAGGTACATCTCTTAATACACAACTATTTAAATTTCAACAGAGTAAAGAGCGCATTGGCTTAGTAGTTGATGAATATGGTGATATTCAAGGTTTAGTGACACTTGAAGATATACTAGAAGAAGTGGTTGGTGATTTCACTACAACCATGACGCGTACGCCTAGTGAAGAAATATACTCTCAACAGGATGGTACATTTATCATTGACGGCAGTGCTAATATTCGAGATTTAAATAAAGAAATGAACTGGACCTTCCCTACAGATGGTCCAAAAACATTAAGTGGTTTAATCGTAGAATATTTAGAAGAAATACCTGAAGCGAATGTAAGTATTCGTTTAGCGGGTTATCCGATTGAGATTATTGAAGTCAAAGAAAATACTGTAAAACTCGCAAAAGTATTACCTGACCATAAAATCTAACATTTGTTCATAATAAGTCCTAAATGTGTAAACACATTTCAGGACAAGACAATTTTAAAAAGTAAAAAGCCGAATATAAATATCCGGCTTTTTACCTTTTACATTAGCCAAAAAAGAAACGGCTAAACCAGCCTCTATTCAAATCATCTTCACATTTTTTCAATTGCGAACCATATTTACTTGCACGATGCTTTACTTTATTTGATACCGACATTAGCCATTTTTTCTTTTTATAGGTACCTCTGCGGTACCCCCCCCAACCTTCATGATAATTAAGATACTGAGCATATGCATCCCATTTAGAAATACCATTAATGCGATGTGTTTGATAAACAAACCACCCCATAAAGTCTATTGCATCATCAAAATCATCTCTATCGGCACCTGAATTATCTGTTTTTTTTATATAGTCATCCCAAGTCATGGTTTTTGCTTGTGAAAAACCATAAGCAGAGCTTGCTCGACCTATTGGAATAAAACCTAAAAAGTATTCCATTGGCGGTTGCGCATCATGCTTAAAAGAGCTTTCTTGATACATCATACTCATTAATACATGTTTAGGAGCGCCCCATTTATCTTGAGACTCTTTAGATGCAAAATACCAATCACGCTTTTCGGTAAAGATATCACAGATATTATTTGGATTTTTAGGTGGCGCAGAAGCACAGCCTGTTAATATAACTGAGGTTGAAATTAATAAAATAGGTAAAGTTATTTTTTTTTCCATTTTGCTCAATTCTTTTTGAACTTATTAAAAAGGCCTTGGTCTGACTTTATGAACATTGTTTCATCCCTGAAGAATATTTAACGCAGCTATTGTCGCTGCGTTTTTTTTTGCCTATATATTGATGTTAATTTTTAAAATAATCTTTTAAAAACTCATCAAAAGTCAGTTTATCAGTATTTTCTATTTGTAACTGTTTAACAAAAGATTTTTCACTTTCAGCGTTTAAGTCCGATTCACTAAACTCGATATATTGATGCGACTGTAACTGGTTTTGATATTGATTTGCTAAATCAAGTGCAAAGCACCCATTATCTTTACCTGATGCTTTTAGTTCATTCATATATTGACCTGAAAGCGTTTGGTTTGGATCTTCAACACCTAAACTTAATTCATTAATCGCTTTTTTATAATGTTCAGTCTCATGAGCATCATCCAGCCATTTCGCCACAAGTGAAAGTTGTTCAAAGATATCTTTACCCCACGTTTTAATCGAAACGCTTTCATTACCTTTTTGTAGTGTTAAATTAGGATCACGCCCTTGATTTACTACTTTATCTAAATTTTGTTGACTAATATTTTGCTCATCACAACTCATTAAAGGTGCATCATTTAATAAGCAATATAATAGAAACACGTCTAAAAAGTGTATCTGCTGTAGGCTAATACCAGTATCACTAAATGGATTAACATCAAGCGCACGTACTTCAATATACTCTATACCACCACGATTTAATGCATCTATTGGCGTTTCACCGAGATCAGCATTACGCTTAGGTCTAATTGGAGAATAAAATTCATTTTCAATCTGTAAAACATTACTATTTAATTGTTTTAATGAGCCATCTTCATTTGTGCCAATATTACGATATAAACCTGAATCTGTTGAAATCGCTTTTTTTAAGCCTTCTGTATACTCTTCTAACGTATTATAAGTTACTTTTAAAGCAGATTGCTCGCTATTCGTATAACCTAAGTCACCTAAACGCAGCGCGGTGCCATATGGCAGATATAAACTCCCCTCACCTAACTTTTCAAAAGGTAATTTACTTTCCTTGCCTTCTAAAAATGAAGAACATAACGCAGGTGAGGCACCAAATAAGTAACTCAACAACCATAATTCACGCTTAAAATTACGTATTAATCCTAAATAACCAGCTGAAATAAAGTCTTGTGATTTTGAGCTATCGTCTTTAATTTTTTGTAAGCTTTCCCAGAATAATTTAGGGAATGAAATGTTAAAATGAACACCTGCAATTGCTTGCATCATGCTACCGTAACGGTTTTTCAGGCCCTCTCTATATAGCGTTTTCATTTGGCCTATATTGGATCTGCCATAATCTGCTAAAGCGATTTCATCTTGATTTTTGATAAAGCATGGCATACTCATCGGCCATAAAACTTCGTTATCAAGTCTCGCTTGGGTGTACTTTTGAATATCTCTTAACTGATTTAATGTACGTTCAGCGTTATCTGTCGCTGGCGTAATAAACTCTAATAGAGATTCAGAAAAATCTGTAGTGATATATTTATGTGTTAAAGCACTACCGATACTTTTAGGGTGAGTATTTGAAGATAAACGACCTTCTTTACTGATCCTTAAAGTTTCACGTTCTATACCTCGGGTGATCCCTAAGATACTTTTACTGTTTTCTTCAAGGTAAAGCGCCGCTAAAGTTGATTGTAATAACTGTTTTTTCAAAAATAAATCCTCAAACCTAAATGGCTTTGTACTTGCTTCTTGTTTTTATGGGGGCATGTCAAAAATACTCAATAGCACCACATTAATATATTATTAAACAGAACAAATTTAATACTTTAATGGTATCAAAAAATTTCGCATTAAACTCCATAATATCTATATACCATACTACATGGAAATGCGCGATTTCAGCAAGTCGAGAAGCGACCAAATACGACGCATAATATGTGCCTTTAAGTCATTCTCAACAAATATCTTATAACAACGCAGTTACTCGCTTATCGTCTTGCCCTACATGAATTTGGGTAGAAAACGATTATGGCGTTATGATTGATAATCAGGGAATACCTTGGATCACAAACCATATTTTGTAACTCTATACCACCCAAATTCTGAAACCTGGATGACCAAGTAGCACGAGTATAAACTTGAAATTTTTTCTAAAATATAAACTCATTCTAATAATAAAATAGAAGGTACTTATTTTTAAGAAAAGACTCCCATTATTCTTGAAAAGAGCATGTTTTGTCTGATGATAAAGCTGAATATAAAAAACAAGCTGAAAAATGCATTGAGCTTTTTTGCATAAACAATAAAGCTCAAACTCAGAGGTTACTCTTGAATAATAAAGGTCTTTAATCTTTTGAAATTAAAAACTTACCATTTGCCACATCGATTGTAAATAAAGACCCTTTTTTACTTTCACCCGCTAATAATAATTGTGCTAATGGATTTTCAATTGAAGATTGTATTGCTCTTTTTAGCGGCCTTGCGCCAAATACAGGATCAAAACCAGACTCAGCCAACTTAGACATTGCTTCATCTGTTAAAATAAGTTGATAATCCAAATCAGCTAAACGCCCACGTAAATTTTGTAATTGAATATACGCAATTTGTTTTATATGTTCATTGGCTAAAGGATGGAATACAACAGTTTCATCAATACGGTTAATAAATTCAGGTCTAAATTGATTTGACAAGACTTCCATTAACATCTGTTTTAATTGTTGATAATCGGCAGTATCCGTTTGTTCTTGAATCAGTTCTGAACCCAAGTTTGAAGTCATTATTATTACAGTGTTTTTAAAGTCAACGGTGCGCCCTTGTCCATCAGTTAAACGCCCATCATCAAGTACTTGTAATAATATATTAAAAACATCGGGATGTGCTTTTTCAACTTCATCTAATAAAATAACTGAATAAGGCTTTCTTCTTACGGCTTCCGTTAAATAGCCACCTTCCTCATAGCCTACATATCCAGGTGGTGCGCCTACTAAACGTGAAACTGAGTGTTTTTCCATAAATTCAGACATATCAATACGCACCATAGCATCGGTCGTATCAAACATAAAATTAGCTAACGTCTTTGTTAATTCTGTTTTACCAACCCCTGAAGGCCCTAAAAATAAAAATGAACCCATAGGACGATTTGGGTCAGCTAGACCTGCTCTCGATCGTCTGATTGCATTTGAGACAGCCTCCACCGCTTCATCTTGACCAATTACGGTTTCATGAAGTTGGGCTTCCATTTTCAATAACTTATCACGTTCACCTTGAAGCATTTTATTAATTGGTATTCCAGTCCAGCGAGATAATATTTCTGCGATCTCACTTTCTCCTACTTTATTTTTTAATAAACTCATATCTTGCATTTCAGCTTGTGAAGCTAAATCGAGCTTATTCTCTAATTCAGGAATTCTGCCATATTGTAATTCTGACATACGCTGTAAATCACTCGCGCGCCTTGCGACATCTAAATCAAGCCTTGCCTGCTCTAGCTCTGCTTTAATAACTTGTGTACCTTGTAAAGATGCTTTTTCTGCGATCCATACTTCATCTAATTCATTGTATTGCTTATCAAGTGCAATAATTTGATGTTTTATATCTTGTTGACGCTTGATACTGGCATCATCCTGCTCTTTTTCAAGTGCGTTATCTTCTAGTTTAAGTTGAATAATTTTACGCTCCAACTTATCTAGCTCTTCTGGCTTTGAGTCTATTTGTAATCTGATTGATGAACCAGCTTCATCAATCAAATCGATTGCTTTATCTGGTAATTTTCTATCCGATATATATCGATGAGATAATGTTGCCGCAGCAACAATGGCAGGATCACTAATATCCACAGAGTGATGGAGCTCATAACGCTCTTTTAAACCTCTTAAAATAGCAATGGTATCTTCAACTGTAGGCTCTTGAACTAATACCTTTTGAAAACGTCGTTCTAACGCCGCATCTTTTTCAATATACTTACGGTACTCATCTAAAGTTGTCGCTCCAACACAATGTAACTCCCCTCTTGCAAGCGCAGGCTTTAGCATATTGCCTGCATCCATAGCCCCGTCACTTTTACCTGCACCTACCATAGTATGAATTTCATCTATAAATAAAATTACCTGGCCTTCTTCTTTTGATAATTCATTTAAAACAGACTTAAGTCTTTCTTCAAATTCACCTCGATATTTTGCTCCTGCGACTAAAGCACCTAAATCTAGCGATAAGACACGTTTTCCTTTTAACCCCTCAGGTACTTCACCATTTATAATACGTTGCGCAAGCCCTTCAGCTATTGCCGTTTTACCAACACCAGGTTCACCAATTAATACAGGGTTATTTTTTGTTCGTCTTTGCAATACTTGTAATGTCCTGCGTATTTCGTCATCTCTGCCAATAACAGGATCTAGTTTTCCTTGCTCCGCTCGCTCTGTTAAATCTATGGTAAATTTTTCAAGTGATTGACGGTTATCTTCTGCATTGGCGTCATCAACCTTCTGGCCACCTCTAATTGCTTGTATTCCTTTTTCAACTTTACTTGCATTAATTTTTAACAATTTAAAAATTTCACCTAAAGGCCCTTTATCTTCGCAAGCGGCTAAAATGAATATTTCACTAGAAATAAATTTGTCTTTACGTTTTTGAGAGTATTTATCACTCAAGTTAAGCAAGTTAATCATATTAGGGGATAGCTGAACATCTCCTCCTATGCCCTCAACTTTAAAAAGTTTCTCTATCGCTTTCGATAATTGCGTATTCATTTCATTCGGATTAACACCCGTTTGAACGAGTAATGCACGAATACTTGAACCTGTTTGTTGTAACAAAGCGTACATTAAATGCACAGGTTCTAAAAATTGATGATCGCGGCCTAAAGCTAAGGATTGTGCATCTGATAATGCAGCTTGTAATTTACTGGTAAGTCGGTCTAAACGCATGGTTAGCCTCTAAAGATCTATTTTTCATTAACTATATTATTTATGGGTATTATTGTTTAAATGTTCAAGACTAAAGGAAGTATATTTTGATTGGATTTAGTATTTTTTATTTAATTACAGATCCAAATTAGACTGGCCATACGCCCCGTTTTACTTTCTCTTCTATAGGAATAAAAGAATTCAGGTTCATTAAAAGTACACTGCTGCTCACATGTAGTCTGTATAATACCTAAATTATCAAGCAATTGTTTTGCCAACATAAAGATATCTACATAAAACTTTCCATTTTCTTGCGGATTAAATGCATCTAATAGGTTTATATTTCGTTCTGAAAAAGCATCGATAACATCCTGACCGACTTCAAAATTTTCAGGCCCAATTGCAGGACCTAGCCACGCCATTATTTGCGAAGGGTCACAATCAAAACATGCTAAAGTGTTTTCAATTATACCACTAGCTAATCCACGCCAACCACCATGAATTGCGGCTATTTGACTACCATTTTTATTTGTCAGTAAAATAGGGAGACAATCCGCAGTCATAATCGCCAAGGGGATATTTTTAACTTTAGTAAATAGAGCGTCAGCTTTTTGAACAGAATTTAAATCACTTTCTGAAGATATTTCAATAACTTTATTACTATGTATTTGCTCCAACCAAATTGCATTACCTGGAAGTTGCTTATGCAATAATGCTCTATTAGCAGCTACATCATTAGAATTGTCATTAACATGATATGCTAGGTTGAAACTATCAAAAGGTGGTTTAGACGCCCCCCCTTTTCTAGTTGTGGTTAAATATTTGATATTTTTAGGAGTAGACCATATTGTAGATATATATGACATTTGTTCAGATCCAGGACGTACTGACGATTCAATACGCCCTTATATTTAAAAGTCTTTTTGAGGGTTTTGTTTAGTATCTTCGCGTAATGCCAAGGTTAATTTAACCATATCATCAGGAATAGGTGCTTCCCAGCTCATAATTTCCCCCGTAATTGGATGTTCTAACGTTAGCATCACAGCATGTAAAGCTTGGCGTTTAAAAGTTTTTAATACATCCGATAATTCTTTAGTTGCTTTTTTAGGTGGGCGAGGACGCCCACTATAAACAATGTCTCCAACTAAAGAATGACCTAAAAATCCCATATGAACACGAATTTGGTGCGTACGTCCTGTTTCAAGGCGTAAACGTAAACGTGTATGCGCACGATATTTTTCAGCTACTCTGAAATGCGTTACTGCTGGTTTACCATCTAAAATGACAGCCATATGTGTACGTTTTGTTGCATGGCGCCCGATAGGCTCATCCACCATACCACCACCTGTCATAGTGCCAATACAAATTGCTTCATATTCACGAGTAAAATTAACGCGCGCTTGCAAGTTAGCAACGAGGTAAGTTTGTGCAGGGATCGTTTTGGCAACAACCATGAGGCCTGAAGTATCTTTATCAAGACGGTGAACGATGCCCGCTCTTGGTACATTCTTAATTTCTGGATAACGATATAATAAAGCGTTTAATAAAGTACCATCTGGATTACCTGCACCTGGATGTACGACTAAACCAACTGGTTTATTTACAACTAAAATATCATCATCTTCATAAACAACATTAATATCTATATCTTGAGCTTCGTATTCTCTTTGCTCTTCTATTTGAGCTTCGATAGCGACCTGTTCACCACCCAGTAGTTTTTCTCGCGGTATGTTTAAAGTTTCGCCATTTATTTGCACCATATCATCTAAAATCCATGTTTTTATACGAGAACGTGAATAATCAGGGAACAATTTTGCTAAAATTTGGTCTAGACGTTTGCCACCAAGTTCAAAAGGAACTTCAGCGGATAAAGAAATTTGCTCTGCCATTTGTCAGTTTTACCTAAATTTACCAGTGCAAGCTGCCGTTGACTGGGGTAGAATCGCTTAATTGGTATAGTTTACTCGTTTTTAACGATTTGGCCTAGCCTATGCCGACGTTATTAAGAATAAGGTAAAAAATAAATGATAAATACAATGGGAAAACGTGTTTTTAGTATTGCTTTGATACTTTCAACACTAAGTGCATGTTCATCAAAACCAGAACAAAAAGCAATTGAACGTGTGCCAAATAAATCTGCACAAGCTTTATATTTAGATGCAAAACAGACTTTAGACTCTGGATTGTATGTACGTGCAATTGAATTATTGAGTGCTATTGACTCAAGATATCCCTTTGGACCTATGTCAAAGCAGGTGCAAATGGATTTGATTTTTGCATATTACCAATCGAACAATGTTGAACAGTCACTAGCTAATATAGATAGGTTTTTACGCTTAAATCCGAATCATAAAGATCTAGATTACATGTACTACATGCGTGGTTTAGTAAATATCAAAGCAGACGAAAATGCATTCCAAGAATATTTTGGTGTGGATAGAACTGATAGAGATCCGAAAAAAACCAGAGAAGCATTTAAAGATTTAAGCACTTTAGTAAAACGCTTTCCTCAAAGTTATTACACACCAGAAGCAAAGAAACGCTTAGGCTGGTTATTGAATAAAATGGCGAAATATGAGATTAAAGTTGCTGATTATTATTATGAACGTGAAGCTTATTTAGCAGCTGCAAACCGTGGTAAATATGTTGTTGAACATTTTTCTCAAAGCAGTTATACCAATGAAGCATTAGAAATGATGGTTAAAAGCTATAACAAATTAGGTTTAGCAGATCTAAGTAAAAATGCGCAAGCAACACTTAATTTAAATAAGTAATACCAACTCTATTAACTAAGTGATCTAATATAAATTAGAATAAATTTTCAATAGCAAGGCGCTTGATTGAACAGTAGCTGACTATTAGGATTGAAAGAAACGTAGCTATTGTATATTTAAACCATTTAAATTGATCATATATTTATTGGAATTAGTATAAGTTAATATAAAAATAGGGAGCTAATACTCCCTTTTTTATATTAAAAATAAATGAGAACGCTATGAATATAAGAAAAAGTCAAATAAATGACCTACAATCGCTAGTGAACTTCAATCAAGCTATGGCACTAGAGACTGAAGGTCAATCACTAGACACCGAGCAACTAACTCTAGGTGTACAAACTTTACTAAATACACCTGAAAAAGGGTTTTATCTAGTTGCAGAAGTTAATAATGAGATTGTCGGCTCGCTCATGGTCACTTTTGAATGGAGTGATTGGAGAGCAAAAGACTATTATTGGATTCAAAGTGTTTATATTCGCCCAGAAAATAGACGTCAAGGTATCTATGGCAAATTATATCAAGCAGTAAAAGATATTGCACAGGAGCAAGGTGGGGCTGCTAGCTTTAGATTATATGTAGAGCAAGATAATACTTCGGCACAAAATACCTATAAAGTGCTAGGCATGGAACAAAGCGCTTATTTAATGTATGAGCAAAAGTAAAATACTAATGTCATTTCAAATAATTTAGGTATATACCCAAAGTTTTAATTAAATGATCAAGGCGCTGTTAAATAACAACGCCCTTTTTGATATCGTTTTAGTTTATCTTACCGCAAATATCATTAGACTAGGGATGATGAAGAAACTTCCTACAACATATAATAAAGCTAACATCTTATTTTCCGTTCCTATTATAGCGAGTTTTTCAGCTGCTTTGATTGGTAAATCACGTAAAAAAGGTAAGCCGTATATAAGCGCTACTGCAAATACATTAAATAATAAATGCACCAGAGCAATAGTAAGTGCCACCTCACTTGCTGCACCGGATATAGAAGTAGCTGCAAGTAATGCTGTAATTGTTGTGCCAATGTTAGCACCTAATGTAAATGGATAAATTTGTTTTGTAGTAAAGACACCACTACCCGCTAATGGGATCATTAAGCTTGTTGTAGTTGATGATGATTGCACCATAATAGTGACAGCGGTACCTGAACTAATACCTGCAACTGGTCCACGACCAATTGCATTATGTAAAATTACTTTAGCTCGTCCGACCATTACTTTACGTAATACTTTACCTAAAGAAGTTACTGATACAAGAATAATTAATATCCCCACTACAACCATTGCTAAACCTAAGTTAGAACCCGGAATGAAGTCTAACGTATCTTTTATAAAAGATACGGTCGGCTTAGTTAAAGGCTTTATAAAATTAAAGCTTTTAATCGATAAATCAGTATCACCTACAAAAAAGTGAGATAAATACTGAGCCACGTTTTGTAAAAAACCAAAAGCAATTTCTAGTGGTAAAAAGATAGCAACTGCAAGTAAATTAAAAAAGTCATGAACTGTAGCAGCACTAAAAGCACGTTTAAATTCTTCTTTATCTCGAACATGACCAATGCTCACTATAGTATTAGTAATAGTAGTTCCTATATTTGCTCCCATCACCATAGGAATAGCAATGCCAATAGGTAAACCACCTGCAACTAAACCTACAATTACCGATGTAACCGTTGATGATGACTGTACTAGTGCTGTTGCTAAAGCTCCTAATAACAAAGCTATAAAAGGGTTGGTCGCAAATTCAAAAATTTCTTTAGCACCTGCTGTACCACCAGAAAATAATTTAAATCCACTACTTACAGTGCCTACAGCAACAAGTACCATATAAACAAAAAACGCAACTGCAGCCCAATTAAATATTTTATTACTTATAGATACATCTATCACTTGCTCAGTTTTACTACTCATATCACACCTATTTTTAACCGTTCCAATTATGACGGTTACATTAATTTTTTATGACGAGCGCATTAAACCAAAGGTTTATGACAAAAATATTACAGTGAGTTATTAAAATACTCTTTTTAGGAAAAGTGATGCTAATTAACAAAATCATACAATAATCTATACTTTAACTAAGTAAAATCACCTAAAGGGGTACGGGTAAGATGAATAAATACATTAAATTTTATACCATCACTATATTAAGTATGTTAACTAGCGCATGTACATTTAACCCCTTTGAAATCGTCTCAGCTTTATAAGCGCAAAAAACGCTTGCTGATAACTGTAAAGCTGGAACTATTAAGTAGATGCGCTTGTAACTTAAAGAAAGAAAAACAAGTAGCGCAAATTACAAAAATATCGAGAATTCAAAAAAAACAATAAATACCGCTTTAACAAGTTCTTTTTTTGAGACAGAATATGTTCAGACTTAATGTAAAAATATCCCTAAGGTATTTAATTCGTGGCAAAGAAATTTTATGTAGTATGGCAAGGCAGAAAGACAGGTATTTTCAATGACTGGTCCACGTGTAAGCATCAAATCGAAAAATATTCTGGTGCAAAATATAAATCATTCTCCACCTTAGATGAAGCAAAATCTGCTTTTTCTGGATCGCCTTTTAGCAATAGTACTACAAAAAGTGCGAATGGCATCACAGAAAATGGCGCTAAGAAACGAAGTACTTCTAATGGTGTTAAAACATATACCGCAAAAGAAATTGATGCGATGGGTATCGATACAAAAATATATACCGATGGTGGTTGTGAACCAAATCCAGGTAAAGCGGGCTCTGGAATTGCCGTTTATCGTAATGAGAAAATTGATGAGCTTTGGTACGGATTATTCAATTCATACGGTACAAATAATACAGCAGAATTAAATGCACTACATTACGCAATGCGCATTGCAGATCACGAAAGTAAGCAAGGTAAAAGTATCGCTATTTTTTGTGACTCAAAATATTCCATTCAATGTATCATTCAATGGGCCGCTGGATGGCAGAAAAAAGGTTGGAAAAAACCATCAGGTGAAATCAAAAATTTAGAACTGATCAAAAAAATGTTCGCTTTATATTTAACGATTAAAGATAAAGTACAAATTTTACATGTTAATGGTCATGTTGGTGTCGAAGGCAATGAGTTAGCAGATCGCATGTCTATTATTGCAATAAATAAAAAAGAGGAAGGTTTTAAACTTTATAATGAAGATAAAAATAAACCTGTCGATTTAAAGGCTTTATTATCTTTACGTAATGGTTAAAGATTTAATCATCTTCTATTAGATATCTAAATACACCTTAAAGCGAGACATAAACATCGAGTAGGGTGAGGCTT
>NZ_NQMR01000151.1 GCF_002276045.1 Pseudoalteromonas sp. NBT06-2 | reverse complement strand
AATAATCTGATTGGTATAACACCCCAATTATTATGTTTGCCCATCGATTTATTCTATACTTTAATAACCGAGATAGAATAATCATTACCATTGCTGTTTCAAGAAATATTGCTGCTCCTAGTAACATTTCAGGCGATAGTAATGCCTCTATTAACTCAACTCCATTAGCTGAATTTGTAGTCACTGTTCCCATCATATTTAAAACATCGGCATAAAGAATATTAAATAGATAAAATATCCAAATAGTTGAAAGTATGACTTTTCTATCTATAACTTTTTTACTTGCTTCCATGCTATTTCCTTCGATTTATTACTAAATAAATAACAATACGTTGCCATTAATTTAATAGCAAAAATTAGATGTTACAAAATAAGATGATTGGCACATAACGAGCCTATTACTAAAACAATTTACTAGTTTGAAAAAAAAAGTCACAAATAATAAATCAAGGATCAGGCATGGAAATAAAGCAAAGCACTAATCAAAATATACTATTAGAGCAAAGAGAAAATAAAAATGTCTAACGCATCAGGGAGAGTAAAATTAGAAACTCCAATGAGTGGGGATGATAATGGCGATTCTCCAAAGGGTGGACAAGCAACGATATTATTAAATGATACTGTCAGTATAAGTGTCAAAGCGGCAATGCTTAGTGGAGATGATAATGGCGACTCTCCCAAAGGCAATAATTAGCTATGAAAAAATTTTTATTGTTGTTAATAGGAGTATTATTAACAATTAGGATTGATATTCCTTTAGTTACTGCTGCATTTACTATCGTTACACTTATTAGCATATATTTCTTTAATCGAGATAACGCTAATATAATTCACATATGTATAGGTTTAGTTGCAGTTATTGTGATAGAACGCCTAGTTTTTTTAATTATACCTACCTCTAGTGATACGATTGCGCAAGTTTGGATTAATAATACAATTTTCCTAACTCACTTTGTATTTGATTGTATTTTACTTACATTTTTAATTTTCAGAACATCATTGTCTCGTTCGTATTGTATGAAATATAAATCAGAAAAATTACAAACAATTGTAATGATTAACGCTGAAGTGGCAGGGCAAGAGCATTATAAATGGTATTGACATCGCCTTTTTGAAAAAAACAAATCAAATAAACTGTTTTTATATGCTGGTTCAAAAAAATCTACAGATTTAAGCTCCACACAAGTCTGTTTAGATTAAATTTCAAACTAAACTTGTATAAAATTCGTAATGCTCTTGCCGTGGCTGAAGTGGCTTTAATGACAATTATTCTTTTTACAATATTGGTAGATCTTACATCTGCAGCTGAAAATATTATAAGAAATTTAGAACACATCGGAATATCAGAGGTTACTGCAAAACAGTATTGGGGCTGGGATTGGGTGTATTCTCATTATTCTGATACAAAAAGGGTTTTACTTGGGCTACAAATATTTATATTACTTTCGACTGTAACCAATACAGCAAAGCAAAAATTTAAATATGCCGCTTAGGTGTTAGTTTTAATTATGGAGTTTAATCAATTCGGATGCTACATATGCGCTATTGCCCGAAGTAAATTAGATATAAGTTAAGACCCTCCGACATAGCGGTCATTCAGTTCAATTTACCCTGAGTCTGTTAAGAGCGATAAGCGGACTTTGAACAGTTGATTGACTCTGAGGTCTACTCGAAGTACGGACTAATAAAAAACCGTCGATAATATATTTTATCGACGGTTTTAATTTCTATCTTTGGGTTTAAAACCTAGTTGACTTTAGTCCGAGGATAGAAAAACCTTAAGCTTTTTTACTGCGTGCCTCAGCAAAAATTGGTCTCTTATATATTACATAAATAAAATATACCCAACCGATTATAAAAATAGTTAAAGATAAAACCAAATTAACAATACATTGTTTTTTGGTTATTCCCTTCCCCTTTATTTGTAAATACAAAAGAACGCTATTTGTTATAATAGCAAGAATCAAAACTACTGTAGTAATTGAATTTACGTGAAAATACATCACATCTCCTTAATTAATCTTTCTACATTTATTTTGATCATCACACCTTATATCAGATACTGATCCTGTGCCTGTAGGTATATTAGCTACATTTACAACTGAAATACCATACCTACCTGCAGCGTCTAAGTATTGCTGAAGTCCTTGGACAGTTGAAAATTTATATGTATTGTTTTGGTTTGCCTTAAATGCTTTTTCATCAAGAGGAACTATATTCCCATCTTTATCTATCAATCTAAGTGGCTCAAAAATAACATTACCTGAAGAATCTAATCCGGTAAATTTGACGTCTAACGTTGAACCATCAGAAAATTTTAGAGATACATACACCTTTGCGTTAACAACTTTACCAGCAAGCACTAGCAATGATGACCAATATACAGACCATTTCTGACCAGCTCCTAGGTTATTGTTGTAATATGACATTAGTGCTGTAACATTATAACTTCGCCCTATGGTAGCGTAGCCAGAAGTTAATACGTCAGAAGGAATATCGCTATTTGCATCAAAAAAGCCTCTCAGTGCAGTTTTATTTGAAACAGCCTCAGTAGCTAGTTCTATATCTGCACTTGAAACTTGAGATTCATTTAATACTACCCCTCCTCTTTCTTCATATCCAGGCTCTAAAGGCTCTAATTCAACATTAAATTGGCGAATAGTACCGTCTTTTAAATTTAATACTTTCACTATAGAACTAGTTCCTAGTTCAGCTTCCGCTTTAGCTGCAAATTCAAAGCTAGAATCACTACTGCAGGTGTTGCATATTTTTAATGTTGTGCTTGCAAATGATATAGAAGAATAGAAAAATAGAAGTAGTATTGAAATGATTTTTTTCATTTTAAGTCCTTTAAAATTTATAATTGATTGCTTATACGAAATGTAAAGCGACCAAAAAAGTACCTTAAAAAGGTAAGGTAGTCAATTATTTACTTCTGATAATTAGGATTATCAGAAGTAAATTCAATTGGGAATTAAAAAGCTAATATAACACACAAAATCAGTATCATAATGTTGACTTTAAACTCTGAGTAGCCTTAAAAAGTAAGAGCCTGAAGGTCTGCTTATGGCACATAAGAGAAAAAGACACGCTAATCTCTTATGTCTGTAAAAGGCTCCTACCAGTCAAAACCGTACCGATAACACTCAGCATACCTTAAAACTCACTCCTCTTCGCCTGCCGCTTTCTTAAGCTTTTTTTGCGTATTTGACATCAATAGAGACATTGTTATTTAGTCTAGGCTAGGTAAACAAAGGATTTTAGAGATTTGCAGATTGATTCTAATGTCATGATTGTGACATTAATCGACATAAATGGACTTTTTAAAGGGGGTATGTGGCACTAATGTGGCACTAATTGCTATATATGGGCTTGTGGCACTGTTGTGGCACTAAGGTTTTTAACGATGAAATGTGGCTGAAAGCCTTGATAGTAGTGTAAAAAATGGTGGCCCTTCCCTGACTCGAACAGGGGACCTGACGATTATGAGTCGTATGCTCTAACCAACTGAGCTAAAGGGCCACTTTTAAAGCTTTATATATATCAGCAGGCTGATAATTGAAGCGGGATGAAGTATATGAGTTTTTTTTCCTGTTGTCATCACCTTGAAGTATATTTTTATAAGATTTTAGTTTGAATGATGTTTTTGTAATCAGTTAGTGCTTTTTTAATACAAAATGAGTGATGGCACTATGTATTACTTATGATTTGGAATCTTTTTTTGCTAGATTACATCGAAATAAATTCTCCTAGTGATGAATATAATAAAAATATATTGTTGTCTATTATGGTTTAAGCAAAATATCGCTATTTTAATAGATGCATTAGAGTGACAAATGAGGCTATAAATGACGTTTAGAATTGAATTAAAAGTACGTGACTATGAATGTGACTTACAAGGTATAGTAAATAATGGCGTATACTTTAATTATTTAGAGCATGCTCGCCATGAGTTTTTAGCTGAAAATAATGTTGATTTTGCACAACTAGCCACTGATAAAATTAACTTAGTGGTCATTCGCAGTGAAATAGACTTTAAATCGTCTTTAGTACCAGGTGATGAATTTTATGTAGAAATTGTGCCTGAGCGTATTTCTAAAGTGAAATTCGGTTTTAGACAAAAGATAGTAAGGTTAAAAGATGAGAAAGTCGCTATTGATGCTTTGGTAATTGGTACTTCTTTAAATGAGCGTGGTCGTCCATTTTTACCAGACTATATAGATTCTGTTTTTCCAGCAAAATAAATAATTTAAATATTGTAGGTTGGCATTGTGATTCAACCTACATTCTTTAACTAACAAGCTAAAGCCTTATTATTTATCCATGATTTTATTTAGATCAGTGGTCATTTTAAATACTAATTTATGGTTACCTATAATATTTAAAGTTCGATTTTCTAAAGTCACATCAGACCAATTAGATAAAGTATCAATCAAGTATGTTTCAATTTTGTTACTATGCTCATCACAAGATTTACGAGTCATGCCTATTTTATCTATTTTAAACTTGCCTTTTTTCAGGATTGCTTGGCCAAAAAAACGATTACAACCAGTAAAACCATTTACGCGCATTGCTTCAATAAACTCTATATTAACTACTTGTATCGTTTTAACAGGCTTGTTGTCTATTGTTTGTAACTTAAAATTATGATGTTTTAATTCACTTTCTTTTATTGTGTTTGTTATTTGGCAACCGCTAGTTAATAAAATGCAAACGCTAGCTAAAAATACTGATAATTTCATTAAAGTACTCAATAATAGTTAATATACAGGCTAATTTCTTAATAATAGCAAATTTATTTTATTTTTTTTGCAACCATTTCGTTAATTATTCGACATGTACTATCATAAAAAGTTTATAAAAATGTTCATTTTGTTGTATCACTATTACTTGCTATACAATCTGAATATAAGTAAGCTTCAAAATAGTTACTTGTCGGAGTGCTCTAATTATACAATTTGTATATGATGAGCTGAGATCGCGTAAGCGGGATCCGTGAACCTGAATAGATTAATATCTACGTAGGAAACAAGCGCCCAATTACAATGGGGTTGTTTTCTCCCTGTTGGTTGCATTTTTTTAATGCTTATATGGGTGAGAAAACACTTCAATAGGGCAATGCCATAGTGTGCATTATCTTGTCTTAATACTTAAATCCAGTTCACTTGTGCCATTTGGTACTCTCCTGACAAGCCATCATTAATAGCAATGAGGTAAGTCATGTCAGCAATTAAAAATAAACCGTCACGTCGTGAAGAACGACAATCCGCGTCAGATTATATTTATAATTTAACGGGGCAGCCTTTCCCTAGTTCAGAAAAAATTTATGTTGAAGGCGATATGAAAGGTGTGCGCGTAGGGATACGTGAAATTACACTAACTGATACCTATATCAGTGGCCCAGAAGAAAATCCTGTAGTAGAAAAAAATGATCCCGTTCTAGTTTACGATACATCAGGTCCATATACCGATGAGGGCTTTGTTTTAGATGTACGTAAAGGTTTACCAAAATATAGAGAGCAATGGATCGAAGGTCGTGAAGATACTGAATTATTAGAATCTGTTACTTCACAGTTTTCACAACAGCGCATGGCTGATGAAGGTTTAGATCATATCCGTTTTGAGCATTTACCAAAAATTCGTCGTGGTAAAACGGGCAAAAATGTGACACAAATGCATTATGCTCGCCAAGGCATAGTTACTCCTGAAATGGAATATGTTGCAATCCGTGAAAATATGGGGCGCAAAGAAATTCGTGAAGAAATATTAGCTGAACAACATAAAGGTGAGTCTTTTGGGGCAAGTATCCCTGATTTTATTACACCTGAATTTGTACGTGACGAAATTGCCCGCGGTCGCGCTATTTTACCAAATAATATTAATCATCCAGAATCAGAGCCTATGATAGTAGGTCGTAACTTTTTAGTTAAAGTTAACGCTAATATTGGTAATTCTTCAGTTGGTTCTTCAATCGAAGAAGAAGTTGAAAAACTAGTGTGGTCTACACGCTGGGGCGCCGATACGGTAATGGATTTATCGACGGGTCGTTATATTCATGAAACCCGAGAGTGGATTGTGCGTAATTCACCAGTACCAATTGGTACGGTACCTATCTACCAAGCATTAGAAAAAGTAAATGGTGTTGCTGAAGATTTAACATGGGAGATTTTCCGGGATACGTTAATAGAACAAGCTGAACAGGGGGTCGATTACTTTACAATTCATGCCGGCGTATTATTACGTTATGTACCCATGACAGCTAAACGCTTAACGGGTATTGTATCTCGTGGTGGTTCTATCATGGCTAAGTGGTGTTTAGCACACCATAAAGAAAACTTTTTATATACTCATTTTGAAGATATTTGTGAAATATTAAAGCAATACGATGTGACTTTCTCATTAGGTGATGGCTTACGTCCTGGTTCAGTATATGATGCCAATGATGAAGCGCAATTCTCTGAATTACGTACTTTAGGTGAGTTAACTAAAATTGCTTGGAAACATGATGTACAAGTGTTCATTGAAGGTCCCGGTCATGTGCCAATGCATATGATAAAAGAAAATATGGACGAGCAGCTTAAACATTGTGATGAAGCGCCTTTTTATACTTTAGGCCCATTAACAACTGATATTGCACCAGGTTATGATCACATCACATCAGGGATCGGTGCCGCCCAAATCGCTTGGTATGGCTGTGCGATGTTATGTTATGTAACACCAAAAGAGCATTTAGGTTTACCTAAAAAAGAAGATGTTAAAGAAGGATTGATTACTTATAAGATCGCAGCGCATGCTGCCGATTTAGCGAAAGGTCATCCGGGTGCTCAAATTCGCGATAATGCCATGTCGAAGGCGCGTTTTGAATTCCGTTGGTACGATCAATTTAACATTGGTTTAGACCCTGAACGTGCTCGCGAATACCACGATGAAACAATTCCGCAAGAGTCAGGAAAAGTAGCACATTTTTGTTCTATGTGTGGCCCTAAGTTCTGTTCAATGAAAATTTCACAAGAAGTAAGAGATTATGCCAAAAATCTTGAAGCTAAAGGCATAGATGCTAACAAATTAGGTGAGTCGATAGAGGTTAAGATGATTGACGTTGAAGCTGAAATGAAAGCTAAGTCGGCAGAGTTTAAAAATGCCGGTGCTGAAATTTACCAGCCTGTGTAATTTGACGACACATGTATGTGGGACTTTAGTCCCACATTTCTTTATAGTGTGAACGCGGCTAAAGCCCCGTCTACAGACGTTATATGACAAAAAATAAAATTATCATCGTGGGTAGCGGTCTGATTGGTCGACTAATGGCTTTGTATTTAAGTCGCCAAAATTATGATATTCATCTATATGATAAATCTGATAAAAAAGGCACCGGCAGTGCTGCGCGAGCTGCTGGTGGTATGTTAACGCCTTATAGTGAATCTCTTATCGCAGAGCCTGAAATTGTAACAATGGGCATGCAAGGTATTAGCTTATGGCCAACAATATTATCAACTTTAGATGAATATACCTTTTACCAACAAAAAGGCTCTTTAGTTGTATCTCATACGCAAGATGTAGGAGATATGCAGCGATTTGTACGCCATATTCAAAAAAATTGGTCACAATGTGATATGCAAAAACTAAATCGCAATCAACTTGCTGAACTTGAACCTGAAATAGCACGTCGATTTAATTCAGCTATCTACTTACCCGAAGAAGGGCAATTAGGTAATCGCAAATTAATGTCGGCTTTAACTCAGCAGTTAGAAGTTGAAGGGATAAACTGGTATTTAAATAGTCAGGTATCTCACGTTTCAAAAGGTAAAATTATTTGTAATGAACTGATCATAACAGCTGATTTAGTCATTGATTGCAGGGGCACTGGTGCAACAGATGATCTTAAAAACTTGCGTGCTGTACGAGGTGAATTATTTCAACTAATTGCACCTGAAGTTAATATCACAAGGCCCGTTAGACTAATGCATCCGCATTACCATTTATACATAGCACCTAAACCAAATAAGCATTATATAGTGGGTGCTACAGAAATTGAATCGGATAATCCAGGACCTATGACAGTGCGTTCAGCTTTAGAGTTATTGTCGGCAGCTTATAGTGTGCACCCGGGTTTTGCTGAAGCTGAAATTAAAGAGCAAGTTACAGCTTGTCGACCCGCTTTATCTGATAATCGCCCAGCAATTTATACTCAAACTGGTTTAATACGTATAAATGGTTTATATCGTCATGGTTTTTTATTAGCTCCTGTTGTTTTGCAGCAAGCTTTAGCAGCCGTAACTGGACAGTTGTCATCGAGTACTTTAAATTTATCCGATTTGAGTCATCAAAATCCACTTATTAAGCAAGTGAGTTAACATGAATATTTTAATTAATTCGCAACAACACAAGGTTAAAGAATCTGCTTTTTTAGCGGATGTATTAAAGGATTTTAGCCAAAGTAAAAACATTAAAGCTAGTTTTGCAGTGGCATTAAATTCACAATTTGTCGCAAAAGGAAATTACGCTACAACGGTTTTAAATGCAGGAGACAAAATAGATATTATGTCTCCGATAGCTGGGGGTTAGTATGAATTGGTTTGAACTTATCAGTGACGAAACTGATACAGTAAATGGTAAAAATGTATCGCCAATACAAGTAACAGGAACTTAATATGTCTTGGTCTATTTATGGAACTGAACTTACAAACCGCTTATTAATTGGCAGTGCTTTATACCCTTCTCCAGAAATTATGAGTAAAGCTGTAAAAGCCAGTGGCTCTCAAGTAATTACGTTATCATTGAAACGTCAAAATCCGTCAGAACAAGGTGGTGCACAAATATGGCAACATATAAAAGAAATGGGTTTGAAGTTATTGCCAAATACAGCGGGTTGTAAATCAGCAGAGGAAGTTTTTACTTTAGCGCAAATGAGTCGAGAGATTTTTAATACAAATTGGATAAAGTTAGAAGTCATAGGTGATGATTACAATCTGCAACCTGATCCAATTGAGTTATTAAAATCCGCAGAGCAACTTATTACAGAAGGCTTTAAAGTATTACCTTATTGCACTGATGATTTAGTGATTTGCCAGCGTTTATACGATTTAGGGTGCGAAGTAATTATGCCTTGGGCCTCACCTATTGGTACAGGTAAAGGTTTAATGAATCCTTATAATCTTGAAACTATAAGAACGCGTTTACCTGATGCAACTCTAATCTTAGATGCGGGAATAGGTAAGCCATCTGATGCCTGTATTGCCATGGAAATGGGTTATGATGGCGTATTATTAAATAGTGCGGTGGCTTTAGCTGATGACCCAATATTAATGGCAAGTGCTTTTGCTAATGCAATTGAAGCCGGTAGCCAGGGGTATTTAGCAGGTATAATGCCACAAAGGCAAACAGCTCATGCCTCAACACCAACATTAGGTACACCTTTTTGGCATGAGCAGGTTTAACGATTTATTAAGAGGTTGTAAATGAATAAGGTAGTTTGGACTATTGCGGGTTCTGATTCTGGCGGTGGAGCAGGAATACAAGCTGATATAAAAGCGATGCAGAGTTTTGGTATTCATACATGTACTGTTGTAACTGCTTTAACGGCGCAAAATAGCATGGGGGTTGAAGCAATTAACCCCGTTGCTATTGAAGTTATTGCTTCGCAACTGAAAGCGTTAGAACAAGATATGCCAGCAGCTGTTATTAAAATTGGTATGTTAGCGAATGAAGCACAAATTATGTTTGTAGCGCAAAAGATTCAAGAATATAAAAAGACTTGGTCAAACAAGCCTGTTGTTATTTATGATCCTGTCGTTGTTGCATCAAGCGGTGAAAACTTAACTGAAGATGATGTTATTCCCGCTTTAAAAGAGCATTTATTACCTTTAATTGATGTTTTAACGCCAAACACCAGAGAAACACAAGCTTTAACAGGAGTCTATTTAATCGGGCCAAGCGCAGTAAGAGATGCCGCTGCCACATTTTTTAAAATGGGGATTAAATCAGTTGTAGTTAAAGGTGGTCATTGGAATTACCCACAAGGTTATTGTATCGATTATTGTCAATCAAGTGATGACTTGAACACTGAATATTGGTTAGGAAATAAAACCTTAGCAGTGCCACATAGTCACGGAACTGGTTGTAGCTTTGCCTCAGCAATAGCGGCATGTTTAGCAAAAGAATATCCATTAAAAGACGCTTTTATTTTAGCTAAAGCCTATATAAATCAGGGTTTAAAGGCTGCAAAACGTTTGGGCCAAGGTATTGGGCCGGTTGCGCATTGTGGATTTCCTGAAAATAAAGATGATTTTCCCCAAGTTATAGAGCCTGATAGCTTTTTAGGGTTAGAGCTAGATTTAGATCCTGTATCAGCACATCCACCGGCAATGGAGTTTGCTAAATGTGACAATTTAAAATTAGGTTTATATCCTATTGTTGATACAGTGTCTTGGCTTGAAACTTGTTTAGTTAATGGCATAAAAACAATGCAATTACGTATTAAAGATAAGTTAGATCCGGAGCTAGAGTCTAAAATAGAGCAAGCCGTTGTTTTAGGTGAACAATATCAAGCAAATGTATATATCAATGATCATTGGCAATTAGCGATAAAACATAAAGCTTATGGTGTGCACTTAGGTCAAGAAGATTTGTATTTAGCAGATTTAGCTGCGATAAAAATGGCAGGTCTTCGTTTAGGTTTATCAACTCATGGTTTTTATGAAATGCTGCGAGCTGATAATTATAAGCCAAGTTATTTAGCTTTTGGTGCTATTTATCCAACAAAAACTAAAGATATGACAGGTCAAATTCAAGGGTTAGAAAAATTAAAACATTTTGTGCCGTTAATGCAGTCTTATCCTACAGTCGCCATAGGTGGTATTGATTTATCTCGTGCAAAAGAAGTCGCACAAACAGGAGTGGGTAGTGTTGCTGTCGTCCGTGCTATTACAGAATCGGATGATCCTGCTTTGGCAATTAAAAAACTACAAACGGAAATCAGCTTTGAGTAATGAATCACTTAGCGATAAAGAGAAAATTCGTTATAGCCGTCAATTGATGCTAAAAGAAGTGGGTTTTGACGGTCAAAAAAAGTTAAAAAAAGCGAAAGTACTCATTATTGGGATCGGTGGTTTAGGCTGCCCCGCAGCTTTATATTTGGCTGCATCGGGTATTGGAGAGTTAACTTTAGTTGATAATGATAAAGTAGAACTTACCAACCTACAAAGGCAAATCTTGTATAAAATCAATCACTTAGGGCAAAATAAAACACTTGCAGCTAAAAAAATTTTAGCCAGTTTAAATAATGAAATCACAATAAATATTGTGAATGAAAAGCTTTCAGAAACGAATGTCGAAGCGTTAATTAATAGTGCTGATATTGTACTTGATTGCTCCGATAACTTTACCACGCGATATTTGGTAAATCACTATTGTGTTAGCTTGAAAAAGGTTTTAATTTCAGCGGCTGCAATAGCAACACAAGGTCAATTAATGGTTTTTGATAACCGTCAACAAGGTTTAGGCTGTTATCAATGTTTATTTGAGCCATCCCAGCAGCAAGCTGCACTTAATTGCGAAAACTCAGGCGTATTGAGTCCATTGCTTGGTGTAATGGGGACGATGCAAGCAACACAAACTTTAAACTACATTTTGGGTCATATGAATTCAAATCAGTTTATTAGTTTTAATGCACTGACATTTGAACAAAAAAAGATATCTTTCTCAGCTAATCCTGATTGTGATATTTGTTAATAAAATTACTTCACAATTTTATTAAAGCCACTACATATTTTTACTGTTTAAATCAGTCTCTTTAACATAAAATAACGCGTATCGCGCGATACATATAAATGGAATAAAGTTCATCATGAAATTCAAATTTAAAACATCTACATCAATACTCGCTTTGGCAGTTTCACAGGGAATGTTAGCGCCTGCTTTCGCAACAGAAAATGAAGCTGATATTGAGCGTATTCTGGTTTCTGGTGATTTTAAAAAAGAAAATATTCAAAAGTTAAGTGCCAGTGCTTCGGTATTTTCTGAACAAGACATTAATGTACGTGGTGCAACTGCATTGGATGAGATATTAAATGGTGCTGCTAACGTCAATTTTTCTGCGGGCGCTTCCCGCGGTCGCTATGTGCAAATTCGTGGTGTGGGTTTACGTTCACAATTTGTTGATCCAATCAATCCATCGGTTGGAATGGTTATTGATGGTATTAACTATTCGGGTTTAGGTGGTGCAGCGTTATTGTTTGATAGCTCACAAGTTGAAATTTATCGGGGTCCACAAGGAACGCGCTTTGGTGCAGATGCATTAGCTGGTATGGTATACATTGATACTGCTGCTGCGACTTTTGATGACAGTTTTAAAATGAAACTGGGTATGGGTAATTATAATAGCTCTGAAAAGGGCGTGGCATTTGGTACCGGTTTAACCAATGACACTGCATTCAGGTTTAGCGCTTTTAAAGCTGAATCAGATGGTTTTATGGAAAATGATTATTTACAACGTAATGATACCCAAAACCGTGATGAAGTGGTAAGTCGTTTCAAACTCAATAGCCAGATCACTGAACAATTAAATACTCAACTGACGATTCATTATATTGATATTAATAATGGTTATGATGGCTTTACATTAGATAATAGTCGCCATAGTACAGCAGACAATCCAGGCTCCGATAATCAAAAAAGTATGGCTTTTGGTTTAGCTAATACCTATAACGGTTTAGATTTTGCTGATGTGGTTATTAATTTAACCAGTATAAAGTCTGACTTGTTATATAGCTTTGATGAAGATTGGACCTGTAATGATGCTACGCAACCTGAACTTTGTATAGCAGGGTTACACCCTGAAGGTTATAGCTCAACAGATGCATACCAAAGAGATCGTGATGATTATAGTGCTGAAGTGGTATTGTCAGGTAAGCAAAATAATTGGGTTAGTGGTGTGTATTACCAAGGCCGTAATGTTGACTTAACGCGAGAATATACTTGGTTTGAGCAAAACTTCATCTCTGAATATGATTCACAAAATATTGCTGCGTTTGGTCAGCTAGAAACAAAACTTGATGAGCAAACAACTTTAATAACTGGATTAAGAGTTGAACGTAATCAAGGTGATTATTCTGATAATAATGGCATAAATGAAAGTACTTCAGATTTGATGTTCGGTGGTAAAGTGGCACTTGAGTATCAAGTAGTACCACGTACTATGATTTATACCAGTGTATCGCGTGGTTATAAAGCGGGTGGCATAAACGGTCAAGGTTTAGCAAGCAAAAATGCATTCATTGTTCAAGAACATGCGGCGTTTTCACCTGAATACTTATGGAATGCTGAATTTGGTGTTAAAGGGGCTTCAGAAGATAAAAAGCTAACATTACGCGTAACCGCGTTTTACATGCTTCGTGATAACATGCAATTGAAAGCCTATATTCAAGATGAAAAACAAAAATTTATTGGTTACTACGATAATGCAAATGAAGGGCGCAATTATGGTCTTGAAATTGAAACGAGTTATCAATTAACTGATACGCTAACTTTACAGGGAAATATAGGATATCTAGATACTAAAATTGAAGGATATGTGACCAAAGAAGGGTTGAATCAAGATGGTCGCGACCAAGCACAGGCACCTAAATATCAATACTCTCTTAATGCACAATTTGATACAAGTGATAATTTATACCTCAACGTGGGTATTGAGGGTAAAGACGCATATTTCTACTCTGATAGTCATAACTCAGAATCAAAAAATATTAATTTAGTTAATGCTAGCGCTGTTTATCATCAAGATGATTGGCAAGTAAGTGCTTGGGTACGTAATGTATTTGACGAAGATTATGCGGTACGTGGTTTTGAATTCCCTAATGATCCTACTGATGGTTGGCAAACACATACTTATGAGCAGTATGGTGAACCTATGGTAACAGGCGTGAGCTTTGACTATAGTTTTTAATAAGCTCCTGTAGGGCAAGACGATAAGCGGTCAACTACGTTGTTATAAGATTTTTGTTAAAATGACTTAATGACACGTCTTATGCCTCGCATTTGGCACGCTTCTAGACTTGCTAAAATCGCGCATTTTCATGTAGCATGGGTATATATACTAGCTTCACTTTTTAGCGGTGAAACTATTGTTATTTAAAGGATAATAAATGAAACTTTCTGTAGAAATTAGCAAGTATCCGCTAAATCAAGATTATATTCCGTTTATCAAAGACTTCATTGATAGATTAAATTACCATAAAGGCTTAAAAGTAATTACTAATACCATGTCGACTCAAGTGTTTGGTGACTATGATTTAGTGATGAATGTATTAAATCAAGAAATTAAAAAATCGTATGAAACCTTTGGTAAAGCGATATTTGTATGTAAGTTTATCAATGGGGATTTATCTCCAGAATGAGTGATTTAAACTGGACACAAGTGATAACTGATACTTTATCTGGCTTTACTGCTATGTCTCATTGGGAGTATATCGCAGTCGGTTTTTCTATTGCTTATATTCTGTGTGCGGTAAAAGAAAGTTTGTGGTGTTGGCCCGCTGCATTTTTTAGTACATTTATTTATAGCATTTTGTTTTTTAACGGTGCTTTGCTTATGGAGTCACTATTAAATGTGTACTACATGGGCATGGCTGTTTATGGTTGGACTGCATGGCATAAACATAATGAAGGGCCTGATTTAGTGCGAAGGATGGAAGTGTCTATTCAATCTTGGGGCTTAAGTAGGCATATTAAAATCATTGCTATTACAACGATGGTATCAATAGTTTTAGGTTATATTATGTCTAATTATACCTATGCCGACTTTGCCTATTTAGATAGTTTTACCACCTGCTTTGCTGCAGTTACCACCTATTTAGTAACGCAAAAGGTACTTGAAAACTGGTTGTATTGGATTGTGATAGATGGTGCTTCAATTTATTTATATGTTGAAAAAGGTTACTATCCAACGGTTGTGCTTTTCATTTGCTATACCATAATGGCTGCCTGGGGTTTTGGTACTTGGTATCAAGAATATGAAAAAAACAGAGTTGATGCATTAGATAATCAAGATATGAAAAACGCTGTTTAATGAAAGATATCTCAGATTTTTTTTATCACTTTAAACCAGATGAAAAAATATTAACATCATCATTTTTACCTACTGGGCTCAGTAATATTAATTATCATATTATTACTGAGCAACAACATTATTTATTAAAATGTTACCATAATATTTTACCTATAACGCAATTACTTGCGCAAAAGCAATTAGCTAAAAAAAATATCGCACCACAGGTATATGGTTTTAATAAAGCAAACAATACAGCTTTATTTGATTATGTTCCTGGTGAAATCGCCTCATGCGTCACTATAAGTACAATTGTTGAGTCGTTGATACAATTGCATCAATTTTCATCTAACTCTGCTTGTATGGATTTAGAGGCGCACTTTTTACCTTATAAAAACTTAATGGAATACACTGAATTTGAGGAAAAAATTCATTCAGCTTTATCTTTAGTGAATGAATTGCCTAAAAGTTTAGGCTTTTGCCATAACGACTTAATCAAAAGTAATATTATTAATGACGGTAATCAGTTTATTTTAATTGATTTTGAATATGCGCAAACCAATGATATATTTTTTGACTTAGCCGCGATTGCATCAAGTTATCAGTTTGATCTGCAGCAGCAAGATCAATTGCTTAACATGTATTGTAAGCAAACCCACTTAACAATAAATGACGATCTGGCTTGGCAAAAGTTAGATATATATAACTTTATTTATAATGCTTTATGCTATTTATGGTATATTGATCGCGGGTTTAATGAGGCAGCCATACTTGCATTGTCACAAGTGAAAGCATGTGACTTTTACAGCAAGTAGGCTTTTTGCAGAATATATTAAAGGCCACCAATACGTTCTGCTAGCTCTTTATATTTTTGTACATCTCCATCATCAAATAGAGGATCTCCTGCATCGTTATTTTCTTTAGAAATTAATAAATGCTCTCGCTCTAAGCGTTTTACGCGCTCTTCTTTTACACCTAAAAAATCGGCAACTTCTAGTATTGTCATTAATGCCATTTATCTCTCCTAGTTTTTTATTTAGCCAATTCATAAATTAGACTATTTTAAGTAAAGCTTACTAAAGGCAAAAAGTATAGTGGAAATATTAAGCAAATAGAATCAATAAGCTGGCATTTAACATGCATTGGCTTTATCATACGTCTGTAACTCCTATTAGTACTTATATCCAGTACTTTAGTGCGATTAAAAAATATATTCCTTCAGCTTATAAAGCATTTTCTTATTAAGGTGAAGAACATGATTAAGTTTAAGAGTTACAGTCAATATTATCTACAAAAATAGCACCCTTAGCTCAGCTGGATAGAGCGTCGCCCTCCGGAGGCGAAGGCCGCAGGTTCGAATCCTGCAGGGTGCGCCATAATCAATTCAAATATGCCATTACAACACAAAATAATATCCCAAACCTAGCATGGGTATATATGACTATTAAAATGGTAGGGCTGAGCAGAGCATGGTGAACTACCTGAATAGTTTTACCTGTTATCTGCAAGTAGATGGCTATGTTGATGTCGAAAAACAGATGCCATGAAATGTTAAGCTTGATCTAGGGTAGATTGGGCGGGCGCTTACTTTTTTAACTAGTCGAGTGATACTCAAAAACAGCCTGAATTGTGATGATTCATCGAAATAAAAGAGGAATAATGGCAGAGTATGAAATTTAGAAATTGACTGCATACTTTAAGTTTTAGGAGAAAAGGCGTTTATTCTTGCTATACCCAATAGGATTATTTTTTTCCTTGAACTTTATTTATTGCTGAGATGTTCTCGGCAAATGAGTAATACATCTTTTTCAGTTAGAGGTTCTTTTACTAAGTTACAAAAATAACCACTGTCACCACTTTTAGCATTATATCTACATGAAAAGCAATGACCAAAAGATTTCATATTATTTGATTGGATCAAAGTGGTCAGTAATAATTGTAAAGTAGAAGAAATGCCTTGTTGTTGCGTTAAGGATAAATGATTAGACGCGTTGATAAACATAGTAGTGGGAATCTTGTCTTTGATCAGCGCAATGGCTTTGGGCGTGATTTTCAAATGAGAGACTCGTTTGTCTTTTAAATCAGATATTTTGTCTAATAGCTGTTTTTTTTCTAGAATTTTAATTGTTTGTGATACCGTCCCTTTGGTTTGACCTAAATATTCAGTAACCGCCATCAGTGTATCTGAATAGCGATTACACACAGATAAATAATGTAGTACTTCTAGCTGAACAGGTTGTAATCCATATTCTGCTCCAGCCTTACGCGCTGCTATTTTCAGTAGTTCGCCTAGCCGCTCAATAGTGTGATAGATAAATTGTGTTTTCATTTTTTAATGGTATCGACTAAAAACCTCATTGACAAGTAGTAATTTTATTTATAATATTGTTTCGACTCAAAACCAGTTGTTTTGAGCATTCTTTTTCATTAGCCATACTTAAATCAATCATATGGTGCTGTATCAAGAATTAAAATGGGGTTTTTATTAATGAATAATTAACTGATCACGGCATTAAGCGCTTAGTTTTTCTGACATCTTGTATCTCTAGGTCAGATTATTTATCAATTGAAGGAGGCATGATCATGTAAATATTTAGCGAATTAATACCTAACCTTATGACAGAAATACCCGGAGAAGGACGGGAGTTAGTAATAAAAATGGCACGTAAAACAATTGCAGCAATACAACCTAATGAATAAATACGTCAACAATTAAGATCGCAGTACGATAAGAGTTCTCAATTATTGATGCAAGCTGGGCATATTGTAGCTATTGAATTTTAAACTATCGCATCAGCGAATAATTACTGAAAACAAAAAGGACAATAAAATGAAAAAATTTATAGCAATATACGTAGCAACCATATTGGCAAGTACTAGCCTATCAGCACACATTATTAAAGCAGATAAAGGGAATGCAAAAATCCAAGCATTTGATATTAAAAGTGCCACAGCAACTTCTGATGGCAGACTAACAAGTTTTATTATGGAATTAGTAGGAACTGCAGGATCTGTAAAACCTAAAGCGATTGGTCAACTCAACAGCAATTCTCGGTGAATTAA
>NZ_NQMR01000150.1 GCF_002276045.1 Pseudoalteromonas sp. NBT06-2 | reverse complement strand
ATCGCACGCACAACTTTCGTTCAATCTATTAATTAGGACTATAAATCATCTATAAAGAAATTTATATAGGCCTCATAGATAGTGGCTTCCAAGAGGAATTTCCTAGGTATAAGAACAAAGCGTTATGTGTTCGTACAGGAGTTGAGCATTGGGTAGATTTAAGCGACCAAAAAACAAAGATGCAGTAAGACTCCCTGTAGATAAAGAAAAATGGGGAGTTAATGACAATACTTATTCTTCAGCCCCAGATTACTATTATGATGAAGAGTATAATTGTAGAGATTGTGGCAAAGCTCAAGTATGGAGTGCGGAGCAACAGAAGCACTGGTACGAAGAACTTGGCAAAACTATTAACTCTTCAGCAGTGCGTTGCCAGATTTGTCACGCTCATATTCAAGCCATCAAAGAGCAGCAACAAAGGCATATGAAAGAAATGAAAAACAAACCCAAACACCCAAATGAGGGTTTTTTCAAAAACATATAATCGGGTAGCCGGAGGTCTCTAACCTCCAGCCTCACATCGTGCGGGTCATCCTTCGTAATGAACCTTTATGAGTTAGGCTAATGACCGCAATGTCGAAAAAGCAGCCGTTATAACAGATCAAAAGGAGCACAATAAAGCTTGTAACTTCGGTATAACGGCTCTTTTTTATATGAATGTTTATTATTCAGTATGAAACTTCAATATTTGATGTGATAATTTATTAACCTTCCACAGTGGCTACTAAGTAAGATTTCAGATAAACAAAAAGGCAGAATATATCTGCCCTTTCTATCTCAGGTTAAGTCATACCAACAAATTTGCTAAGCTTATTCACCTGATACTTGCATCTCTTCCACTAATATAGAGCCTGTTTGTACACTTCCTCTATAATCAATATCAGAGCCGATCGCTGCAATACCTTTGAATATATCTTTTAGATTACCAGCAATAGTTATCTCACTTACTGGATATTGAACAATGCCATTTTCAACCCAAAAACCAGCTGCACCGCGAGAGTAATCTCCAGTGATGATATTTACGCCTTGCCCCATTAATTCTGTAACAAACAACCCTGTACCCATAGTGTGAAGTAATTTAGCTAAATCACCACCTGTACTTTCTACTAGCCAATTATGTATACCACCAGCATGACCTGTTGGCGTCATATCTAGTTTACGCGCAGCATAACTTGCTAGCAGATAAGTCTGTAATTCACCGTTGTTTAATATAATACGATCTTGTGTTTTCACTCCTTCACTATCAAAAGGTGAAGAAGCCATGCCTTGAAGGATATGTGGTTTTTCTTCTACGTTAACTAATTTATTAAAAATTGGTTTACCTAAGCTATCAAGTAAAAAGCTAGACTTGCGATATAAAGCACCACCACCAATAGCAGAAATAAAATGACCAAACAAAGAGCTTGCTATATCAGCTCGGAACACAACAGGCATTTTACCTGTTTTTAACTTTCGGCTACTTAATTTAGCTAGCGTTTCTGTTGCCGCTTCTAAACCTAAAGCCGTAGCAGCTTTTAATTGTTCTCCTAATCTAGAAGTCGTATATGCACTATCTCGTTCCATTTGCGAGCCTTCTTGCCCTATAACCATACAACTTAGGCTATGGCGTGTTCGAGGGAAACCTGCAATTAAACCATGACTATTGCCATAAACTCTCAAGCCTTGATGACTAGAAAAACTTGCACCATCAGAGTTCACAATACGATCATCTGAATTTAATGCAGCATCTTCAGCTTGTTTACAAAAGTCAATACCTTGCTCTGGAGTTACCTGCCAAGGATGATACAAGTCTAAATCTGCTTGCGAGAACTCGAGTAAATTTTTATCCGCTAAACCGTTAAAAGAATCTTCTGATGTATACTTTGCAATTTCAATTGCCTTATTGACAACTAAATCTAATGCTTTTGAACTTAAATCAGCTGTAGATGCAGAGCCTTTTTTATTGCCAACATATACGCTAATTCCTAAAGCGCCATCTTGATTGAATTCAATCGTTTCCACTTCACCTAATCGAGTCGTCACAGACAAGCCAGATGTACTACTCATCGCAGCTTCAGCAGATGTTGCTCCCAAATTTTTTGCTTTGTCTAATACCTGTGCAACCGCAATTTCAACTTCTGATATTTGTTTGAAAATAGGATCTGATTTGTATTGTTCACTCATGAAAATAACCAAATAATGTGAATAAGAGTAATAAACTAAGCATAACATACGTCAAGCTTGATTTTAACGGCTATAACATTGAGTTATACTATGCTGATATAAATTAAATTATTAAAACAGTGTAGAACATCATGGCCAGAAAAAAGCGTAATCCCGAGCTAGAAGAAGAAATTATTTACGTTTCTAAAAGTGAAATAAAACGTGAAGTGCAAGAAATGCATAAACTAGGTACTCAACTAGCAGCATTATCGCCTAAAGCGCGGGAAAAAGTACCATTAGATGTGATACTTGAAGAAGCTATGGTGCTTTCAGATAAATTAAGTAAAAAGAAAGAATCCTACCGCAGGCATTTGAACTACATTGCAAAACAATTACGATTAGCAGACAACTTAGATGAAATAAAACATGCAATGGATATCATTGGCAATAAAAATCAACAGGCTTCAGTTGCTTTAAACAAATTAGAACATTTACGTGACCAAATAATTGCAGATGGTGACAAAAAAGTGAATGAATTAGTTGAAGAATATGATATTTTGGATAGACAAAAGCTGCGCCAACTTGTTCGTCAAGCAAAAAAAGAAGTCGAGCAAGAAAAACCAGCTAAAGGCTACCGAGACTTATTTCAATATTTAAAAGAATCAATCTTAGAATCTTGAAATAAATAGCAAAGGATCACAAATGAAAACCACTAAACTGTTTTTTAGTTTTTTAGTATGTTTATTTTTAACTGCGTGTAATGGCTCATCTGGAGAAAACGAAGAACCTATCATTCCAGATCCAGATGCCACAATTGAAATTACACTATCTGTATTTGATGAAAACTGTCAAATATTGACTACACCACAAGCGATTGCTGGTAATTCATTTTGTATCCAAGCTAAACTCATTAAAAATAACCTTGCAGTATCTAATACTTCAGTTAACTTTAGCGCTGGCCTTGGTTCAATATCTCCATCTTCCACATTGAGTAATGAAAATGGTATAGCGCAAGTAATATTAAACAGTGATAATACAGATATAGGTTCAAACACTATTACAGCAAGTGTAGGTGATGTATCTGCATCTACCGATTATGAGTTTTTAGAAAGTACTGAACCTGATCCTAACGCCCCTATTGTTATCACAATTTCAATGTTAAATGAGCAATGTAACTCTGTTGGTTTACCTAGTTTTACAGCTGGGGATACCGTTTGCATTAAAGCACACCTATCTAAAAATGATATACCAGTTTCAGGGTTATCAATTACCTTTGATGCGCCACTAGGTACTTTACGCCAAACCTCAAAATTAAGTGATATCAATGGCGATGCGATTATATACTTAGACAGTGATGACGCTTCTGTTGGTGCTGCTACTTTAACGGTAACTCAAGCGCAGTCTTCTGTTACAGCCCAGTATGAATTTGTAAATAATGATGACGGCACACCTACTCTACCCGTATTAAATGTGCAAATGCTTAAGAATGGCATAGCCAACAATCAATTTAAACAAGGGGAATCAGTTTTAGTTCAGATACAACTGTCAGACCCAACAGATCAACCTTTAATAAATCAAATAGTAAATTTAACTGCTGAATCAGGTGCTTTAGATGCATCTGCTATTTTAACTAATCAAGACGGTATCGCAAAAGCGACATTATCTGCATCTACCGAGAACACTATTGGGGCTGCTGTATTAGCAGCAAGCTATACATTAAATGTTAATAACCAAACTATTAGTCAGCAATTTAATTATCAAATTTTAGATGCCGACATTATTGATCAACCAGAAATAAAAGCGGGATACTTTGATGAAAATAATCAATTTGTAGAGGGGAAAATAGGCTATACCTTAGATGGTACAATTAAAGACGGCGATGCAACATTAAGTGCTGGCGGCACTTTAGGTTTAAAAATAGCTATTGTTGATGAAAATAACGTACCAATTTCCACCCCCACAGCAATTAGCTTTACATCTAGCTGTGTTACTACTCAACAAGCTAAAATTGATGGGCAAGTATTAACCATTAATGGTAAAGCCAATGCTACCTATGAAGACCTCAGCTGTGCCAGTTCAAGTGGTAATACAGATCAAATAATCGCAACCATAGCCGGTAGTGCAGAAAACATCACTTTAACTCAAATTGTAACTCTACAGCCTGAGAGCCTAGGGGCAATTGAGTTTGTATCTGCTGAGCCTGACTCCATTGTATTAAAAGGGACTGGTGGTCAAGGTAAGCAAGATATTTCCACATTATCCTTTATAGTAAAAGGAAAGCTAGGTAATCCTTTAGCACAACAGCAAGTGACCTTTGAATTAGATACAAAAGTGGGTGGCTTAAGCATTAGCCCAAAAGCTGCTTTTACTAACTCTTTAGGCCAAGTAAGTACAAAAGTCACTTCAGGAAATGTACCAACTGTAGTGCGTGTTAATGCATCTGCCACTTCTAAAGCGGGAGAAATGATTTCGACACAATCAGATTTATTATCTGTAAATACAGGCTTAGCAGATCAAAACAGTATCACCTTAGCAACCTCTAATCACAATCCTGAAGGATATAATCTTAATGGTGAAAAAGTAACCATTACTGCCTGGTTAGCAGATAGCTTTAACAATCCAGTACCAGATGGTACGACGGTTAATTTCACAACAGAAGGCGGGCAAATTGAACCTTCTTGTCAAACTTCTAATGGTTCTTGTTTTGTAAAATGGGAAAGTTCAGAACCTAAAGTATATAACCATCGAATCACAGTTCTTGCCACTGCAATTGGACACGAAACTTTTTATGATACAAATGGTAATAATGTATTTGACAATTCAGATGGAAATCCAGAAGTAAATAAAAATGTTTCTAGTGGTTTTGGCCGTTCTGAATCTTTATCATCAGGCTTTATAGATATGCCAGAAGCCTGGAGAGATGATAATGAGAACAACAATAGAGATTCTGGAGAGCTTTTTATTAATTTTGAAAGTGATAATCAATATGACGTTCAAGATGACAATTATACCAATCAAGATGGTAAATTTAATGGTCCTCATTGCTTGAGCACAACTAAGTGCGGTGAAAATATAAGTAAAACGATCAATGTTAGAAAAGCATTAAAAATGATAATGGCTTCCTCTGATAGTTATTGGTCTTTATATGATGATACAAGTGTCCAAACACAAAAACCCCTTATAACTAATTATGCTGGTGAACAAAAATTTGGTTTGACAACTAAAAAGGATATTAAAAAAGGAAGCTTTCAAAATTTTTCTTTATACATCGTAGATACAGCATTACAAATGATGCCTGCCGGCACAACTATCAACATCACAGCCTCTAACGGAATTTTATCAGGTAAGACAAGCTTAACGGTCGGAAACTCTATCGGAGTAAATAATCCCATAACTCAAGAGCAGCTTGATTGGGAGAACAGGAGCAATGACAATTGGGCTCCTTATAGCTTTAGTCAAGCTATTTATAATAAAGATCCTGATACTAAGAAAAATAGACCCGTTTTTGGAGGGCACGTTATGAATTTTGCTCTTGAAGTAAAAGTAGATGATATCTCTTCCTCTTCAGTTATTTCTTGGGAAATTACATCCCCCTCAGGAATAACAACATCTGGTTTAATTGGCATTAACTTGATTTAAAGTAAAATAGTAAAAAGCCCGCTAGTTCGAAATAAGTGGGCTTTTAATATTCTTTAATTAAAAGAGATTAAACTAAGCCGTACCACCTACGGTAAGCATATCTATTTTCAAACTAGGCTGGCCAACTCCAACAGGGACACTCTGACCATCTTTACCACAAACACCAACGCCTTTATCTAAAGATAAATCATTACCTACCATAGATATCTGCTGCATAACTTCTGGGCCATTACCAATTAAAGTCGCCCCTTTAATTGGCTGGGTAATTTTGCCATCTTCAATTAGATAGGCTTCAGAAGCTGAAAAAACAAATTTCCCTGAAGTAATATCAACTTGACCGCCACCAAAGTTTGGGGCAAATATACCTTTTTTAACACTTGAGATAATATCTTGCTGAGTACTTTCACCCGCTAACATATAAGTATTTGTCATTCTTGGCATAGGTAAATGTGCATATGATTCTCGGCGACCATTACCCGTAGGAGATACCCCCATTAATCGAGCATTTAGTTTATCTTGCATGTAACCTTTTAAAATACCCTTTTCGATAAGTACATTACATTGTGCAGGCGTACCTTCATCATCTATATTCAATGACCCTCTGCGGCCTTGCAATGTACCATCATCAACAACTGTACATAATTCAGAAGCAACTTTTTGACCAACCTTACCACTAAAAGCGGATGCTTCTTTTCGGTTGAAGTCCCCTTCTAGTCCATGACCAACAGCTTCATGTAATAAAACTCCCGGCCAACCAGAACCCAATACAACAGGCATAGAGCCAGCAGGTGCCTCTATGGCATCAAGGTTTACTCTTGCTTGCCTAACGGCTTCTTCTGCATAACCCATCCAACGCGGTTTATTATTCTCTAATTCCAAAAAGTAGCCGTAATCTAACCTTGCCCCCCCTCCAGCACCTCCACGTTCGCGTTTACCATTTTTTTCGAGTAATACCGAGCAATTCATTCTAATAAGAGGGCGTGTATCGGTTGCAAAAGTACCATCACTGGCTGCAACTAATATTTCTTCATATACAGCAGAGATAGAGCTAATAACTTGACTCGCTTCTGGTGCTAATTGACGAATGTAATCTTCTATTTGATGTAATAACTCAATTTTTTTACTATCAGAAAGGCTCGAAATAGGGTTAATTGCCCCAAATTGAATTGCATGAGTTTTTTCAGTGAAAATTTGTACTTGTTTATTTTCACTAGCCTTTGCAATGCTTTTTGCCGCTGTTGATGCTTGAGTCAAAGATTCGATATTAATCGCATCTGAATATGAAAAGCCCGTTTTATCGCCACTTACCGCTCTCACACCGACACCACGCTCAATATTGTAAGAGCCCTCTTTTACTAACCCATCTTCCAACATCCAAGTTTCGTGATAACTAGATTGAAAATATAGATCAGCATAATCTACATTATTCTGATGTATCAGTGCCAATGCTTTAGTTAAGTCATCACGAGATAAGTTACTTTCTCGTAGTAAATTATTTTCTACTTCAGTTGTCATGTGTTAACTCTTATCTTCTCTAATCAGTGCATTTATATCAATTTAAAAAATGATTTAAACATCACGTTCATGAATTTTATTGCAATTGTAATTCCGGTTGCGATTTTAGTAATTTCTGCTCCGGTTTAGCTGTTTGCGGTATTTCAACATTTCTGCTTTTTCGACCAAGTTCTGTAACAATAGGTTTATCCATAGTACCGCTGATCTTAAACTTAATTTCTGAAATAACTTTAGCTGAATGTATTACTTTATCGATTGCCAGAGCAGCCAAACCTGTTACTGGATTCACCATCCAAGCAACTATTACTGGAATGCTTGATGTTACTTCAGGTGAAACAGCTAAGTCATAATTTAATTCTTGTGTATTTAGATTAGCATAGCCCTTTATTGATACATCTGCAGGCACACCATCCATTTTAGTATTTGTTGTACTGGCAAGGCCATTTTCTAAATGCATAGCACCTTTAATGCTGTTATAAAAAAAACCTTTAGCAAATACATCTCTAAAATCTAATTTTAGCTTTCTAACTAAAGAATCCAAGCTTAATAACGAAAAAACTCGGGCCCCACCATCACTCACTTCAGTCAAATGACCTTCAGCTAAGTGCCACTTTATATCTCCTGATAAAGAGGCAATATCAAATTCATATGGCAAACCTTGCCAGTTAAGCTCAAAGTCAGCGTCAGCTTTAGAATCTTTAATAGTAGATGTCAGCTCGTATTCATCAAAAAGCTCACCTATGTCTTTACTCGTAAACTGACCTTTAAGATATGTCGTCTCATTTTTCCATAAGCCATTTGCTGTTAATTTATGTTTATTTTTATCTAGAATAAAATCAGATATTTGTATACCATTTTCAGCAGGATCCAAATTAACAATTAATTTATCTAATTGATAATTATCAATCCTACAATCAGCACAATTAAAACGAATGGCAGGTAATCTATAAAACCAACTTGTATCTGACTTCTCATTATCTTGATTATGAGATTCAGCTTCTGGTAAATTGAAACGTAAATAGTCAGCTTCGATGTAAATTGGTCTTTGCGCTAAGACTTTAGGAATACTAACCTGGGCTCTTAACTCTTTAGCCATTAGCTTCAACTGTGTGCTTTGAGTAAAATTATCTAACTTAAAATCAAGCTCGTTGAATACAATTCCCGATAAATTAACTTGTGTAATTTCACCATTAATTTGTTTAAGTGGCGGAAATATACCAGAAGATTCACTCTGATTAATATCCTCAAGTAAGTGGTCTATAAATGGGATCCAAGCTTTCATATTTACATGCTTTAAATTAATGCTCACATCAAAATCAGATGCATTTAATCCTAAATCACGACTACCAATAATTAAGTGAGCATGACTTATGCTCATTGTTTTATTTTCAAAAATACTATTAAAATAAAGCTGGTCATCTAAATTCAAAGTAATTAAATTAGATATTTCATCACCTCTAATAACACCTTTAAACGGCTTTATTTGCTTTGTTTTTTTATCAAAAGGTTTTGGTAATGAAGTTGATAAACCTTCTAATGTAGATGATATTTCTGCTTGATAATAAAAACCAGACTCAGGTAAGCCTAATTTAAAATCTACAGATAAAGGAATATCTCCCGAAGTATATTCCTGTATAAATCTTGGACCTTTATTCAATAACTTATCCACTGACCAATTAACATCACCTTTAACTGTTAAAGCATATTCTTTTTGGTTTTGCTCACCCACTATAGCTAAGTTAACTGGTAAACCTAACCAGTTAGCAGAAATATTTGGTAAATTAATTTGATTATCAATAAAGTTTAGTTCACCAGAAACTTGATCAAATTCAAGGCCAGGCTTGGTAATATCGACATCGATATCTGAGAACTTAATTTTGCCTTTTGTGATAACTTCTGGTTGTGATAAATTAACTTTTAAATGAGTAACCCCAGAAACATGACCTTTAGCATTAACAATTTTAAGCACTTCTCCGATAGATTGAGATAAAGGAGTATATGCAAAAAAAGGTTGTAAAACTTGTGCGTCTACTTCGTTAATTATTTTAACATCAAGCCAATCGGATATGCGTAAATCATCAATGCTAACTGTTACGCCATCTTTTAAAGATAGATTAACTAATTGACCTGTATTACTAAAAATATCCATTCTTTGACGATCAAACACTAAATCAACATCTAGGTTTTTAATACTTGGCCAATCTAATTGAAATTGAAATTCTGCATCAACTACTTTAGCTACAACAGCAAAGTGACCATCATTATTCTCATAAGGAAAACTCGAGAATTTACCATGCCAAAGCACCTGAGCTTGTTCAACTTCACCACCCAATAATGATTCATTTAAGTAATCAATTGTACCTTGAGGCATATAACCTTTAGGATAATACTCTTTTGCCAAAATTGCTTTTGGCCCTTTTAATTCAGCATACAAGCTCATTGAAGCTTCACCATATAGATTCAATGTTAGCTCTGCCGCTAAACTTAAATCTTTATTATGAAGCCAAATGTTATCACTTTTAACTTGCCAACCAAAATCTTGTTTTACCATGGAGAGTGTTAAATC
Organism: Pseudoalteromonas sp. NBT06-2; assembly: GCF_002276045.1. GTDB lineage: Bacteria > Pseudomonadota > Gammaproteobacteria > Enterobacterales > Alteromonadaceae > Pseudoalteromonas. Next base: position 8,278 of record NZ_NQMR01000150.1, on the reverse strand, counting down.
AATCTGTTCATAATTTATATTTTTTGGAAACAGCTCCCCTGTTAATAATTGATTTTGTGCTGAATGAAGTGAGATATTCCCTGAAGACTGATTAAAATTAACATCAAGTTCGAAATTTTTCACTCCTGGTACGTCTTGGTAGTTTTCCCAAGCTACACCATTTGCTTTAGCCGAAACCTGCCAATTATTTTTATGTTTAAAATTAAAAAATAAATCGGTTACTTGACCTTTAGGGTCTCTTAATAACAAAGGTTCAAAATCTTTATTATCAACTAACTGTGAAAGCTGAGTAAGCATTTCTATATCTATATTTGTTAGTTTACCTTTAACTTCACTTCCACTTTTCTGAACTTCTAAATTCATTTTTGGCCATTTAACTTGGTTACTACTCAGAACTAAATCAGATGAGTTTAAACCCCAACCTATTATCGTCGGTTTAAAACGCAATGCGCCTGAGGTGATAGTAAAATTTTGCGCTTCATTATCTAAATCCCAATTCAAAGAACTAGGATGCCATTGCAGTTGGATACTTTTAAATAACCCCTTATCTATACGAGACCATAATTCAAAATTAAAATCAGATTGAACAGATTGAATATTGCTTGAAATAGCAGAAGATAGCCAAGGGGTAATATTTAAATTATTAGCTACTAAATATAATTCTCCAAATGCATTTTTAAATGCTGTGCCATATAAATCTAAAATAATATTAAGTGAATTATCTGAGATCCCCGGTAAGCTAATTGTACCTTGCCCTTGATGCTTTTCACTTTCATTTTGCCAACTTAACTTTTGTAGCTCAACGGTTTTGTGATTACCATCTCTCATAACAATTTCAAGCATACTGTTTTCTATAGCAAAATGGCCTATTTCACCTAAAAACAACCCTTCAAATAAATCTAACTGATTGTTATAATTCGTCGTGTCTGTATCCTCTGAAAGTGATATTAATTCAGGTAAATTGATATTTGCAGTAAGTCCATCTAAGACAAAATAACTTGATCTAAATTGTCTATCTATTAATGTCCGCCAAAGATTGATATGCAAACGTGTTTGCTTAATTTTAAGTTTAATGGGAGAAAGTGAATTTGATTGAAAAGAGATATTATTCAACTCAAGTGCAGGACCTGTGCCTTGCCAACCAGCAGATATATTTCCTATAGATAATTCAACATTAAATTTTTCTAAAATCAGACTTTCAAAATGTGACTTATACTCATTTGCATGGGGCAAACTATATTTCAGAACTGAAATCAGTACAGCTAATAAAACAAGACTAATTGCAAAAAATTGCCATATTTTTCTTATGCAAGAAAAGCAAAAGCGCCTAAATGTTAAGCGCCTTGCCTTTTCAGTAGTCTCTTTTTGTACAGCAGTATTTTGCACTACATCATCACCACATCAAATTGCTCTTGAGTATATAAAATTTCGGTCTGAATACTGACAGGTTTACCAATAAAAAGTTCAAGTTCGGCTAAATTATGATACTCATCATTTTTCAAAGCCTCACTTACCGCTTGTGATGTATATACTACAAACTTATCAGCATTATAGGCTCGATTTACTCTGACTATTTCTCTTAATATTTCATAGCATACAGTTTCAACTGTTTTTAAAGCACCACGGCCATTACATGCAGGACAGAAATCACATAGGATATGCTCTAAACTCTCTCTCGTACGTTTACGCGTCATTTCAACTAAACCTAAAGCTGAGAACCCATGAATATTTGCCTTTGTTCTTTCTTTAGATAAACCTAAATCTAAAGCATGTAAAACACGTTTTTGATGCTCATTACATGACATATCAATAAAATCAATAATAATTATACCACCTAAATTTCGTAATCTAAGCTGGCGTGCAATCGCATGTGCTGCTTCAATATTAGTATTAAATATCGTTTCTTCAAGGTTTCTATGCCCAACAAAAGCACCCGTATTCACATCAACTGTTGTCATCGCTTCTGTTTGATCAAAAATTAAATAACCACCAGACTTAAGCTCTACTTTTCGCTGTAAGGCTCTTTGTATTTCATTTTCGACATTAAACAGATCAAAAATAGGTCTCTCACCAGGGTAATACTCTAAAGGCGCAGAAAGCTGAGGTACAAACTCTTCCGTAAATGCTTTTAACTGTTGATATGTTAATTTAGAGTCAACTCTAATTCTCTCCATATCTTCACCAACAAAATCTCTTAATGTACGAAAAGCTAAAATCAAATCTTCGTGTAAAATACCTTCTATTTTTATATTTTTACGTTTTTCATTTATTTTATGCCACAGTTTTTTCAGAAACTTTGCATCATGATCAAGTTCAATCTCTGATGCACCTTCAGCAGCGGTACGAATAATAAAGCCACCATCGTCATCATTATATTTCTTAACAATATTTTTTAAACGTAGCCTTTCTGTATCTGTTTCTATTCTTTGACTGACACCAACATGTTTAGCATCAGGCATAAAAACCAAATAACGTGAAGGTATCGTGATATCTGTTGTTAATCTTGCTCCTTTTGTTCCCAAAGGATCTTTCACAACTTGTACCATAATAAGCTGACCTTGGCGCACTAAAGTTCTTATATCTTGAGTTTTTTTAACATTAGATGCTGCAAAGCCTTCAACGATTATTGTACTGTTAACTATATCTGATGCATGTAAAAATGCAGCTTTATCTAAGCCTATATCTACAAAAGCCGCTTGCATACCAGGTAATACACGACTCACTTTACCTAGATAAATATTACCAACAATTCCAAGGTGGCTTTGTCGTTCTAATTGGATCTCTTGTAGTACACCGTTTTCAATAAGCGCGACTCTACTTTCACTTGGTGTAATATTTATTAATAATTCAGAACTCATTATTCATTCCAGAAATGTGATAATAATTGTTCGGTTTCAAATAATGGTAAACCGACTACAGAAAAGTAACTACCACTAATATGGCTTACAAATCGCCCTGCGAATCCCTGAATACCATAACTTCCAGCTTTATCATTAGGCTCTTGTGTTGCGATATACTCACATATTTCTTGTTCCGATAAATCTTTAAAAGTGACATCAGTGATAACAAGTTTACTTAGTATTTTATTTTCATTAGCAAAAGCAATTGCGGTCATAACTTGATGTGTACGACCAGACAAATCTGCCAACATTCTTTTAGCATCAAGATTACTTTTAGGCTTACCTAATATTTTATCATCTAATACAACTATAGTATCTGAACCCAATACTGGGCGATCTTTATAACCACGATCAACACCCGCTTGCGCTTTAAGACAAGCTAAACGCACGACATGCTGTTGTGGTGTTTCGTTGTCAATATGAGACTCATCTACATCTAAAGAAAATTGCTCAAACTCAACATTAAGTTGACTTAATAGCGCTTTACGACGTGGTGAAGCTGAAGCTAAATATATTAAATTATTCATTATCGGATCCTAAAATGACGTCGATATTTTCTAAGTAATAAGAAGATCCAGACCCAAGATAAGGACCCTGTTAAAACAGGCCATAAGTACTGAGGTAAAAAATAAATATCAATTAAAAAATGACTCACCCAAAATTGTAATAGGTGATATAAAGCAAGGAATAGCGCAATTAATAAAGATTGTTGTGGTACAGAGTAATTTCTTATTTTTTGATAATTACTGGCGGTGATATAAATAGAAACTGAATAAGTAAATGAGTGTACTCCTAAAGGAGAACCTATCGCTAAATCCATTAATAAACCGACAACCCATGCTGTACCAATATTAACTTTATGAGGTAAAGCAAGTGACCAATACATTAAAATTAAAAGAACCCAGTCAGGTTGAAAAGGCTGCAACCCTCTTGGTAATGGAATTAATGCTACAACTAAAGCCACAAAAATTGATAATAGGATTAACCAATAATGCCTACTCATCATTTTTGTTTTCCTCTGTTTGTTGCGACCACAATAAAACTAATAGCCTAATACGGTCTAATTGTGCAATTGGTTGCGCAGATACTTTTGCAAATGGCTTGCCTTCATCTCTTTCTATATTTGTTACTGTTGCAACAGGTAGTCCTTCAGGGAATATATCACCTAAAGCTGAGCTAACTAAAATATCTCCTATCCTAATATCCATACTATGGGGTACATGGGGTAATTCAACCTGGTTTAATTTTCCGATGCCTTCTACAACAGTTCTAATATTATTTCTTAAGACACGAACTGGGATCGCATGAGTATTATCAGTCATTAATAAAACTCGGCTAGTAGAAGATCCTACTTGCACAACTTTACCAACAACACCAAGATCGTCAACAACCGCTAACCCTTCAACTACATTATCTAAAAACCCCTTATTGATAACAACTTGTTGATTATAAGTATTTGAGTGTATAGATAATACTTTAGTTACTAGCTTTTTACTTTCTAGCTTTGCAGAAGAATTTAAAAGTGCGCGCAATTTTAAATTTTCACTTCGTAGAAATTGAAACTCTTGTAGCTTTGCATTAAGTAATAACTGATTCTTTTTGAGAGTCGTATTTTCAGTTAAAAGTAACTCTCGAGCGTCTAAGCTTTGAGAGCTCCAATTTAAAAATTCAGATGGTATATTAGCAAAATAAAAAAGAGGACTTACAAAAGTATTCAAACTTGCACGAATTGTAGAAGCGCCAGAAGTATATCTGTCTCCAAGCATAATTAAACCACTTAAAACAACTGCGATTATTAATCGCAGTTGTAAAGAAGCATTTCGACCAAATAATAAATTCATTAATCGTAACTAAATACATCACCGCCATGCATGTCAATCATCTCAAGAGCTTTACCACCCCCTCTAGCAACACATGTCAAAGGATCATCAGCAACAACAACGGGAATACCAGTTTCTTCCATCAATAAACGGTCTAAATCTTTTAGTAAAGCACCACCGCCAGTTAACACCATACCATGAGCAGAAATATCAGAAGCTAATTCTGGTGGTGATTGCTCGAGTGCAACCATAACAGCACTGACAATACCTTGAAGAGGCTCTTGCAATGCATCTAATATCTCATGTGAATTAAGCGTAAATGATCTTGGAACACCTTCAGCCAAGTTACGACCACGCACTTCAATTTCTTTAGCTTCATCAGTTTTAAAAGCAGAGCCAATTTCATGCTTTATTCGTTCAGCTGTCGCTTCACCAATTAGACTGCCAAAATTACGACGAACGTAATTAATAATTGCTTCGTCAAATTTATCACCACCGATTCTTACTGACGATGAGTAAACGATACCGTTTAAGGAAATGATAGCAACTTCAGTTGTACCACCACCAATATCAACTACCATAGAACCTGTTGCTTCAGAAACAGGTAGGCCCGCTCCAATCGCAGCTGCCATAGGTTCTTCAATTAAATAAACTTCTCTTGCGCCAGCTCCCATAGCAGATTCACGAATTGCGCGTTTTTCAACTTGAGTAGCACCACAAGGAACACAAATTAATACTCTTGGGCTAGGACGCAAAAAGTTATTATCATGAACTTGTTTGATAAAATGTTGCAACATTTTTTCAGTTACATAAAAATCAGCAATTACTCCGTCTTTCATAGGGCGAATTGCTTTTATATTACCAGGGGTTCTACCAAGCATTTGTTTAGCTTCTGTTCCTACAGATGCAATACTTTTTGGACCACCAGGCTTATCATGTCGTATAGCAACAACCGAAGGTTCATTTAATACTATACCCTGCTCTTTCACATAAATCAGGGTGTTTGCAGTACCCAAATCTATGGATAAGTCATTTGAAAAAATTCCACGAAGCTTTTTAAACATAAAGCGGGTTGATCCTTGTATATTGTTATTTTATTTACTGACTAACTATTTTAATACCATTATATTATTCTAATAACATACTTTGATTGTTAATCATTAAAGATAATTAATTCATATTTTATAAAAAAAATGAGTTAAATGAAATTAGCAATTAAGTTATTAGAGCAAAATAAAGGCCATATATTTATCTTTCTTTTACTAATCTAAAACCGATATAATTCGCTCTAAAGTCAGTTGATAAAATAAGTCGCGTAGAAGCTCTCGCTAAGCTTGGAGCAAAATTCCATGCACCTCCTCTTACAGCTACATCAGACTGACCAGCAGTTTTTTGTGTCCATTCCCATACATTTCCAACCATGTCGTATAATCCAAACTGGTTAGCTGAAAAAGAACCAACAGGTGAGGAACTCTTATTTGACCATTCACTGCCACACCATCCACAGTTAGCTTGGTTTGAGCCTATATCGTTACTCCAAGAGTAATCAGTTGTCGTACCAGCCCTAGCTGCATATTCCCATTCGACTTCATTTGGTAACCGAAATTCATTGTTTGTTGTACTTGATAACCAATCTGCATATGCTTTAGCATCATTATAAGTTAAACAAACCACAGGAAAGTCATCTTCTTGTTCGTAACCTGGATTTTTCCAATTTAGAGATGGTTCCCAAACTGGCTCACCATTAAGGTAATAAGCGCAACCTTTTCCTGATTCAGCTTCAGTTACATAATTTGTTTCTACAGCAAATGAGTTGTATTGAGATACAGAAACTTCTTTTGCATTCATATCAAAAGAGTCACTTAATATTTTTTTTGTAACTGGTTGCTCATTGGCTAAACCATTACCTGTGATATCACCCATTTCAAAACTTCCGGCTGGGATGACAACCATACCTGGGACAGAGATATTACTTATTTGAGTTTCAACGATAGGTTTTGAAACTAAATGAGATTTATTCTTAACTAATCTCGCCTTTAAAGTTTGTGCTTTACTCAAGTTTATAATTTTTTTGAAAGTGTTATAACCTAATTTACGAATTTCAATATCGTGGATTCCGACAGGTAACTGAACTGATAAACGTGTTGAACCGTAACTAACTCCATCAATGAAAACTTCATCATCATGAACATTTGATCGAAGTGTTAACTCATGAGTGTAGTCAATTTCAGGCTCATTTAATATATTTACAACTGGCTTATTATAAGTTTGACTTTTTTTTTCTATTTCAGGGTAGGTTGTTGATACGGTCACTGGGTCAGAGAAACGTACATTCCCAGTAAAGTTAGATGACTGTTGAGGGCTATAAATACTTTGAAAAGAACTTGAGTATTCACTACAAAAACGGTTATCTAAATTGAGTAAATGACATAAACGACTATTATTAGCATCACCTCGCATGGTAACACTTAAATTAACATCATAATTACCATGGCCACTGAAACCACTATTTACAACATGGCTATTTAATACCTGAACCCTTGCGCCTGCTGAGTTTCTTTTTGGCTCAACCAAACGGATTTCAGTCAAATTAGCAAAAACCTGATCAAGAAAACGTTTAGTCGCCTTTTGCATACCTAAATGCTGACCTCTTTGCTCACACGCTGCTAATGTTTCAGTGCGCTTACAATTTATTGTATTTTGTATTTCAAGCGTACCATCTCGATTGAATTCATTTCTTAGCCTTTCAACCCTAGCGGTATTTTTCTGCTCTTTTAAACCTTCAAGGGTATTTAATAATGCATGCCTATCAATTCGGATCTTTTCGATATCTTTACGATGAGCTGAAATTGAAGCCAATTGCATTGCAATATCTTCTTTATTTGTTTTATGAGAATCAACTGCATTCTGATATCTCAGCTTAGTATCTGAGATATCTAAAGAAGGATCTTCAATTAGTCTGCGGTAAAGTGCATTCATAGCATCTAAAGCTTGGTTTTTTTCTTTTTCTAGCTTTGTAGATCTTGCACGTAATAGATCTAATTGATGTTGCTGTTGGCTTTCATCTTTTAAATGTTTATTTAATATTTCAGTAAAGCTATCAAAGTCAGCTTGTTTAAGTGTTATATCATTTTCAATTGCCGTAACTGTGTTTGTATCTTGCGAAACAGCAGAAAATGAGAGCAAACTCAATGATATCAGAAGAGACAAAGGTGCAAATCGCATATATTTAATTCCCAAAAACGGCCTAATCACGCTAATTATTATCTTTTTATTTTATTAACCTACAATGCTATTTATTTGCAAGACAAAATACAAGCATTGATGTACTAATAGTTGAAGTTTCTACAATAAAAAACCTTAGGTTGGTCTTTAATCAAAAATTAAGCCTAATAAAACACAATTCGAGTGTTAAATAAAAATATTGTTCAACAAAAACTTTATATGTATAGGTATACCAGATATTAGAATTTGATGCTCAGTTTAATTTAGTAATATCAGAAAAGCAAAAAACCCGATACAGTGCTGTATCGGGTTTCTACTAATTAGGAGCCTGGC
>NZ_NQMR01000015.1 GCF_002276045.1 Pseudoalteromonas sp. NBT06-2 | reverse complement strand
AAAATAACTAAGTCTGCTCGCTTATTTATATTTTTATATAATTAAAATTATATTGCACTTCATTTTACAAGGCGAAATATGAGAACTATTGAATGTACTTTATGCGCTAAAGTTATAAATAAAGCTACAAATGAACACTTACCCCAAAGATCTTTATACCCTAAGAAAATAAGGGACAGTATTAACTTTAATACCGTTAAAGCTTGCTCTGATTGTAATAATGGTTCTTCTAAGAGTGATGAGATTTTTAAAGTATTCATAGGTTTAATTGCTAACCATGAGCATAGCAATGAATTATTTTATAGTGTTAATAAGACATTAAATAATAATAATAAGCTAAATCGAGATATTGTTAACAACTCAACATTAACAAAAGATCATGGTCACTTAATTAGTCATTGGAATGCAAGAGATTACACTGATATTGTTTTAGAATCTGCTGAGAAATGTGCGAAGGGATTTTATTTCGATAAATACAATGAGGTTCTGATAAAAAACAACTCTATTTCACCTGTTCCAACACCTTTTATTTATGAAAAACATAAGATTGAAATTGAAGAGAAGCTTCAAAGCGCAGAGTGGTTAAGTGTGAATGCTGGCACTGTTAATTTTACTTTTTTGGATATGAAAAATACTGACATTATCATTATCATTAATTTTTTCGATAGTGCTGAATTTGTATTCTGCATAAGAGATAAAGAATACAATAAAAAAGTTAATTTAGGCTTAATAAATTTAAGTTAACAGAATACCCCCAGACTGATGCGGCTATCCGCATCAAAATAACTAATGTCTGCTCGGTTTGGCCGAGCAAAATATAAAATTAAGAAAAGCCCCCGGGCTGAACTGGGGCTTTGATCTGGTAATTGCTTAACTGTACCTATGCTGCTTCGGATCAACAGTATGGGTATATACTTTATACTATTGATTTGTGTGTTAGTTATGTGCATTTTGTGAAGTTGAGAGGTATTTTTCGTTAATAAATTTAATAAATAGCATCAAAATAACTAAGTCTGCTCGCTTTTGCCGAGCAAAATATAAAATTAAGAAAACCCCCACCATTGAATGCAAGATTGTAAATGTGTCTTTGATAGACGGAATAATTCCGTCTATCACGCAACAAGAAATCTAACAATATTTATCAAAGTCTTTGATAAAATTAGAAAAGAAGAGTATTTTATTGAAATTAAAAATCATGATAAGCGGAAAAGTACGTGTTTAAATATGGTATAAATCCGCCTATTAAGCTGTTATATTTTCAAGGAAGTTTAATGCACTTAATCAATAATATGATCCTTCTTGATGAAGATAACCCTATAAGAAGAAATCTAGAGGTTGTTGACTCCAAGTTGTCTGTGAAGACTGAAAGCGACCTAGATTATTATCTTCTTTCTTGTTCCAAAGCCTATTCGTCACTTTCTACATCGATTGATAAATCGAAATTATCGATTCAACTTTTAGATTATGATTATATTTTGAAAATTGAGTCTGAGCAGCATGCCAAGAGCGAATATATTGAACTTTTCATTGAGAATTCAATTATCAGAGTACAGTCTATTTATGATCGGGTTCTGATATTTGTTAATAGACTTTTAGAGCTTGGAATTAGTAACGAAAGTATTAACCATGGCCTAATAGTGACAAATGATAATGTTAAAAAATACGGTCTGGATAGCACACTAAAAAGTTTGAATAAAACATGCAATGAGTATCGAAACATCCGCAATACAATTATCCACCATGATAGATACACTGAAGAGAACCTTGATATGCTCGGTGTGGTTCATCAAGCTGAGCACTTAAGCAGGATTGATGGGCGTAAGGCACTAATTAAAGAGGAAACATTGGATAATTTAACTTCAGAGTTCATGCTTGATTATCAAACTGATCTTCAGGAATACTTTGAGAAAATCGAAGCTAAATTAAACGCCATTTACGATAAGGCCATGATTGTATATGCCACTAAGAAAGTAGCGTACAACAAATATAACAATTCAAGCCAAGGGACGCAGCAAAGCTGCGCCCCTGCTTGAGGCGTTGGTATCAAAGAGGAAAACATGAAATATCTCAAACTTGTGTTGTATTCAGTGTTAGCAATTACGTACTCAAACTTCGTTTGGGCGAATATTTGTGATGCAGTAGACCATAAAGTATTAGATGCAATGGCTAAGACCCTCGATGTTCGCGTGGATGAAATTGCTATTGATAAGACATTCTATGCTCAAAACTTTGATACTGATGTTTTAGACCTCATAACTGTAGTTGTTAATATGGAAGAAACTATAGGGCTTGAGCTTAAAGACGAAGATGTAGTCGATCCGGTAGTTTATTTTGATGAAGAAGAGTTTGAGCCAAAAATTAAAGACAAAGTAACGGTTCGAGAGTTTCAAGAGACAGTTCACAAAGCCTGTGTTAACTCTTTGCTCTAATTGTTGAAACACCTAACAAATAAGGATAGGTGTCGCGTAGCCGTCACCTTATCTGGGTGTTGAACAAGCCCGAGCTTAGGTCAATATTAAGCAGCCGCACAAAATACCCCCAGACTGATGCGGCTATCCGCATCAAAATAACTAATGTCTGCTCGGTTAATAGTAAAAGTAGGGAGTATAATTTAACCTCTATTCAATTTAAAATACGCCTATAAAATTTATAAGAAGCATTTAATATGACTTTGGTATCAAATAAAAAAACAGCTGTTGGTATAAAAGAAGTGCCGTACTTTCTGCTTTCAGATTCGGCATTAAACATTAGAAAAAGCTTATTACTTTTTAGTTTTATAGGTATTCTTCTCTCATACTATAATATCCAATTATTGGATATTTCTTTAGCTGGTCTTAAAGTTAAAGGAATTACCTTTGATATGTTAAGTACTATATTTTTATGGGTCATTTTTTTTAAATCCTTATCTTTCATTATAAATATTTTGAACGAATACAACGCATGGAAGTTAAGCCTACCAAAAGCATTAGCTGAACAAGTAGATGATTATTTTAAGACGATGCTACCTGAACTATCTGAAAAAACAGATAAAATGTACCTCAATGACTTTGCAGGGAAATATACTGACATGTGCATTAGCCTGTCGGCATGGACTGTAAAAGAGCGATTCGAAAGCGGTAACTTTTTAACTAATATAAACATTAAAATACCCGCTAATAAAGAGATTAAAGCACCAATTGATGTAGTTTTGTGTGAATCTCAAGTTTCACAGATAGCAAAAGAAATATCAGATAAGCTTGTTTCAAGCGGGAAAGATAGGCTACATGAAGCCATTAAAAATGATGCCCTTTTAATTCATAAGTATCAAAAAACATATAAAAACTGCAGGCTACTTGATGTATGTAAAGTTTGGGGGTGGGATATATTAGTCCCTAGTTTATTAGCTCTTATTTCTTTATTTTATTTGATGGATATAAAGTTTGAATGGGCGATACTTTCATAATAAACAGCCGCACAATATACCCCAAAGTGATGCATTAAATTTAAAAACCCAGCTTGAAAACTGGGTTTTTTAGTGTTTATTACTATATTTTTATATATCTTTTGCTCGCTATGGATGATGATTTTATTGCACCTGAAATGAGATTGTTTAGCCCTAAAGGTGATCGGCTATATTTAACAGCTAACGAACGCGCCAGATTTTTAGGGGCAGCGCATCAAGAAAAACCTATCAACCGCATTTTTTGCCATGTATTACATTACACAGGATGCCGATCAAGTGAAGCGCTAGAGCTAGATTTTAGCCGTATCGCTGTTAATGATCGTGAAATCACTTTTAGAACACTTAAAAAACGAAAGTATGATCAACAAGATAGAATCAAACAACAGCAATATCGAGCAGTACCAGTACCAAAAGAGCGAATAGAACACTTAGATTTAGTATTTGGTGTGCGGGGAATTCAATAAAAAGGCAAAGATATAAACAACAAACTAGCTTCCCACAAAGACCGAAGGCTTGGAGTAAATATTACAAACCGATAAAAGAGTGCAAGAATACCAAAAGAAATCGGTCTAATTTCGTTGCTTGTACTGAAGACAAATAAAGCAAAACGCCTCTTTAAATCAGAAATATCATGGCTAATTTTACAGTTTAAAATCGAGAGTCATTTTCACAAGGTATACCATCATGATCTCCATCCATTTTTATATCAGGGCAGTTAGCTGTGAAAAAGTTAGCTTCAGCTCTTGATCTCATCTGACTACAATGTTGTCTACCATCACATTTAAATCTAGGTTTTTCAGGAAATCTAAGTTTAGGCTCATTTATAGCTTTGACATTGTAAACTAAAGGTTCAGGAAATATTAGTTCAGCCTCTGCTGTAGCTTTTGCATGAGTAGTTTGTTTAAATACTCTCTTGTGAACTACAGGTTCTGAAGATTCAAATTCATTAATAATTACAGTATCAACACTATCGTCATTTACATAATTATAAACAAAATGAGCTATACCAACGAAAACTACTAATGAGAATAGGTTACTGATCAAAGTGCCTTTAGGTTCAACTCTATTCTGAGCCATTTGTGGCTCTAAAGCTAAAACACCTTCGATCATGCAATTTATAGCTCGACTCTTACCATCGGCTTGTTTTTGAACATCAAAATATATGAAGTCTCCGACTCTTGGCTTTCGACTCATAGCTTTTAATGATGATATATGAATAAAAACATCACTCATTAATGTCTCTGATTTTACGAAACCAAATCCTCGAGAATCATTCCAAGACTTTAACTCTCCTTTCTCCATTTAATAATCCTTTATTTCTTCATCATTAAGTCAATAAAGCTAATTATATTAAATAAAAATATCAGTATCAGTATCAGTATCTAATATTTGAGTCCCGATCCCCCCTATTAGGCGATTATGGGTTAATTGGTCATGTGGTTTGGTCCGTTCCAAGAATGTAAATCCTCAAATATATATCTAGTAAATATTGCTGAGAGATTTAAGTATGAGTATTAAAAAACAATCTAACGATAAGTATTTACTAGAAATGTATCCTAATGGCCGTACTGGTAAACGTATTCGTAAAACCTTTGGGACCAAAAATGAAGCCACACGTTTTGAAACTTATACCCTAGAGCAATATAACAATACCCCTTGGAATCCAAAACAAGATAAAACCCGATTATCTGACCTAGTAGATATGTGGTATGAATTACATGCCCAAAGTTTAACGGGTGATGCACGTTCACAAAAAACACTTAAAGCAATAGCCGAGGTATGTGGCGACCCATTAGCTAAAAACTTCAATCGTGCTATTTTCACAGATTACCGCAAAGCCAGATTAGAAAAAGTAAAAGCAAAAAACATTAATAATGAACATACCTATTTAAACGCCATGTTTAATAAATTGGTACGTATGGAGCAATGGTCAGAAAACCCAATTCATGGTTTAAGGCAATTAAAATACATACGTCCAGATATGGGGTTTTTAACACCGGACGAAATTTCTGTTTTACTAGAAGAACTAGGAAAAATCCGAAATCCAGATGCACTAATATACCCAAGCCACTTCAAGATGTGAGGTTCAGGACTGCTGAGAAATTCATGATCTAGGCGCATCTTTGCATTAATGGTTACTCCCTTAAAAAAAGATGAAACAACGAGCATGATTTGCTCAGAAGTCCCTGTAAGGTTGATTTATAAATACTTTATACAGCGTTATTGATTTTGAAAAGGGAATAACCATGTTCTTCAATCAATGCCTTGCCTAAAGCATTTCTAATTCCAACTGAATCCTGCATCTTGAAGTGGTTTGGGTATATAGTATCTAAAATTTGTTTATCTACAGGTTGTCGTTGGGGTGAAACTGAAAGTTTACGTGCTGAACAAGTTACCCCACACAGATTGCGCTTTGTAAGAACTAAAGGCAACAAAGTTCGTACAGTACCTATTTCAAAATAACTGTATGACGAAATACCTAAAACTAAAGGGGGGGTTATTTTTCTAGTTGTTGGAATGCTTTTAGAAAAGCTACGATAAGAGCGGAGCTAGAATTACCAGATGGACAAATGAGTCATGTTTTACGCCATATTTTTACGAGTCACTTCATGCAAAAAGGCGTTAATATCCTAGTACTTCAACAAATATTAGGACATTCAAGCATTATCGATACAATGAAATATAGTCACTTTGCACCAACACATTTAGAAGATGCTGCTAAATTAAATCCATTAGTGACTGATATCTCATAAAGTTAATATCATTATGATAATAAGTGAAATTGTTCTATTACCTTTTGGTGCTTTTTTGCCAACGGACCAGGTTTAACTGGCGGTATTCGCATCTGGTCAGTTTCATAATTACTTTTGCTAAATTCACTGGCAAATTGTGCCGCCAATTCATGCTTTCTTGTTTGTTGAGATAAATCTGCAATCTCTGCAATATCTATAGCAGGATCACAACGATGAAACCCCTGATAACTAAAGTTTTGGTCAACATGTAAGTCACTTAAAAAAACAAGTTCATTCATTAAAGCGCGACTTAATGTATTTAAAGTCAAATCTTTGGTTTGTAAAAACAGCGTTTTATTTTTGATTTCAGGTAAAGTGCTTAAATCATTACATTCAATACCTACATCAATTAACCATAAACCGTTTTTACGTTGCTCAACATCTTTAAGGGTTAAGATGCAGTTATCGTAATTGATACAGCTCAATACATGATTTATCTGCTGTTGTGGGCTTACTCTGGTTTGTGATTGTTGAAATTGCTTATTTTCATAAAACTGTGCCATTAACGGTAAATCTATATGTGTATTAAATGGCGTAGTAACACTGTTATTAACCTTAAGTTTAAATAGCTCTCTTACTTCGTGCTCTCGAGATTTTTTTATCGCTAAAAAAACGCTTTGTATGATTTCAGATGTAGGTAACTCTGGTTCTACACGCCATTTACGACCAAGTAACAGCTTTAATTCATTAGCGCTTGAATGCTTTTTGTAATTGTCATGGCCAACAACCCCTACTTGTATATAAATACACTCACCATCTTGCGCTGCAAATACAACATAACGGGGATCATATTCAATAGCACAAATTAGCGCTTCAACACTTTGTAATGTGTGATGATAAGTTAAATAATGCTGAGGTATACAAAACTCACCATTACTTAATTTAACCATAGGTGCTTTTGACATTACTTTCTCACCTAAACGTAACTGTACTTCTTTATCCATTTTCGTATCCTTATTTTGTGTCTAATAGTAATACGAAAAACAGAACAAAATAGTTCACTGATATTTAAAAGAATATGACAACCCATTTTTTATTATCAATGCGATGGCTTATTAATTATAAGGTTTAACCGGTTGTATTTCCCAAAGTTGATTTAATAAGTATCAATCCTTCAATTGCATCTACTTGCTAGGTGTCATCACCTAAAAGGCCATCAGCAATGCTAAGCTCATCACTACGTTTGTTATTTAATTAAACAATGGAGACAATAGTAATGACACAAGCCCTCACTTGGAGTTTATTTCCTTTGCCACTAATAAATCTCTATTGCCAATAATCGACCTTATTTCCAAACGAAGTTCTTTACGCTTTTCTTCAATTTTTTTACTAATTCTTTATTAATATTAACTTTCTGACTCATCAATTCTTCAATTATAAAGTCTCGAAAACTATGATAGATCGCTCTGAAATTTCTAGGGAAATATAACCCATATTTTGAGCTGAAAACTTTATTCATTTCATGAACAAAATTTTCAGCATTCTCTGGACTTAATATGTAATCCCCATTCTCTTTTCTTATTATTTTATCATTACCTATAGAGACTGAGATAAGTTAAAAAATAGACCAAAGATCCTCAGTAACATCTATTTTTTTGTCCGCCAACTTAGTTTATTTATAGTAAAAAAGCACTTAAAAATACTGCAATAATTGACATTACTAATGGAATTAAAAACTTTTCATAAAACAACTGATAAAAAACATCAATAACAATTTATCAGTAGTTAGTTTTCATCTATATAATTAAAAAAGTATTTTTTAGCTTTAGGGAGCTTTAGTATAATAGATTAAAACATATATTTACTTTATTAACATTTAACTAAGTGATTTGTGCTGCACTTCATACAACTCAACAATACATGTAGAACATACCATGCTATATGTCGCATTATCTGTAGTAACGTGTCGCCAGCCTCCACATGTTGCGGCTTTTAACCAAGTTGATTCTGTTATTAAAATGTCTTTTGATTTTGCTTGCTCAATGCAATTACAACGTTGACATCTTACTTGAGGATTATCACCTGTATTACTAATTGATTGTATTTCTGATATTTCTATTTCTTTCAACTCTAACATTTAGCCTCCTTTTTTGTTTAGGTGATGGATCAGACATAACTGAACAAAACAAATTTTATCTATCAAATTAAGCAAAAAATAGCGGTAATTAAATTCAATAACACAGGGTTTTATTTTAACAACTCAGCAACAGGGTTTTATTCATCTATTTTTGTTGTATTTTGTGATAGTGCAGGGTTTCAATGCCCTTTATGTACAATTATCAAACAAAAATAGTAAGCGTGCATTTACGTTGTATTTTATTGTATTAAAAAAGATGAGGCTAAAAATGAAGTATTAACGGGTTTAATAAAAAACCTATTAAGTTAGTGAACAAAAATACAGACGTTTGCTTTAGCTATGGTTATTAAAATTGAAAGTTACATCACAATTATATATTTAGATCATTTTAAATAGATCATACACTTAATTAATTTGGAATAAAGGTGTTCTGTGTTTTATAAAGGAACAGGAGACACTCAACAAATAACATATCAATTAAATAGTTGGACTGATAAATCCTTACCCGAACTTAATACTTCAATGTGATTCTTATTGCTCTTAATAAATTCTTTGTATTCAGAAGGTGTTCTTTTATGTCTAGCTTTAAATGCATTTCTAAATGATTCAGCATCACTATAACCAGCCATAAACTGTACTTTTATTAACTCTATAGAAGGCAGTTTTTTAGCTGAAACATCCATTCTAGCAGCAAGATAAATATCTCTATATGTTTCATTTGCGTTCTTAAGGCAAGAGTTAAACTCTTTCGTTGTTAAAGGGAGCGCTGCAATTAAATCATTCTTTTTTAAACGAGGTGCTGCTCTATATAAATTACAATCCGAAAACATGTGTTCTACATATCTATTAATTGCATTTTTAATGATCTTCAAATCATCAGGTGTATATTTTTCATCTTTAGGGCAAGCCTTGTTATATTCTTGTCTTATTTTGTTCAGTTCACTCTCAGATAAGGGCAGGTCGATAATAGTATGAACTCGATATTCGCCTTCATCATTTTTAAAATCAGGGCTTGGATCGCCTGGTTTTTTATAGGAATACAGTAACTCACCAAGAGAAAGTTTACTGCGTTCTATATGTTCACTTGGTTCTTCTTTGATGTTGGCATTGTAAATATCTTCAACGTGAAATCCTGATTTTTCATGGAATAGAGGAGTATTATTTTTTATATTCTCAGATTTTGCTTTGCCATAAATATAAATACCAGGAATCAAGGCGATTACGATTAATAAAAAAACGACTTCAATCATATCAACCTCTCCCATAGTTTTTTGCAAAGTTAATTATTTTTAGAGGAAGGCGCGCAGTTTTATCCCACAAATTTATAGGGTTCAAGGTGTTAAATATCCTAAGCTGCAAAACGGGAGGCCAAAGCATAAGTGTAGCTATCGCAATAATAGTGTAATTGTTCAATGTACTATAAAGATTATGTAAAGCTGGTGCTTGCTTATCAAGATCTAGGGGGACGAGCTTAACCCATAACAAAAAATTTAAAACTGCTAAGAACAAATTAAGTCCAATCACGACATAAAAAAAGCGACAATATTGATACTGCATTTTTTCATATATATGAGTAGCGATATACCAAGATACAATACCAAGAAGCGCAGCCACAAGATAAATATTTTGAGCGAACGTTTTATTCTGTGGGTTATTGTCTATATGTTGATAAACAAGCAAAAAAAGTAAGCTGCTAATTAAGTCTTTAGATGTAATTATTCCAATTAAAACCGTTCTGGAAATTCGTTCTTTTTTAAAAGCACATCTTATAGATGAGACACTTAAAGCCAAAACGTGAAGAAATGTAAAAATAATGACTAAAAATGCCGCTGGGGAAAAATAATTTTTAAACTCATTTACTTCTAGAATGGTAGAGTTAAATATATCAGCAATAAGATTTATCAAAATACCTCCCATACAGTCTGTTCGGATGTATACTATCTTATTGCTAAAAATTGTTCAAACAAATCTCTCTCGGCTTATTTTTTATTAATAATCACACCGCCACCAGAGTTGCTAGGTGTGATTACAATACCACCAGAGCCTTTAGACTTAAGAATTACACCACCGCCACTACCTTGCGATTTTATAATTACACCACCACCTGTATTAGCTATGGAAGCTGAACTCGTTAATAATATTGCTGCTGATACTGCTAAGGTTACAACTAATTTCATGTGTTACTCCGATTGCGTTTAAAGAAACGGAAAATTGTCGTTTCATTTGATAAATGTGTAGTACCAGCGATATAAAGCAAAAAACAAGCCAACATTTACTTATTCAAATAACGTTATAAATAATAATGGAGGGTATATTGTTTGGTTAACTAGAAAATCAGGAGGTGTTTCTATTGCGTATATATCCCCTTTCACTTTAATTGTAGGAAGTGAATAGAACAAAGCCCTATCACTAGTTCAAAAAAATAAGCGGATTACAGGTATTTTTAAATCATATTACGAACACAACAGAATATACAATTGAACATTTTTATATCACTACAAGTTGGTTAGCCCACGCCATGACTGCTTTTGCTTTACTACAACTTATTTTCATATAAATAAAACGTATCTTCATACTAAGTCAATAAAGTTACAAATGAAAAACCTCAGCACTTAAGCAAAGGTTTTTCTTTTTGATTTAATGTTTGCTTTCAACCATAGGTATAGGTGTTTCTAATACACCAATTGGTCTTGTCGTTTTATGATTATTCATTACCTTGGATGGCGTATTACGTACCGATACAGCTACTTTCGGTGAAGAAATTGCACCTTGTACCACGTCGGCAGGTTCTATTGCATGTTTAGCTGCGATATTAGGTGCCATTAAAAAATTACCATTTTGTGAATAATTTAAATGGCGATAATATAAATAGATATTACTCCAGTCATCATAGTCTCGCATAGTGTCATATCTTGCAGTCACATAATCTGGCGCATGATAGTCATAGTTGAAGTTAAATGACGTGGCATAATTATTAATACTACCATCACAATTTAAATCTAATCCACCTTCAATATATGATTCGATATAGCTTTGCTCGGTAAAGCTTGCATGGTTACCATAAGAATAGTTTAAATTATAATCACGCCAATCTGTTTCTAAACCACCGGGTAAATTACGACGCGATACACCAACGCCATATTTCCCTTCAAGTTGTGACATACAGTTTGCATTATACTCTCTGCGTACTGATACATAATGGCGATCTGACATCATTTCATGTTCAGTAAGACCATTGCCAGTATAAGGTACACCACTTAAAGCGTAAGCGTAATTCATAACACTGGTATAGTTCGGTTTAAAGTTAGCTTCATAATTTGGATAAGCATCCGGCCAACCACCATGACTTAAGCCTAATACATGCCCTAGTTCATGCATAAATACCGATGCTTGACTATTGATCATTCTATTTAACTCAGTTTCGTTATCATCATTTAAAAACCAACGGCTTTTAGTTGCAGCTGCAGGAGATCCTAAGGCAACATAAAAATAGTAATCGAAGTAATCTGGTGCTTGACCAGAAGAGCCCTCTCCACCAGCTGCTTGTGAGCTTGCAAATAATGCATAATAAAATAACCGTGCACGTTCTGGTTTATTATCAAAATATGCCGGCATATAACTAAATACCCCAGGGTAAGTATCATTATTTTTCATACCCGGTACCGCATAGTTACCGGCGTATTCATTACGCCAATCAGATAAACCTATCCAAGGTGAATATTGAACCGCTTGCCCACCACCTAAGTTATAATTTTCAGGCCCGTAACCGTAAAGGTTACCCGTATCAAAATGTAAGCTATAACCATGCTCTGCAAATACACTTTTTACTTTATCAAACACTTCTCGTCTTGGTTGAGTGCCATGATCACCTGAGCTTGTTTTACTCATATAGTCTACTTCAATAAATACGTCAGTAACGCCTTTACGTGCACCCCAATCATAAACAGGCATGTCGAAGAATGTTTTGCCAGACTCTTCTGCACAATCAGGTATGCCATCTTTATCATTATCTAGGTGTATATTATTACAATAAGGTTGTACTGGAGATTGCTGAGTACCTAAGTTTAAATTCCAGCTCAAAGTTTTACGTGACATGTAACCACCGCTTTGTATTTCAAACTGTATTGTTTCAACATTGCTAATGCGGTTACCAAAGTGAGAATAACTATAATTAAAAGGCACGTAATTATCATTGTTATGATCTGTTGTTTTTTCAACAAAACCATATTCACCTTGGCACGTTACTTTCATTGAATAATTAGCAGGATTAAAACCACCACCTTGCACGTAAATATTTCCACTCACCGAAAAATCATCAAAAGAAT
Organism: Pseudoalteromonas sp. NBT06-2; assembly: GCF_002276045.1. GTDB lineage: Bacteria > Pseudomonadota > Gammaproteobacteria > Enterobacterales > Alteromonadaceae > Pseudoalteromonas. The sequence continues at coordinate 88,833 of NZ_NQMR01000015.1, read as the reverse complement.
CACCATAACGTGAAATATCAATGCCCCCATTAACATCTGGTAAATTACAAATTTGAACGTCTGTAATTTCAATGCTTTTTGCAGGACTATAATCACTGATTTTTGAGCCGCATACAGCAGCTACTTTTATTTGATAAGTCCCCGAAGCCAAATCATTAAATGCTTTATTGAGTCCAGATTGTTGACCTAAATCCTGCCAACTCTCATTAGTCGCTAACTGTATTTGATAATGCGTTGCCTGATTAACACTTAACCATTGTGCGTTAAATCCATCATCATTAATCGCTGTTAAATTTAAGCTTAATGGCGCTGTTAATTCACTTGGACATGAACTCACTAAATTTACACTTAGCCATTCACTTTCACTTATAACACTATCGTCACAGTCAACAACTGAAATTATGCGAACATATTGCAGGGAAGCAGAATAAAGGTTGTTTACTTCATATGAAAGGTTGTCAGTTGCCGCGATTGTTTGCCATGCGCTATTAACCCACAATTGCACTTGGTATTTGTCAGCATCAGTCACTTTACTCCAGTTAAGCGTGAATGATGTTTCAGTTACGTTACTTGCAACTAAACCCGATGCTTTGGCTAAGCTATCAGGGCAAACGTCTTGTTCTAATAATTGAACTTTGACCCAACTACCTTCACTTTTAATTGCATTATCACACCCGACTTTTGCAACAATACGTACATACTGGGCAGATAAAGGTGTTAAGCCCGTTACTTCATAAGATAAATCACTTGTATTGGCAACAGTTGACCATTCGCCATTTACCCATAATTGAATATCATAGTTATCTGCGTCTTGAACTATTTGCCAATTTATAAAGAATGAGCTTGAATCTATATCGCTAACTACCGGAGCTTCAGGTTTAGCTAAACTTGTTGGACAGGTATTAGCACCCGTTATCGGCACTGTAATGTAAGCACTAAAATCTGAACTACCACATGCATTATTAGCATTAACTCTTATGTATTCAGTCCCGATACTTAAATTAGATAAGTCATATTGATTATTGGAAGTTGTGGTGACTTGGTTCCAGCCAATAGCATCTTCCCAACGTTGTAATTGATAGCTTTCAGCGCCCTCAACTGCATTCCATTTTACTGTAAAACTGCTACCTGTTAGATTTGCTTCTATCAAACCTGTTGGCATTGTAGGATCGCTACATTGCGAAATGCCAGTCATAGTGACACCTAACCAACTACTTGGTGTACTAGCTTCACCACAAGAATTTTTTGCAGTGACATTAAAATAATAATATCCCTGAGTTAAATTATTAATCGATGCTTGATTAGTATTACTAGATACGTGTTTATAACTGCCATTAAAATAACTTTGTATATCATAGCTGCTGGCCCCTGATACTTGATCCCAAGATAAATCAACTGACGTTCCTGTATTATTATTTACTGTAAAATTAACTGGTTGATCCATTACTGTGCAATTATTTGCATATACCGGATTAAAAAAACCAAGCAGTAATAATAAACATACCGAAATAGCCCTATTAAGACCTGTTCTTTCATGCCATTTTTTATCGTTTTTACTGGCCATACCCTCATCTCCTAAATGTAGCTAAATATTAGTGTGAGTGAATAATAACCAGTTTATTTTTTCATCGTCAATAGGTTTAAAACGCGAAGTTTTAATTCTTAAATAAAGCAACAAAAATAAATTTAATCATTTATTTACAGTACATTACAAAAAAATTAGCATAAATAATTATATTTTAGAGACGCATAAACAACACCTCACGTTCCTATTACAGCTTTTGGTGCCATGAAGTTTTTTTATAAAAACTTCACTTTTTTTAGATAACTCGATGCAAACGCGTATTTTTATAACTTAAAGATACATTTTTAACTTTTAAGTTAACCAAAACCTCCTTATATAATTCAATGTAAAAGCTTTTAAATTTCTATCATTAAATCACTTTATTTAACCGTCGCTTTACTTAATTTATCTTTTAATTGAACTAAAGTTTTTATACGGTTAAACCAAAATGGTGCTCCGAGTGAAATGAATATTGTTGAAATTATCATCCCCATCCAAAAAGAAAGTAACTGCCATATCGATTTATGGTTGTGCGTTTCACCTATTTTATAAAAGTGAGATTCTCCTTCAGGTAATATCGTAAAACCATACAAAGCAGCATTTCTTTGTTCTGACATTAAACAAGATTGAATATCTGTAAATTGAATTAAATCGCTACATTGGCTATTAGACTTTACAATTTGTTGCTGTGCTTGATTAACTAAACTATCTCTATAAACTTTATTTTGGGATACTTTATTTAATACAGAAAACGTATCTAGTTGAAATAATAAAACAAAAAAACCAGCGATAATAAATGACCAAAAATGAGTTTTACGAGTAAAATGACTACTCATTTCAGTTTCTATTCTTCCAAAAAATCTATCTACTTCTTCTAATAATGTATTTAAATCCGGCTTGGTATTACAACTACTTTGTTGATGCAAGTTAGTAAATACTGCTTTAATTTCTTCATCATTAATATGCCCGCGTTCATAATTTCTAAATAATTGGTAAAACAACCCTCTTCTATTGGCTTTAATCGTTGGCCTCATTAAATCTAATAATGAAGTATTTAAAGTATCGTTTGATACCCAGTTATTATTCATTTTATTTATATGATTAGCTAACGCTGTGAGTCCTAACTTTAAATGGTCAGTTCGCCATTTAAGGTTATTTTGTAAAAATTGAATAAATGCAGTCACCACTAAACTAAACATCAGCATGACAGAGCAAAAGGCAATGAGGATCCCTAAAATATCTAAAAGCATATCTTGTTGTTATTCTTAAAATAATAATGTGGGTAGTTGAGCATTTTTAGAAAAAAAGCTCAACTTTAAACATATATATTTAACAATTAATGCTATTTCTCACCATTTATATAAATACCGTTAATCTTTTAAAAATTACTCATGTTATAATTTAAGCGTAAATATTTATGAGGTTAACATGGCACGTACAGCATCAGCTTTGCATATTTTAGTGAAGCATAAAGAACAAGCAGAAGACATACTCAAACAGCTGAATAAAGGTGCTAAGTTTCATGTTTTAGCTAAAAAGCATTCAACTTGTCCATCAGGTAAAAAAGCTGGTGGTAGTTTAGGTGAGTTTACCAAAGGTACTATGGTACCTGCGTTTGATAAAGTTGTTTTTAGTAAAGAGATTTTAACACCTCACTTAGTTAAAACTAAATTTGGCTGGCATGTAATCAAAATTTTGTATCGTACATAAAGATTAAAGCATAAAAGTTATGCTTTAATCGTCACTATAGTGATAAAACCGAGCATACTTACTATTAAGCTAATTTTAAATATTAATAACTTACGTTGCTCACGTTTAATTTCTTCAACTGTCATTTGATCTTTTTCTAAGCTATTTTTTTCAAGTCCTAGCATAAAAGCAAAAGTCACCACAGAACCAAATATAAAAAAGCTAACTAATGTAGGAATATCAAATTTTTGATGTAAGGCATAAATTAATATAAAAATTAATATAAATAAACTAAGTCTAAAATAATCAATTTTATTGCGCATTTACAGCCCTTTATCCATTTAATGCAAACACTACCTATTTTTTATACACAAAGTGCAATCTAGTTTATTTTCTTATAAAATAAAGAATTAGTTTAAAAATATTAAAAATTTCATAAATAATTATTAAATACACTATTTTTAATCAAACTATACGCTATTTTTTAAATAAAAAAGCCAATATCGATACCTGTATTGGCTACAAAATGCAGTAAAAACTATAAGAGATTGTTTTTAATATCTTAATTATTTAAACTTGAAAATAAATCTGCAAAAGAGTCTAGCCCTTCATTAGCTAATTCATCACTAATCGTTAATGCTGGTAAAAAGCGAATAACATTACCGTAAAACCCACACGCTAGTAACACCAAACCATATTCAGCGGCTTTGCCTATGATCGCTTGTGTTAACTGTGAATTAGCTTGTTCTGAATCACCATCAACTATTAGCTCCATTGCAATCATTGATCCTTGATTTCTGACATCTAAAATCAAGTCAGGATATTGTGATTTTAATACTGATAATCTTTCATTAAACAAAACACCTATTTGCACAGAACGTTCAATAAGGTTTTCTTCTTTAATTACATCAAGTACAGCAAGTGCGGCAGCACACGCAACTGGAGAACCACCATAAGTACCGCCTAAACCACCCGGTAATGGCGCATCCATTATTTCATTCTTACCAACAACTGCAGCAATTGGAAATCCACCAGCAATACCTTTAGCCATCGTCATTAAATCAGCTTCAACACCACTATGTTCAAAACTAAACATTTTACCTGTACGGCCAAAGCCCGTTTGAATTTCATCTGCAATTAAAACGATACCATGTTCATTACATATTTTTCGTAGCGCTTGTAAAAACGCCGTTGGCGCAGCATAGAACCCCCCCTCACCTTGTACTGGCTCAACAATAATGGCGGCAACATCAGAAGGTGCAATATCTACTTTAAATAAGTTTTCAATCGCCTTTAATGATTGCTTAACTGTAATATCGTGACATTCAATCGGAAAAGGTGCGTGAAAAATATCACCTGGGAAAGGACCAAATAAGTTCTTATAAGGTGTAATTTTACCCGTTAAAGCCATCGCTAAATTTGTACGACCATGAAAACCTCCATTAAAGGCAATTACACCACGACGGCCTGTATGCGCGCGCGCTATTTTTACACAGTTTTCAACAGCTTCAGCACCTGTAGATACAAAAATAACTTTTTTATCAGACTCTCCAGGCACTGCTTCAACTAACTTTTCAGCAAGCTCAACCGCTACTTCATACGGATTTACCATCACACAGGTATGGCTAAATTTATCTAGTTGCTCTTTAACCGCACTCACCACTTTTGGATGGCTATGACCCGTATTACATACAGCGATACCTGTACCAAAATCTATGTAACGTTTTCCTTCAACATCCCAAAGCTCTGAATTTTCAGCACGCTCTACATATACAGGGTATACATTACCTTGACCACGGGCGATCACTTTTGTTTTTCTTGCTTGTAAATTTGCGTTTGTCATTTTTATTTACCTAAATTCAATTCGTGTATATTAATAAGCGATATAAAGCATCATAAGCTCTGAGTGATCACTTAATTATCGGAATTGGTATTATCAAGACCACCCATGCATAAGTATTTAATTTCTAAATAATCATCTAAACCATATTTAGAACCTTCTCTGCCGTTGCCCGATTGCTTAACACCACCAAATGGTGCTGCTGCATTTGAAATTATGCCTTCGTTAATGCCTACCATACCGTACTCTAAACCTTCTGCTACACGCCAAATACGACCAATATCTCGAGAGTAAAAATAAGCAGCTAAACCATATTCAGTATCATTGGCCAATTGTATTGCTTGCTCTTCGCTATCAAATGCAATAATAGGTGATACAGGGCCAAATATTTCATTTTTAGCGATAGGCATATCGTTGGTAACATTGGTTAAAATAGTTGGTTTATAAAAGTTTTCGCCTGCCTCTAATGCTTTTCCACCAATTTTTAACTGTGCACCTACTGCAATTGAATCATTTACTAGTTTTTCAACATCACTTACTGCATTTTTAGAGATCATAGGGCCAATATTTACCCCTTCGTTTAAACCATTTCCTAATGAAAGCTTTTCAACTTCTGTGGCAAATTTTTCGGTGAACGCTTCTAACACCTCTTTTTGCACTAATATACGATTAGTACATACACAGGTTTGACCTGCATTTCTGTATTTAGAAACCAACGCTCCTTGAACTGCGGCATCTATATCTGCATCATTAAAAACAATAAAGGGTGCATTACCGCCTAATTCCATAGATACTTTTTTAATTGTGCTAGCACATTGACCTATAAGTGTTTTACCTACATCTGTTGATCCTGTAAAAGTAAATTTAGCGATATCTGGATGCTGCGTTAAAACTTTACCCATACCACGAGAGTCTTCACCAACAACAACATTAAATACACCTGCAGGTATGCCTGCACGCTCAGCTAATTCAGCCATAGCAAGCGCTGATAGCGGTGTTAATGTTGCTGGGCGAACAACAAAAGTACAACCTGCAGCTAAGGCGGCTGCAGCTTTACGAGCAATCATTGCATTAGGAAAATTCCAAGGCGTGATAGAAGCCACAACACCGACTGGTTGTTTAATAACAATGATACGTTTATCGCCTGAAGGGCTTGGGATCACATCGCCATAAATACGCTTACCTTCTTCAGCAAACCATTCAATAAATGCTGCACCGTATGCGATTTCACCTTTTGCTTCGCCAAGTGGTTTACCTTGCTCTAAAGTTAATATGCGACCAAGATCATCTTGATGTTGCATCATCAAGTTAAACCAATTTCTTAATAAACCCGCTCGTTCATTTGCCGATTTAGCTGACCAAGCTTTTAACGCATTTTTTGCGGCTTTTACTGCTAGTTCAGTTTCAACAATACCAGCATTATTGACGGTTGCTACCAATTCACCATTGGCGGGGTTAATGACAGTAAAATCACCTTCACTACTATGCCAACTGCCATTGATATAAGAAAAAGTTTTTAATAACTTTTCATCTTGTAAGCCATGATCTTGTAAATTTCGCACATTAATCTCCAATGTAAAATATTTTATCTATTGAATAACAAACTCAACTCATGTTAAATACAAAACATTAAACCTTAAGTTTTATAGCTGTAAAACATAGAGCTGAATTTTGAACAAATCTTCTATCATTCCAAAACCAATTACTGAATATGATTTACGTTTATTACGCATTTTTTTATGTGTGGTTGAGCATGGTGGTTTTGCCGCAGCAGAAACTGCTTTAGGTATTACACGATCAACCATAAGTGTTCATATGTCTAACTTAGAGTCTAGAATGAAACTAAAGCTTTGTTTAAGAGGCCGAGGTGGTTTTTCATTAACAGAAGATGGCCAAGCGGTATATCGTGCCGTAATCAGCTTATTTGATTCTTTAAATGATTTTTCGTTATTAGTTGGTACTTTAGGCAAAGAACTCAGTGGCGAACTTGTAATTTTATGTGCCGATCAACTAGATCATGCTAAACAGCAAAAAATGGCACAAGTTATTCAAGAAATTCACGATAGTTCACCCAACCTGCATTTAGTATTAGATGGGAATTCAATATCTAATATTGAAAAGTCATTACTAAAAGATAAAGCCCATATTGGTATATTTCCTGATTATCAACAAGTTGAAGGTTTAAATTATACACCTTTATGCCATGAGCCTATTTATTTATGTTGCGCCCATTCGCATCCATTTTTTAATAAAGTAGATACACAGATCACAGATAATGATTTAGCTTCAGCCCATGCAATACATCCGGGTATTGATATAGATATGTCAGGAAAAAAACAACTAACCAAGTTAAATCTCGCCGCTAAGGCTTATCAATTTGATATGCGTAAATCAATGATTTTATCTGGCAGATACATAGGCTATATGCCACAAAGTTATATTCAACATGAACTCAACATGGGTTTAATGCGAATAATCCAACCTGGCTCTTTAACTTATCAGTTTAATTTATCTTTAGTCACTAAAAAATCTCCTAGAGAAATCAATAAGGTTAAATTACTTAATGAAGTATTTAACAAAGTTTTTGCATTAAAGTAGCCGAATTGAAATTATTTAGGTATATACTCAAAGGTAAGCTTTAATTACTCGGAGTACTTGCCTATGCATAAAGTGTTCATTTCTGGTTTACCAAAAGTTGAGTTACACCTTCATATTGAGGGCTCTTTAGAACCTGAGCTGATGTTTAAGTTAGCTAAACGTAACAATGTTGATATTCCTTTCAACAGCCCAGAAGAAGTCGCTCAAGCGTATAAGTTTGATAGCTTACAATCTTTTTTAGATATTTATTATCAAGGTGCAAATGTACTTATCCATGAACAAGATTTTTTTGATTTAACATGGGAATATTTATTACGTTGTAAGCAAGATAATGTTATTCATACGGAAATATTTTTTGATCCACAAACACATACCGATCGTGGTATTGCTTTTGACACAGTGATAAATGGCATTGATAAAGCATTAAAACAAGCCAAACAACAACTCAATATTAGCAGCCATTTAATTATGAGCTTTTTACGCCATTTAGACGAAGATTCTGCTTTTAATACCTTAGAGCAAGCAAAACCTTATCAAGATAAAATAATTGCAGTGGGTTTAGATTCATCGGAATTAGGTAATCCGCCTGAAAAATTCGAACGGATATTTCAACAAGCAATAAAGCAAGGTTACTTAACCGTTGCACATGCAGGTGAAGAAGGTCCTGCTAGTTATATAAGTGATGCATTAAACTTATTAAGCATTTCACGAATCGATCATGGTGTGCGATGTATAGACGATAAAACGTTACTCGATAAATTAATATCACAACAAATACCATTAACTGTATGCCCGCTATCTAATGTTAAGTTATGTGTATTCAACGATATGACTCAACACAATATCGTTGAATTATTAAGAATGGGCGTTTGTGTTACTATAAACTCAGATGACCCAGCATATTTTGGCGGTTATATGACAAGTAACTTTTTATCGCTTGCTCAGGCTCATGAAATGAATTTAAAAGAAATAGCACAATTTACCTACAACGCCATTCAAGCAAGCTTTATTAACGATGCTGAAAAAGCACGATTAAATAAAACTACATATGAGTATGTATCTAGATTTATTGATTGAAGTTATTAACCTCTTGAGTCATGGTTTAAAATACTAGACCTCCAATAAAATAACTTACAGATGACGCCTGTGAGGACTTTTATTAATAGAGCTAAACAGCCATCCAACTCTTACTTACTAACTCTATTTCATCTAGTAATACGCGAGCTTCAAAGTTGGCTCCTGATTTAATCACTCCGACCCCTTTTGGTGTGCCGGTCATAACAATATCACCATCTTGTAAATCCATAAATGATTGTATTTCTTTTAAAATATCATCTGGTTTATACATCATTAATTCAATGCCACCAGCTTGCATTAATTCATTATCAATTTTAAGCTCTAAAGTTAAATCTGAAGGTATACAATCAATAGATACAAAATCACTAAATACTGCTGAACCATTAAATGCTTTTGCGCGCTCCCAAGGTAACCCTTTACCTTTTAGTTTGCTTTGCAACCCACGTTTAGTTAAATCTAAGCCAAAGCCTACTGCACTAAAACGTCCTTGCTGATAAATAAAACTCAACTCACCTTCATAATGTATTTTTTCTTGATAAAAAGCCGTTAACTGCTCTGATATTGCTGAATTTGGCTTTAGAAATATCACCATTTCATCTGGTATCTCATTGCCAAGCTCAGCGATGTGATCAACATAGTTTCTGCCGATACAAATGATTTTATTGGGTGTAATGGTTTTATTATCAAGCTGAACAGTTTTCAAATTTAATACCTGCTATTAGAAGAAAATGAATCAAAAAGCGCTTATCATTTTATACAATAAGCGCTGATATTTTCCTATATATTTGCAATCGCGATTATTCATCAAATTAATAATGAGACAAACGGACTTCAGATATAGGCGGGGCTTTACTTATATCAATGTAAATAATCACACGAAATATGGACAGTTAACGATAAAACAGAAGCTTTTGATTGATAATATTTTATAAACTAAGTCACCAATACATTTTTGATCCACTTTTCAAATTGTTTTACTTTGTCCCATTTAAAGTGATGTGGTAATGCAACTAAATATAAAGTACGAGGGCTATTAAAAGCGTAATTAAGTGGGTTGATTAAATGACCATTTTTTATATACTCGGCGACTAATATCTTGCTAACAAAAGCAATGCCTTGCCCTGCTACTGCACTTTGAATAATAGGCATCGAATCCGTTGTTTTAAGTTTTGATGTTAACTTATTGGCTTGAATATTATATTGCTCGCAACATGAATTAATGGCTTCTTGAATATCAGAACTAATATCTTCTAATAGTGGCAATTTAAATATATTTAAAGGATTAGCTTCATCATCCTTAAAAATTAAAGGGCTTACTACCATAACAATAGAATCATCTATTAACTTTCGACTTTCAAGTCCAGGGTAATTACCTAGCCCTCGTCTAATTGCAATATCTACATCATTATTTTCAAAACTATCAAGTCGATTATTAGGATAAAACTGTACACTTAAATGTGGGTTTAATTCTTGAAACTCACTTATTTTTGGAATAAGTAAAGTTGAAGTAACAGAATGCAAAGCCGTTATACGTAATTCATTGGCATTTGGCTCTAAAGAAACAGCATTAACACCATGGCTTATTTGTTCAAATGCTTGTTCAATATAGGGCATTAATAAAAGGCCTTTTTTATTTAACTTAGTTTGTTTACTATTTCTATCAAATAATTGGCACCCTAAATGTTCCTCTAATAAACGAATTTGTTGACTCACTGCCGCTTGTGTTACGTATAATTGCTCCGCAGCCGCTTTAAAACTTTCGTTTTTTGCCGCACTTAAGAATACATTAAGTGATTTTAGAGGAGGTAAATTTTTCATAGTTAAGAAAATCTTAATTGAGATTAAATTTATATCGTTTGAAGGATAATAAAACAAAGTTTAATTTAATAATCAAGTTAATTAAACATAAGAGAACTAATCATGAAACTGATAACGCTTATTACCTTTTATTTAATAGTATTATTTTCTGCACCATCTACAAAAGCAACAAACCACAAGCTATTCTCCGAGCAAGGCTATCCTTACGACATGCTAATAAAACGAACCGATAAAATTAAGATTATCTATAGTGAAAATGAAAAAGTGGTAAATTGTCGAGTAGAATTAAATTGGCAAGGTCAAAAAGTCACCACACAAGCTATTGAAGTTGAGCAAATAAAATTTAATGCTAAACCCTTTGCGACTTGCTTACCTAGAGCGCAAGCTAAAGTAATATTAGCTACAACCTTTAATTAAATTATGCTCACAATAGTGAGTGAATAACAAAAAACTTTATTCACTGACAATACAATTTCGGCCCTGATTTTTAGCTTTATATAAATATTTATCTGCATGTTGAAATAAGCTAATAAAATCTTCTTTATCAGGGCTAAATTGCGCTACTCCAAAACTTGCAGTTATATTAATGACGTTATTATCATAAGAAACCAATTGTGTTTCAATTGCCAACCTGATCCTTTGCGCTATTTCTAACGCCTGAGGTAAAGAAGTATTTGATAAAATGGCTAAAAACTCCTCACCACCTATACGCCCTAAAATATCCTGTTCACGGATAAATTTACTTGCGGTTTTAGCGGTATTAATTAGCACCTCATCACCGGCTGAATGTCCATAGTTATCGTTTACTTGTTTGAAGTGATCAATATCAAAAATAATAATAGAAAAAGCTGTTCCTGTACTAATTGATTTTTTTAACTCTAATTCAGAATATAAAAATGTATATCTGCGATTAGCAAGTTGGGTCAATACATCTGTATTGGCTAAACGATTAAGTTTTTTACTTGTACGTCTTTGACGATAAAAGAAAAAGAATAAAACAGCGATCAATATTGCTGCTGTTATAATTACCATATTCTTTAGTTGCTGTTCTTGTTTTGCGTTTTCGAGCTCAACAGTAGTAAACTGTTTCTCTCTTTCTAATAGTTTATTTTTTAGTAACGTTTGCTCTGTATCAAACATCACTTTATATTTTGAACGTGCTTCTTCCCTCACATCATTTTGATACGCATCAGTAAGTGTTTTTTCTTTTTTTTGTAACTCAAAAGCCGTTTTATAATCTTCTTTTAGAACAGCAATATCAATTTTCACATCATAAAGTTGAATATACATAGCAAGATTTTTTGCTTGATCTAATGTCAATATAATTTGTTCTGCTTTTAAAACTGCTTGTGATGCTAAAGTCGCTTTTTTCTCATTCACCTCAATTTGGGCTTGTACTAAGTAATGTTGAGATTTTGCGTAAGGCCCTTCTATACCTAAAAAAAGTGCATCAGCTAACAACCAAAAATCAGCCGATTTTTCGAAATCTTTTTTCTTTAAATACAACATGCTCATTCCGATATAAGCAAAATAGATTTTCGATTTGTCTTTAAATAAAAATGACAGATTTAGCATTTTATTGTAACTAGTTAACGCTTTTTAAAATTTTTTATTCCTTTTATAAACAACTGCCTGACTGTAGTGAGCTAACATTTCATCGTATTTATAGTCATTTTTTTTAAAATACACTATCGCTGCATTTTGCAATGCAATGGCTTTATTAAAATCTTTCAAATTTGCATAAACACTAGCCATATTTGTATTTAAATATGCCATATCAAGTTCATCATTTAGTTCTTGCACTATGATATATACCCAAGCCACTTCAAGATGTGAGGTTCAGGACTGCTGAGCAATTCATGATCTAGGCGCATCTTTGCATTAATGGTTACTCCCTTAAAAAAAGATGGAACAACGAGCATGATTTGCTCAGAAGTCCCTGTAAGGTTGGTTTATAAATACTTTATGCAGCGTTATTGATTTTGAAAAGGGAATAACCATGTTCTTCAATCAATGCCTTTGCCTAAAGCATTTCTAATTCCAACTGAATCCTGCATCTTGAAGTGGTTTGGGTATATGCTTTTTGATAATACTTAAGTGCCTCAACATCGTTATGATTTAAATCATACATACCAGCTAATCCACCATAGCTATCAGCTAATATTTTTGGGTCTTCAATTGCTTTCGATATTTTAATTGCTTGATGAAACAGCGCTTCACTTTCACTTGCTTTACCAATGGAATCAAGCAACATACCATGCGTTAATAAAACATTGACGCCAATTTTATTATTTAAGTCTTTCAGTAGATCTTTTGATTTATGTAATAAAGCAAAACTTTTGTCAAACTGCCCAAAATAAAAATGATATGTTGCTAAACGACGATATAAAGCAGCTAAGTCATAATCACTTATTTTATTTTTATTTTTATTTTTATTTTTATTTTTATTTTTATTTTTATTTTTATTTTTATTTTTATTTTTATTTTTATTTTTATTTTTATTTTTATTTTTATTTTTATTTTTATTTTTATTTTTATTTTTATTTTTATTTTTATTTTTATTTTTATTTTTATTTTTATTTTTATTTTTATTTTTATTTTTATTTTTATTTTTATTTTTATTTTTATTTTTATTTTTATTTTTATTTTTATTTTTATTTTTATTTTTATTTTTATTTTTATTTTTATTTTTATTTTTATTTTTATTTTTATTTTTATTTTTATTTTTATTTTTATTTTTATTTTTATTTTTATTTTTATTTTTATTTTTATTTTTATTTTTATTTTTATTTTTATTTTTATTTTTATTTTTATTTTTATTTTTATTTTTATTTTTATTTTTATTTTTATTTTTATTTTTATTTAAAAGATTTTGTACAAAATCAAAAGAAAGGTTAGGATCTTTATCGTTAAGTTTATCGTTAAGTTTATCGGCTTTATCTAACTCAGTTTTTAGCCAAGTAGGGTGTAATTCAGTAGCTAAAGTGTTGTAATTGTAAATAAGCAAAAAGCATATAAAAAACACTTGTATTACCATTAGCATTTTTTTTATATGTTTGGGTATCACCATTACGACTCAATATTAATTACAATCAACTCAGTATAGCTATATTTAAAAGTTAAAGCTCTTGGAAAAGAGTATATACCCAAGTTACTTCAAGTTGCAAAATCGAAAAGTGGGAAGTTATCAGTAATTCGACAGCTTAACTCCTTTTTTATCGTTGGTGCAGTAAATTCAAAAAACGATAAAATTTGCCGTCGAAATTCTTGTGCCGTAGAAAAATATTGGTTGTTTCTAACTTGCGCATTCATGACTTTCCACAGGCGCTCTATGGGGTTTAAATTGGGGCTGTATGGGGGAAGATAATGAAGTTGAATCTTGAGTGTTTCAACTTTTTCGATTATCTCTTTAGCGCTATGATAATCTGCTCCGTCCAGTACGACATGCAGCGTTGAAATAGTTGGATGAGTTTCTTTTATTTTCGACAGAAAATCCATGATGCTTTCTTTGTTTACATACTCATAGGGCTTTACTATCGCTTGCTCTGGAGCATTAAACGCTATCACACCAATCAGGTTGATTGGTGTTCGGCTTTCGCTTGTTTCTATTGGCTTATCAACACCTGTTTTTATCCCGCCATTTGTTATTTTTGTTGCTTTTGTGGGATGTGTCGCATCAATAAAATAAAGTCTTTCCTCCTCATCCATTGAGGCTTTTAATGCCTCATAATAAGCGACAAATTCGGCTTGTTTATCACTGCAAAATTTATGAGAAACCCTATTTGGTCGTTTATAACTAAATCCATTTCGATGTAGTCATTTATTTAAACCTGGAATTGAATAGCTGAGTTCCCATTGCTCTCGTATATAATTGGCGATTTGATACGTATGAAAATAGATATACGCTGATAGATGCTCAATAAGGACGTGTGTTTGCGCATCATTTAATAGACTCGTAGACCCTCCATTTTCAGGTGTTAGCTTATAAGCAGTAATAAAGTCAGAAATATGCCGAGAAACAGTCGTTTCATATATACCCAAGCCACTTCAAGATGTGAGGTTCAGGACTGCTGAGCAATTCATGATCTAGGCGCATCTTTGCATTAATGGTTACTCCCTTAAAAAAAGATGGAACAACGAGTATGATTTGCTCAGAAGTCCCTGTAAGGTTGGTTTATAAATACTTTATACAGCGTTATTGATTTTGAAAAGGGAATAACCATGTTCTTCAATCAATGCCTTGCCTAAAGCATTTCTAATTCCAACTGAATCCTGCATCTTGAAGTGGTTTGGGTATATACGCAAAACTTGGGCGATCATACCAATGGCCCCCTCTGAACGTAACAATATGGCTTTAATGCGCTCATACTCAAATCCGTTATGTACTTTTTGATGACGAAGCTCAGACTGCTTTAAGTTCTAAAGAGATAGATAGACTTTTCATATATCTAGATTGATCTTTTTAAAGATAAAAAGCAATCATCTTCAATGATCACAGGTATATATTCGTGCTAATTGAAAATGCAGGTTTCAAAGCTTCGGTAGGATATGAGCATAAGGCATGATTTGTAATTCATGGTTATTCCCTGATGATGAATCATCACACCGTAATTTTTTTCTACCCAAAGTTTCGTAGGGCAAGACATTGATAGCAGGGAATGTTCGCTCCCTTGTCAAAATCAATAACGTAGCATAAATCATTTTTAAACCAACCTTTAAGTGTTTCATAGACGCATAATCTCTACGTTCCATCTTATTAAAAGGGAACTGAAGCATTTTAAGTGATGTATTTTAAAATCTTTATGTCTACAGAGTTACTAAAATGAAAAACCACTTCTATACTTGTAATTGTTTCATTTTATTTGAATAGCTTGATAAGGGATGCTATGAGAAGCATTGAACATTTTGTAGAAATCGGCATTGCCTTATCTTCAGAAAAAAAACACCATGTTTTATTAGAAAAAATACTTAAAAGCGCCATGCAACTGGCCAATGCGGATGCTGGTACTATATATTCTATTTCTTCAGAAAATAAACTTGTGTTTGAAACCCTACTTAATAATACCTTAAACACACATTTAGGTGGCACCACAGGAAAACCAATAGAATATCCCAATATTCCTGTTTTTCAATTTGGTGAAATTAATAACAATGCAATGGTTGCTGTCGCAGCAGCATCCGGTAACATAATAAATATAGATGATGCATATACCTGTACTGAATATAATTTTTATGCCGCTAAAGAAATGGATAAGTTAACAGGGTATAAAACACAATCTGTTTTAACTATACCGATGAAAAATCATCAAGAAGAGATTAATGGTGTTATCCAGCTGATAAACGCAAGCGATGAAAAGGGTAAAGTCATTCCTTTTAACGATGAAGTTCAACGCGTAACTCATGCTTTAACCTCTTTAGCAGCGATAATCTTCACAAATAAACAACTCATTAATGAAATGGAACATTTATTTGCTTCATTCTCAAAGTTAATAGCTTCTGCTATCGATAAAAAATCACCTTATACAGGTGAGCACTGCCGTCGCGTTCCCGTGATTACTATGATGTTAGCAAAAGCGTGCCACAATATTAAAACCGGACCACTCAATGAATTCCATATGGAAAAAGAAGACTTCCATGAACTTAATGTTGCAGCTTGGCTCCATGATTGTGGCAAAGTAGCCACACCTGAATATATTATGGATAAACAAACAAAGCTTTCGACTGTATTTGATCGTATTGAACTGATTGAATCTCGTTTTGAAATTGCAGCCAGAGATATTTTCAACTCTAAAAAATTAAACGATATGAATAAAGCGATTGTATTAAAACAGTTAGAGATTGATAGAAATTTTATTAGCATGGCCAATACAGGTGGAGAGTTTTTTGACGATGATAAAATAAATCGTATTTATTCAATTGCAAAACAATATCAAATATCAATAAAAGGAAAAAAACAATCTGTGATCAGTGAAGATGAAATTTATAACTTAATCATTAAACGCGGTACAATAAACCCAAAAGAGCGAAAAATTATAAATGGACATATGGATGTTACGGTAGAAATGTTGGAATCGATGCCTTTCCCTAAACACTTACAACGCGTACCTGAATACGCCTGCGGACATCATGAAAAAATGGATGGCACAGGCTATCCTAAAGGATTAACTCGAGATCAAATGTCAATTCCTGCCAGAATGATGGCCATTGCAGATATATTTGAAGCACTGACAGCAAATGATCGTCCCTATAAACCACCAAAAACACTCTCCGAGACTTTAACCATTATGGGCATAATGAAACTCGACAATCATCTTGATCCTGACTTATTTGATGTATTTGTGAATGAAAAAGTGTATGAAAGGTTTGCTCAAGAACATTTATTACCTTCTCAAATTGATGAGTTTAATATAAATGATATCCCTGGTTGTGGTGATTTTGATTATTAAAAAATATTTATTGTAACAATGAGGAATTTAACTCCTATGTAATAATACTGCTCCTGTACCTTCTTCTGCAAGTTCATCGTTGGGGTTATATATAGGACAATTTTCCATAGATAGACAGCCACAACCAATACATCCCTTAACCGAATCTCTTAATTTTTGCATATAGGCTATTCTAGCATCTAACTGTTTTTGCCAATTTGCAGACAATTTAGCCCAATCCCCCTTACACGGGGTGCGTTCATTAGGTAAATCACTAAAAGTCTGTTTGATATCATCTAATTTAATCCCTATTTTTTGAGCCGCCTTAATAACAGCAATACGTCTTAAAACATCTCTTTTATAACGCCTTTGATTACCTTGATTTCGCCAACTTCGTATCAGACCTTTTTCCTCATAAAAATGTAAAGTCGATACTTTTATGCCGCAACGTTTCGCAATATAACCCACAGTTAAGTTTGCTTCTTCTAAATTCATGATGATCTCTATAGCCGTTGTTATTTTTACAGTTTAGTGAAAAAAATCATTCACCTCAAGTTAACTTGAGCTTTCAAGTTTCAGTATCAACGAAATAAAAGGATAGCAAAATTAAAAATTTCACAGATCAAACAATAATCAACACTAATATAAATTAGGATAAATTTTCAATAGCAAGGCGCTTGATTTAGCAATAGCTGGCTATTGGGATTGAAAGCAACGCAGCTATTGTATATTTAGACCATTTAGATTGATCATATATTTATTTGAATTTGTATAACAATGATTTAAACAGTTTCGCTGGCAAAGTTTTCTTTTTCGATATGTGAAACTAGTTGACTTTCATCATTTTTGGGTAAACGTAACCTAAACTCTCTACGCAATAAATAAAAGCTCACTACTGCTTGAATACACACCGTTATTACAGATAAATTCCATAGGTTTTCAATGGTAAAATCATTTTGTTGTGAAAGCCATAAAGCAGGTATTGCAAAGCAAATTAATCGCGTTGCTGTACTTATTAGTGCTGGCCAAGTATTACCTACTGATTGAAACATACCTGAACAAGTAAAAGTGAGCCCTGATGGAATAAAGTTCCAGCAAATCATTTGCAAAAACATCGCACTTATTAATACCACTTCAGGCTCATCAACAAAGCTCTGAACTAAAATTTCGGACTGAAATAAACACAAAATAGTCAGTAGTGACATTAATGAACAAGTTAAAATAGCCGACCATTTAAAAGTTTCACGTACTCTTGTGAATTTTTTTGCGCCAAAATTTTGTCCAGCAACCGCAGGGGCTGCAAATGCAAGCGCCATAGCAGGTAAAAATAGTGACTGCATAATACGAGAACCTAAACCAAAACCAGCCTGAGCATCTGCGCCAAAGCGCTGAATTAGCCAATAAATAATACCCATATAAACAAACATTAAAAAAAACTCACCACCAGCAGGTAAACCGATTGAAGAAATTTTCTTTAAACTGGGTATATTAGGGTGCCATAAAGCAAAATCGACACTAATATACTTTTCTGATTTTTTAAAATATAAACATAAAATAATTACTGCACATACAACTGAAATTGAACTGGCAAAACCTGCACCAGCTATGCCCATAGCATGACCGGTGCCCCAACCTTCAATTAATATAGGTGATAAAATAATATTAATTATGATAGAAATCATTTGCACTAACATGGTTGGTTTAATCACCCCTGTGCCACGTAATGCAGCACTGATAGACACCATTAAAAACTGTAAAGCCATACAAGGTATAAACCAGTTTAGGTAGCTTAAACCTGCAGCCACTGTTTGGAGATCTTGAGAAACCATATTTAAGTATGCACTTGCGCCAAAATATCCTGCTATACAAACAACGATACCTACGATACTTGAAGACATCATAGATTGATTGAATATTAAATTAGCATCTGTTTTATCTTTTCGCCCTACCGCATGAGAGATAGCCGCAGCAGTGCCCACATTTAAAATTTGCGTTAAAGCAAAAATTAAAAACATGGCATTTCCAGCAAGACTTAGTCCAGCTAACGCTTCGCCACCTAGTTTACCAACGAAATATAAATCAACTAAAAAATATAACGTTTGCACAAACATCCCTACCATCATAGGTATAGCCATGGTAATCAGATGTTTAGGTATTGAGCCTTGGGTAAGATCTTTCATTATTTTGGAACTCGAATTTCAATTTTTGAGGAGCTTGTATTGGCATGTCTTAATCACAATGCAAACTAAAGAAGTACTTTATAGCCTGATTGATTTATCTGCAATCATTTGTTCATTTTTAAATTGTTACAAAATAAAAAGACCACTGATTTATTATCATAAAGAATAGCGGTCTTTTTATTTAATTGATTTATTAAAAAATTTTTAGTTAGCAGATTGCTCAGCTTTTCTATCAGCCTTTTCTTGGCGACGCTCATTAATCAAGCCTTTAACTTCACCACCAATATGAGATTCACCACGTTTTTCGGCTAAAGCAATTTGACGTTCACGTTCAGCGAAACGCTCGCGTTGCTTATCTGTCACTTTTTTATGGCATCTATGACAGCTCACACCTTTTACGTAATACTCACTTTCTTTTTCAGCTTCACTTAAAGGAAAACGACATGCAAAACATTGGTCGTATTGGCCTTGCTCTAAGTCATGATTAACCGCTACACGACCATCAAAAACAAAACACTCCCCTTGCCATAATGTTTCTTCACTTGGTACTTCTTCTAGGTATTTTAAAATCCCTCCTTCTAAATGATATACCTCTTCGAAACCTTGATCTTTTAAGTAAGCAGTAGATTTTTCACAGCGAATACCGCCTGTACAATACATTGCCACTTTTTTATGTTTGTTTTTATCTAAGTTATTTTTCACATACTCAGGAAAATCACGAAAAGTTTCAGTATTTGGGTTCACTGCATGCTTAAATGTGCCGATTTCGATTTCATAGTCATTACGTGTATCTATTGTGATCACTTCAGGATCAGAGATAAGTGCATTCCAATCTTTAGGTTTTACGTAAGTACCAACTACTTGATTAGGATCGACACCTTCAATACCCATGGTGACGATTTCTTTTTTCAGTTTAACTTTTGTACGATGAAATGGGTTTTCATCATTAAAAGCAACTTTATAAGAGATTTGGCTTAAACTTGGATCTTCAGCTAAAAACTGTAAAACTTGTTCAATAGCAGCATGAGAACCGGCAATTGTGCCATTGATGCCTTCATTTGCTAATAATAAAGTACCTTTAACATCAAGACTTTCCATTTTAGCTAATAATGGCGCGCGTAAAGCCTGAAAATTTTCTAAACGAACAAATTTATATAATGCACAAATAGTAATTTGTGATGTAGACATTCTGTATTCTCCATTGAACGAACTGGAACGTAAAACCAGTGCTGTAGATTGACCCAAAAGGGTGATTAAAATATTCAACTTAATATCGATCAAATTAAGCTGGGCGCGAATTTTACCAGAGAATATATAATTTTAATAGCCTACACCGATACTCAAAGCTACCTCAATATACAGAATTCAGCGTTTCACAAATGCTTAATATCAAGGCGAAACTTGTAGAAATAGTTGTTCTCTTTTAATAAGTTGGAACGTAGTGATTTAGCGTCTATGAAATGCCTAAAACTTTGGTTTAAAAAAATTTATGACGCATTATTGATTTTGACAAGAGAGCGACCATTCCCTAATATCAATTGCTTGCCTAAATCTTTTTTAATTCCAACTGAAACTCGTATCTTGAAGTAGTTCGGGTATAAACTACTTCAAACTTACAGACAAGCCCAAAAGTGATATCATTTTATAATTAGTATCATTTAGCATTATATAAGAAAGCTTAAATTATGAAATTCTCTAACACTTACAGCCAATTAGCTAGTGCCTTCTATCAACGTATTGATCCTACCAAGGTGTCTGATCCGCAATTATTATTCTGGAACAAAAGTCTCGCTAAAAGGCTATTGATAGATGAAAAGCTGACGCTTGATCTCAACTTATTATCGCAATACTTCTCAGGAAATCAAATCCCTGATGGCGCTGAACCTATGGCTTTGGCATATTCAGGACATCAATTTGGGCATTTTAATCCGCAATTAGGTGATGGCCGAGCCCATTTGTTAGGAGAAGTCATAGCTAGCGATAACCGTCGATATGATATTCAATTAAAAGGCTCTGGCCCAACTCGCTTTTCAAGACAAGGTGATGGTCGTTGTGCCATTGGTCCGGCAGTGCGTGAATATATAATGAGTGAAGCCATGTTTGCTCTTGGCGTTTCAACTTCAAGATGTTTATCTGTCGTTACTACTGGCGAAGCCGTTTATAGAGAACAGCCCTTAGCTGGCGCTGTTGTCACTCGTGTGGCATCAAGCCATATAAGAGTGGGTACTTTTCAATATTTTGCAGCTATAGGCGATATTGAGTCTTTAGAAACCTTAACTCATTACACCATTGAGCGTCACTTTCCTCAAATTGATATTAATGCTGATGATAAAATAGAACAATTCCTAGTATGTGTAATTGATAAACAAATTGAATTGATTATTTCTTGGATGCGTGTTGGCTTTATACATGGCGTAATGAATACTGATAATACCGCGATTTCAGGTGAAACAATAGACTTTGGCCCCTGCGCCATGATGAGTAATTATCATTCTGGTACCGTATTTAGCTCTATTGATAAACAAGGCCGATATGCTTTTGGCAACCAACCTCATATTGCGCAATGGAATATGGCAAGACTCGCTGAATGTTTATTGCTATTGTTCGGCAGCAATCAAGAAAAAGCATTAAAGAAAATAGAACCTATAATAATTGCCTTTACTGAGCAGTTTGAAAGTGCTTATTTTACTATGTTAGCTAATAAGTTAGGTTTTAATGAAGTAGACAAAAAAGATCATCATTTTATAAATGAATTATTAGATCTTATGCAAAAACAGGAACTTGATTATACAAACACTTTTATTAAATTAACGCATTCTTTAAATGATGCTGATACACAAAATAACCTAAAAGAACAGTTAGGTGATTGGTACAATAATTGGCGAAAACAGCTTGAAGATAAAAGTCAAAATATTCAAGCTGCTAAAAAGTTAATGGAACAAAATAATCCATTAGTCATTCCAAGAAACCATCATATTGAAACTATATTAGCTGAATATGAAATATCAGGAAAAAGCACTATTATAGATCGCTTTCTTAAAGTATTACGCTCACCTTATAAACAACTTAGTGAAACTAATGAGTTTCAAGATGCACCGAAAGATGGCGATCACCACTATCGTACTTTTTGTGGCACTTAACAGCAATTTTAAAAACAGTTATCATGCACTTCAAATAAAGAGCGAGTTTCATTTATATACATGACAAAGAGCACTTGTGAAAATAAGTAAACGTCTAGAAAGAATCAACAATATGATCATCAATAAATATGATCATATTTGGGATTGCTGTTGTGATCATGGACAATTAGGCATCAAACTCTTAACCAAAAAGATCGCATCTAAAATTCACTTTGTTGATATTGTATCTCCTCTCATGACTGAACTTGAAACAAAATTACAACGTTATTTTAGTGTGAACCCTACATGTAAAAACTGGCAGGTATATTGTTTAGATGTTGCACAACTGCCTTTAGAAAGTACATGTAAAAAGAGTAAACAATTAGTCATTATTGCGGGTGTTGGCGGTGATTTATTAATTGAATTAGTGAATGGTATTATTAAAAGTAACCCGGAACATAATTTAGAGTTTTTATTATGCCCAGTACATCATCATTATAAAGTTCGCAAGTCCCTTAAAGCATTAGAGCTTGGCCTAATAGATGAGCAGATTATTCGTGAAAATAATCGTTTTTATGAAATATTACATGTGAGTAAAACAGCAATAAAAGCGATTAATCCTGTAGGTTCAATCATGTGGAACTTTACAAAAAAAGATCATAAAGATTACCTCTTGAAAACAATTAATCATTATCAGCGAATGGCGCAAAAAACAGATCAAGAAACGTTAAATATTCTTGCGCAATACCAATCCCTTATAGATAATGATTCACCGCTTTATAAAAGTAGTTCTCCAGTTATGGGAATATAATCAGTCGCACTGTTGATTAAGGCTGCAGCCGTTAGTTTGGCTACACCGTATACGTCACAAGGTATATTAAACTTACCTTGAACACGGTCTAATAAGATTGCAAAATCACCATCGCCTGAAACTAAAATCACTTTATCAACTTCACTTGCATAATCCATAATATCTAAAGTGATACCAACATCCCAATCGCCTTTAGCACTGCCATCAGCCCTTTGAATAAAAGGTTTCAGTTTTACTTCAAAGCCTATCGCTCTTAGGATATTTTGAAATTGTTTCTGTTTATCATCAGCACGCTCAATTGCATACGCAAAAGCATATTTAACTTCTGAGTTTTGTGTTACTTTCGCCCAAAAAGCATTGTAATCAAAGTTACGTTTATGTACATCTCTACAGGTATAATACACATTTTGTACATCTACAAAAATTGCTATTTTTTCCACATTCACCCCCCTTTATTTTACTTTTTTATGTCTCTATCTAGGAACTATTTCAAATTAATGCCTACACTTCTTTTAAAGGAATTAAAAATAAAATGATATGACAATAAAAACTAATCTATCACAATATTTAGCTGTTTATGCTTTTTCATTTATATTATGCTTTAAAGTAACCGCTCAACAACCTGAGTTTTCAGGATTTTCACGATTAGTGACAGGCGCAACAATTGGTGATAATACTAAATATGAAGCACATCATGATGACTTTACCTTTAATGCTGATAGCTTAATAGGATTACAAGTTGATATTGATATATTTTCTAATTTAACAGCTACTGCACAGCTATTAGACACATTAAATAAACACAAAAATTCTGGCTTAGAGTGGTTATGTTTAAATTACACACCCACAACTTCAACAAATATAAAACTAGGGCAATTACGGACCTCTTTTTTTACTTATAGTGATGTGCTAGATGTGGGTTATGCCTACCATTGGATTAAACCGCCTGAAGAAGTTTATGCTTCTTTTTACTTTTCCCATTTTGATGGCGTTAGTATCCAACATAATATTGTAAGTAAGTTATTCACAATAAAAGTTTCAGGTTTTTATGGTAAATTTAAAGATAAAGTCTCTTTTAATCAGCTTATATTTGAACCTAATGTAAAAAACTTCACTGGCCTCGCTTTAACAACTGAATTTAATGCTTTACATTTACGCGCCGCATACTCCCAAGGGAATGTTTCAATTCATGATGAAGACTTAGCACCGCTGATAACAAGTATACAGCAAGTCAATCAGCCAATTTCAGTAAATGCATTATTACTTGATGGTAAAATGCAATATTACCAAATAGGATTAAGTTATGATGCTTTTGATTATTTTATCAAAAGTGAATGGATTAATTTAAAACATAATTTTCATTTATTATCTGAAGGAGAATCATTTTATATTAGTGGTGGTTACCAATATGAGGACTACACCTTACACTTAACATTCGCAGATAGAAATGATGAATACAATAAATATCTGCCTATATTAACATTACCAGAAACTCCCTATTTTATTCCTTTAATACAAGGTTATAACGCCATACGGACAAGCTTAACAGAAGGCGAGCAAAATTCGTGGACTTTGGGTATTAGATGGGACTTTAAACCCGGACTTGCACTTAAGTCAGAGATTAAAAGGATCGATTATAGATCTAATATTCAAATTAATACCAGTGTTGTTGCTTTTGCATTAGAATGGGTGTTTTAATGAAATCTTTAACTAAAGTCGTTTTATTCTTTAGTTTTGCAATAACAAGTGTATTTCCTCAAGATCATATTTGGGTAATAACACAAAAGTTAGATAAAGACTTTACCTTGAGTAAACAACAAGTTCGTCAAATATACCTTGGCATCAATATAGATTTTACCGATGAGGTTACAAGTTCAGCCATCACTCTTAGCCGAAAAAACCAAGTTCGCTCACAATTTAACGCACAAGTAATCGGATTAACTGAATCTCGCATTCAATCTTATTGGGCGCACATGCGTTTTTCAAGTAGAAATAAGCCACCTAAAGAATATGACTCTGTTTCATCTTTACTTGAACACATTAAAACAACTAAAGGCAGCATAGGATATGTACCTGCCCAAACCGTATTACCAGAAAGCATAGTGGTAATTTACCCTGAAAATTAAGCCTGATATGAAACCTGACAATTAAATAATAAAACTTCACTTTCATAATCAAACCCGCTCTTTACGTCCTGCCTTTATAACTGAACTACTTTTTCATCCAAGCCAGCAAAGTGATTTTTACAATGAATTTGCTTAATAACGTTAGGCAGCTCCTCAATTGGCACTGGTTTAGAAAAGTAATAACCCTGAATTAATTCACAATTACTGCCAACTAAAAAATCATACTGCTCTTTAGTTTCAACTCCTTCAGCGCATATTTTTAAACCTAATTTTTTGGCTAAACCAATAATACTTTCAACAATTAATCGGTCTCTGTCAGATGTGAATATTTTTTTCACAAATTGTTGATCTATTTTTAAGGTATTTGCTTGTACTTGGGTTAAATAACTTAAAGAAGAATAACCTGTGCCAAAGTCATCTAAAGCGATTGAACAACCCAGTTCATCTAATGCATTAAAGAATTTACTCGATGATTCAAAGTTTTCTATATATGAAGATTCAGTTACTTCAAATTCAATAAGTTTTGTGTCACTTTTATTAAGTTTTATTAAACCTTCAATATATTGGATAAAACCTTGTTTAGTTATATCAATCGCTGAGATATTAAAAGAGGTCACAGTATAAAACCCGATACTTTCTTTTATTTTAGATAAGTCACTTAAACCTTGTTTTAATACCCAACGCGTAATGTCATGCACTCGACCACAATGCTCAGCTATTGGTATAAATTCAGCAGGAGAAATTAACCCATCAAAACTACTATGCCATCTAATAAGTGCTTCAAAACCAACAACGCCCATCAAAGGACTGACTTTAGGTTGATAATAAAGGGTAAACTCATCGCCTTGAATTGCTTTAGCTAATTCATTCGCTATCAACATATGCCTGTGTTGTACACTTTGCATTTTATCCTCAAATACAGAAAATTGACCTCTACCACCTTCTTTTGCTTTATACATAGCGACATCGGCATTGCTAATTAAAGTAGCGGCATTAAAACGATCTTTATCATTAAAGGCGATGCCCATACTTAAGCCCGAATGAATTTGCCACTTTTGAATATGAAAGTAATCAACAAAGCTATCTAAGATACGTTGCGCAATTGCAACCGCTGTTACATGACTAGGTAATTCCGTTAATATCACAATGAATTCATCTCCACCTAAACGCGCAAGTATATCGCCATCCCTTAAATGTGATTTTATTCTTTCACTTACCTGCTGCAATAAAATATCGCCAGCATGATGACCTATGGTCTCATTTACTGTTTTAAAATCATCTAAATCTAAAAACATCACCGCTATTTCATAATTTTTTCTATGAGATTTATTTAATTCTTGTTTTAATAATTCACAGAATAATTTCCTGTTTGGAAGCCCTGTTAGCTGGTCATAATTAGCTAAATGCTTTAGTGACTTTTGTTGTTTTAATAATTTAATTGTATGACGCTTATTTTCAATATCTTGTGTATTGATCATAGACAACATTTTATTAATATTTTTCCCAAGAATGGAAACCTCATCTTGACCATTATTTTCATATCTGAGTTGATAATTTTTTGTTTTACCAACCGAGGACACTAGTTGAGATAAATGAATTAAAGGTGTGATCACACCACTTTGCACCCAATGAGACAAAACAAAAATAATTAATATTATAACTAAAATCAAAGGAATAAGTTGTGTAATAAATACTTTCATATTACTCGATAATTGATTAGATAAGTCTGCAACCAATATTAAATAGCCCGATGAAAAGTTTTTATCTCCAATCAAATGAATTTCCATTAAACTAGACTGCGTATCTTCCCCTCTATTTATTATAATTTGCGACCAATTCACTCGCTCCAGATGGTTAGCAGTGGTTTGAAACTTAGGATTCAAATACTGTGTCACTATTTTATTTGATTTATCTAAAATCAATCCGTATTTAATCTGTTGATATCTTTCAAGTTTTAATAGTGTAGTTGTTAAGCCTATTAACTCTGGTTCATTTGAAGTTAAATAAGGAAATAACTCATCAGATAAATTACTACTTAATGCATACAGATTAGTTGCTAGCGCTTCTTTGTATAACTTTTGATGCTGATATAAAGTTAAAAAAGTTATTGCTAAGGCGCATAGAAACACCACAAAAAATGTGACCGATATTAACTTTGTTTTAATGCTTAAATAGTTCAAATCCATTTTAATCCAATTTTGCATTTACATTATGTAAGCCTAGCACTTTGTATTTAAATTGCTTTCAAATCCTCTAAAATTTCATGAAAAATTAATAATGAAAATAAATAAATAAATACAAAGAAATCGCTAATTCTTTATTTTTACTATAATAATTAAATTGAGTTAAAATAAATACTTCATTAATTAAGGATATAGGTACATGTTTAAAATGAATTTAAATTTATGTATTCAATTATTCATCATTATTTTTAGTTTAACGATCAAGCAAGTTCATGCTAAAAAAATTTATAACATCTATTTAGATGCCGACTTTACTGGCACTAAAGCATCTAGCTTATCTATTGTACAAGGCATTGAAACTGCCTTATCCGAAATAAAGCATCAACTTTTTGGTTACCAGTTTAAAGTAATAAAAAAAAATCATAGAGGAAATTCATTACGTAGTAAACGTAACTTAGAAAGCTATTTAAAAGACCCTAATGCATTACTGGTTTTTTCTGGTTTACATTCTCCACCACTGTTAGCCAATAAAGACTTCATAAATAAAAATCGAATTTTATTATTAGACCCATGGGCTGCCGCGGGACCAATAACACGTTCAAATACCAAAGAAAATTGGATTTTTAGACTCTCTATTGATGATCAAAAAGCCGGATATATTATTAGCGATAATGCTTTATTAGAAGGATTTAAAAAACCTTATTTATTACTTGAAGACACAGGTTGGGGTAAATCTAACGAAAAAACAATGACTCGAGCACTCGCTAAAAAAGGATTTAAACCAAGTGGAATAAAGTGGTTTAATTGGGGTTTAGGGTTAAACAATGCAAAATTAACTTTAAGAGATATCGCCTCATCTGATGCTGATGTTATTTTTTTTGTAGGTAATGCACCTGAAGGTAAAACATTTGCAAAGGCCATGAGTGAACTCAATAAATCAGAGAGGTTACCTATACGCAGTCATTGGGGGATCACAGGAGGTGACTTTGTCGACATTATTAACAATGTTATTCGACAATCTTTAGACTTACAGTTTATACAAACGAGTTTCTCTTTTAATTCCAAAGTTTCAACTAAGCATTCGCTTGCAGTTTTTAATTCTGCAAAAGCACAATTTCCAGAGCTATCAACACCCAAAGATATTAAAGCACAAACCGGTTTTATACACGCGTATGATTTAACTAAGTTACTTATTTCATCAATAAAACAATCTGGCCTTACAGGAGATCGCAATAAGGACAAAAATGCAATTCATCAAGCACTTGAATCTTTAAATACACCCGTAAAGGGTTTAATTAAAACATATATCAAACCATTTTCAGCTTATGATAAAAGGCATAATAATGCCCATGAAGCACTTACATACTCTGACTATGTAATGGCATACTATGGTACTGATAACCAAGTTATTTTAATAAAATAAACACTGAAATACTATATGAAAAAAATCACAATTTCATTTGTACTAGCACGCTTTGTATTTTTTAGCGGTCTTGCGCTTGCACTTTTAATTTCAGCGTTAGTCAGCAATCAAGTTATGAATGTTATTAACTCAGAACAAGATAAAGTGATCCTCAGAGAAATAAACCAAATCAACGATAGCTATCAAATATTTTTAAATAACCGACTTACTTTACTAAAAGAACATTCTAATTTTCCTATTATGATACAAACTTTAATGCAACCAGAGTCTAACAAAGGAAATATCTTTGACTTTATGGCAGGTTTGAGCATATTAGGTAAGAAATACCGCATGAGTCTGCTTGATTTTGAAGGTCAATTAATACATTCAACTGACCCTTCTATAAAAATAAATTATCAAGATACCCCTTGGGTAAAGTGGGTATTAAACCGTACACAAACAGACCGTGACTCTCTTACTAAAACATCAATAATAAAAGTAAACAACCAATATCACTTTTCGATTTCAGTTGCGATTGCCTATAACGGCTCTATTGAAGGTATTTTAACTTCTGAAATTCCCATTAATGATATAAATGAAGGCATAAACTCGGAACTTCGGCTTCAAGGAGTCAGTATAGAAATAATTCAAAATGAAGAAGTATTAATTACATTTGGTAACAAAATTGATGGCGAAAAAAAATCAATTTATTGGCCCGAACTCAATATATCCCTGCGCTTTTCACTAGATAAAAGCATTATAAATTCATCGCTTTACTCTTTAATGATTCAAATCAGTTTGATAATCATCTCAGCTATTTTTATAACTTCTTTTTTAGCCTACCAGTATGGTTATCGCTATTTTGTAAAACCTTTATTATCTCTGTCTCAGGCTGCCGAAAAACTTGACAAAGGTGACCATTATCAAGCTCTACATGAAGAAAGTAAAATCAAAGAGCTGTCCTCTTTATTTTTACAATTTAATCACATGGTTGATCAGGTTCAAAAAAGAGAAACTGATTTAAAAAATAGCTATGCTAAACTTGCTCAAGCCAATGATGAGCTAAAATTAAGTGAATCTCAACTTGTGCAATCAGAGAAAATGGCCAGCATAGGTTTATTAGCTGCAGGTGTCGCCCATGAAATTAATAATCCTATTGGCTATGTTAAAAGTAACTTAAATGTATTGAATGACTATATAGATAATTTAAAAGAATACGAACAAGCCGTTACAGAAGATTTAATATTAAATGAACATGTAAATTTAGCATATCAACAAAGAAAACAAGTTTTGTTAGAAAAGCATGATATTACATATTTATTCCAAGATATATTTCCTTTAATTAAAAGCACCATAGGAGGCATAGATCGCGTTGATGAAATAGTACAAAGTTTAAAAGTATTTGCCCGTGAAGAGCTGCCTGATAAAAGCTTAGTAGACATCAATGAAGGATTAAATGCGACATTAAAAATAGTGTGGAACGAACTTAAATATAATTGTGAAATTCATGTTGATTTAGCTAAGTTACCTATGACATTAGCTTATCCAAGCAAGTTAAACCAAGTGTTTATGAATTTACTCATAAATGCAGGGCAATCCATTGAAGAAAAAGGAGATATTTTTGTTAGAACACGAGTTAAAGACAAAAATATTATTATCGAAATCGAAGATACAGGATGTGGTATCGCACAAGAAACTTTAACACAAATATTCACACCATTTTATACATCAAAGCCGGTTGGCGCAGGCACAGGGTTAGGTTTATCCATAAGTCACAATATTGTGAAACAGCATAATGGTGATATATCTGTTATTTCTAATATAAATAAAGGCAGCTGCTTTAGTGTTGCTATTCCAATAATCGAATCTGAATAACAAATCCAGTTCTGAACTGTTATCTTTTTTGACTGCAAGATCAAATTGTTAGCATAAACACGTTAAATTTTCGACACCATATGTTCGATCATAGCCTTCTTAAGCTAAAGAACTTTGCTCTTGCCAAGTTTTCATTTTTCGATATAAGGTTGAAGGACTTACATCTAACATTGCAGCAGCTTTTGGAATGTTATTATTACAAAGCGCTATTGCATGTTCAATATAACATTTTTCAACTACACATAGTGGTTCAATCGTTTGCACTGAAGTCGCTTGATTTACTCGTACTTTACTATCCTCTAAACTGTTGACTCTATCAGTTTCGAGCATTGGAGATGCATAGTGACTTCGTTGTATCATTTTGTCCGAACTTTGCTCTGAACGAGGTAATGAAGGTAACATATGAGGCTCGATAACCTGAGAGTCATTCAATACTAAGGTATTTCTAACAATATTTTCTAACTGCCTTACATTACCAGGCCAGTTATATTGCATAATAGTTTGTTTTGTGGCAAACGACATTTCTTTATAAGTACGATCTTCTTCTTTAGCTATTTTCTTAAATAAAAAATCAGCAATCTCTATAACATCATTTTCTCTTACTTTTAAAGAAGGTAACTCTATCGGAATAACATGTAATCTATAATATAAATCTTCTCTAAATTGCCCTTCATTTACTTCAATTAATGGATCTCGATTTGTGGCACATACAAAACGTACATCTACTTTTTCTAATTTTTCACTCCCCACCTTTTGAAAGGTACCAGTTTGAATAAATCGTAATAATTTACTTTGAAGATTAAGCTGCATTTCACAAATTTCATCTAAAAATAATGTGCCACCATTTGCTTGACCTGCCGAACCTTCTCTATTATTTGTAGCCCCTGTAAACGCCCCTTTCACATGACCAAAGATCTCACTTTCAATTAAATCTTTAGGAATTGCAGCACAATTTATCGCGATGAAAGGGGCTTTATTTCTTGGACTTGCTTGATGAATGGCGCCAGCACAAAGTTCTTTACCTGTACCACTTTCCCCTGTAATAAAAACAGTTGCTTTGCTTGTCGCTGCATTGCCAATTATTTGATAAACAGACTGCATTATTTTTGAGCTACCAATTAAGTCATAAAAACGACCATTTTCATATTTTTCCTGATAGTTTGATATTTTTTCACTTAATGTTTTTAGCTTTAAAGCATTATTTACAGTAACACGAAATCTATCTGCATCAATTGGTTTTACAAGGAAATCTGTAGCGCCTAATCTAATCGCTTTTACTGCTAATTCTTTACTTGCATGACCCGTTAAAATGATAACTTGAGGGCGGTTCTCAGGCTCTAAACTATCTAATACATCCATACCATTCATATCTGACAGCATAATATCTAATAAAATAAGTTGTGGTTTATTCTCTGCTAAAAAAGTGATGGCTTGCTTGCCAGTGTTTACTACATGGGTATTTATACCTGTCGGAATCAAATAACTTTCATACAACCGAGAAAGGGATTCGTTATCTTCTACAATTAAAACACTAGGCACCATAAATAACTCCCTTATAATTTTTTACTGATAGATTAATTAAGGACCAATAAAGGCAAATCGTCAATTCAAAAAAATTAAAAAATGCTTTTGCTGCAAACACTTAATATCTTAAAAAATTGATATGAATACATTAAAACTAAAGTAACCGTTTCATCCTCTTTATTGCTATGGCGTAATAAATAGTTAAATATTCTGTCATAAC
This sequence comes from Pseudoalteromonas sp. NBT06-2, assembly GCF_002276045.1. Taxonomy (GTDB): domain Bacteria; phylum Pseudomonadota; class Gammaproteobacteria; order Enterobacterales; family Alteromonadaceae; genus Pseudoalteromonas. Next base: position 56,382 of record NZ_NQMR01000015.1, on the reverse strand, counting down.
TAAACCAGATTTATCTATATCATCATTACTCACAGGGAATCTTTCAAAATCAATAATAACGTCAATTTGATAAAGTGTAACGCTACATATATCAAGGTAAAATCAATCAATTTTACCAATATTAGTATTAATGTATTCTGTTGATATTCAAACAAAGAGGAGTAAAATATGTTTACAGTAATTTTTGGTCGTGACATTGCCCATTTTGTGTCAGAGCTAAAGAAGTAGCAACACAATTGAGTAACGATGTAGCAGGTTTTAAATTTAAATATATTGACATCTTAAAAGAAGATATTTCAAAAGTTGATATTGGAAAAACAGTCGGGAAACCGGTTGAAACTGTACCTAAAATATTTATAGATCAGGCTCACATTGGCGGTTTTAAAGAATTTGAAGCCTATGCTAAAGACAATTTAGGTTTATACAGCATAAAACACTCAGTTTAAAATTCGACCTAGTTCAGTCACATAGAAAATAGTTGAAATTTACCCGAGCTATTGCTGCTCTTTTACTATACAATGCGCGCCTCTTTAAATATGCCGAGGCGCTTTAATGTCTGAATCTGTCACTTTTTCATCCTTAGAACTATCACCTGCTATATTACAAGCTGTTGAAAAATTAGGTTACGAAACACCTTCTGAAATTCAAGCTAAATGTATTCCTTATTTATTAGCAGGAAAGGATGTATTAGGACTTGCACAAACAGGTACTGGTAAAACAGCAGCATTTGCTTTACCCCTGTTAAATAATATAGATGTTAAAGCTAAATACCCTCAAATATTAGTATTAGCACCAACACGTGAGTTAGCAATTCAAGTAGCTGAAGCTTTTGAGCAATATGCTAAATTTACTCATGGCGTGAAAGTATTACCTATTTACGGTGGCCAAAGCTACGGTATCCAATTAAAAGCACTACGTGAGGGCGCACAAGTTATTGTGGGTACACCTGGACGTGTTATGGATCACTTAAATAAAGGCACTTTAAAATTAGATAGACTTAGCGCTATGGTTTTAGATGAAGCCGATGAAATGTTACGCATGGGCTTTATCGATGACGTAGAAACTATTATGGCTAAAACGCCAGCGGATAAACAAACATGCTTATTCTCTGCAACTATGCCTAAGCAAATTCAATCAATTTGCAGTAAATATCTAGAAAATGCAGAACATGTTAGTGTTGCTGCACGTAACTCAACTGTTGAAAGTGTTGAGCAAGTATTTTGGATGGCTGGCCACGTTCATAAAAATAAAGCCATTGTTCGCTTCTTACAAGCTGAAAATTATGACGCCTCTATCGTATTCGTAAGAACACGTAACGATACAGTGCAGCTATCTGAGTACTTAGAACGCGCAGGTTTCTCTGTAGCACCATTAAATGGTGATATGAATCAACAAGCACGAGAACGTACAATTGAACGTTTAAAAAATGGTATGTTAGATATCGTTATAGCAACAGATGTTGCTGCTCGTGGTCTAGATGTACCACGTCTTGATTTAGTTATTAACTACGATATTCCACAAGATGCTGAAGCATATGTTCACCGAATTGGTCGTACTGGTCGTGCTGGTCGTACTGGTAAAGCGCTTTTATTTGTTAAGCGTAATGAACGTTATATGCTTAAAAATATCGTTCGTGGCACCAAATCAGATATCGCTGAAGTACAACTTCCAAGCACTGATATTGTTCAACAAAAACGCCTTGAAACTTTAGCAAGTACATTAACAAAAACGGCTGAATTACAAGATATACGATTTTACAATGAGTTAGCAGAAAAATTAACTGCTGAACTAGGCTTATCAAGCGATTCTCTTGCTGGTGCATTACTTTACTTGGCACAAAAGCAGTCGCCAATCAAAGTTGAAGAAGTCCCTAAAATGCCAGAACGCGCACCAAGAGGCGACCGTAATGATCGTGGACGTGGTGATCGTAATGACAGAAATGGTCGTGATAGAAATAACCGTAATAACCGCGGTGAGCGCTCTGAAAGTAGCCAAGACAGAGAACGTAAACCTCGTGAGCGTCGTTCTAAAGACAATGGTCCAGTAGATACATACCGTATAGAAATCGGTCGTGATGATGGCGTACAAGTTAAAAATATTGTAGGCGCGATAGCTAACGAAGCTGATATTCCAAGTAAGTTTATTGGTGATATTCGTTTACATGACGACCACAGCACGGTTGAATTACCACAGAACATGCCTGAAGCAACTTTGAATCACTTCAAAACAGTTGTAATTTGCCAAAAGCAAATGAAAATGTCTTTGAAAAAGTAATTATTAACTGTTTATATTTTTAGCTTCTTGAAGTGGTCAATGATTATTGACCACAATCATCTTATATTAGCGACGAAATAAGATTAAAAATTAATTTTAAAATAGGTATCTCAAAACACATTCAGATATTTCAATAAAATTTAGGCAACAGCTATGTTCGTATTTTACACATTGCTGCGAAGTCACATCAGTGCACAAAACTTCACAACAAATATCTTATAAAGATTCAGCAATCTAATTCATTAAGCATACTTTCATTCCAGCTCAGTTATCCGATGCCAGTAATTTTTAAAATAGATTTGAGTTCATAAATTATATACCATACTATTTTAATGTTAGGGTTTAGTTTTATCACACTAAGTATATGCTTTAATAAAACGCTTAATACTGTCTTTTAAATAGTCATCGCTAGGCGCTGTATCTTCACTAATGTGTCCTAAAGTACGCTTCAAATGCCAATCACCTTGAACCATACCTAGCAACTGTAAAGTAGCAAAACGTGTATTCGATATATCTAGCTGACCTGCATCTGAAACTAAGCTTAAACATTCACTCACTTGATCTTGAATCATTCTAGGTCCGGCACAATAAAAGCATGCTCCTAATTGAGGATGTTCTTCTCTATGAGCCACACAGGTAGTATAAACTTGAATTGCATCGTCAGATAAAATTAAATCGCTAAAAGTTTTGATTATTTTAAATAAATTATCTTCTAAAGAATGTTCAGCATGATACAGCTGTCCGTGAAATTCAGATGTAGCACAACGGGCTCCTACCGTTTCAACAAATAAAGATTCCTTATCTTTAAAGTGACTATAAACCGTTTGCTTAGATACACCAGCTTCTTTAGCTACTTTATCCATACTGGTATTTGGATAACCTTGCTCAATAAATAATTTAGTTGCCGATTCAATTATTTGATCACGTTTTAACTGTGACTTACTGCGCTTAGATTCTACTTCACTTGCTACCATTTATAAAAAACTCCAACCCCAAAAATAGACTGGACAGTCTAGTTTGATTGTTTTATAGTTACCCTAGACTTAGCAGTCTAATATGATAACCAATCTACTTCAAGGCACAAGCGGCAGCATATTGGAGCATGTACCCAAGCTACCTCAAGATGCAGAATTCAGCGTTTCACAGATGCTTAATATCAAGGCACAACTTTGTAGAAATGGTTGTTCTCTTTTTATAAGTTTGAATGTAGAGATTAAGTGTCTTTGATACAATTAAGATATTGATTTAAATATATTTATGTCATGGCATTGATTTTAACCAGGAAGCACCACTGCTATCAATGCTTTGTCTAATTTTTTTTAATTCCAACTGAAATTCTTATCCTGAAGTAGTTTGGGTATAGATATCACTTTTTTCACAAGGAACGCAAAATGAAAAATCAACTAGTTGCTATTTTTACTTTTTTTATTGCAAGTTTTAGCGCTTTTAGTGCTGAAAATATTATAAATATTGAAGCTCTAACATTACAACAAATGGAATATTATCAAGTAGAGCGTCATTTTAGTGGAAGAGTTATTAAGCAGCAGGATGCCAAGTTAGCATTTGAGTTTGCAGGAAAGATTAAGAGCATTGATTTTGACCAAGGTGATAAAGTCACCAAAAACACTCACCTCATCACTTTAGATACCAGCTTACTCGAAATTGAAAAGCAAAAACTTCAAGCAAGCTTGAAACGTATTGAAGCCGAGTTATCTCTAGCTCAATTAGATCTTAAAAGGCTAGATAAATTACAAAAACAAAACTATTCTGCTGAGCAAAGTTTAGATCAAATCAATACGCAAATAAATGTATTCCAAGCGAGTAAAAGTGAAGTTCAAGCCGCTATTTCGGGTGTAGACCTTCAAATTGAAAAATCTCACCTAAAAGCCCCATTCGATGGTGTTTTAGGACAACGTTTTGTTTCTATCGGGGAGATTGTAGCCCCTGGCACCCCTGTTATTCGTTTATTAAAAAATGGTCATAATCAAATTCAAGTAGGTGTGCCACAGCATTTGAAACAAACAATAAAACCTTATATGCCAGTCATTATTTCTGGCAAAGAGTATAAAGCAAAAGCCCTCAGCACAGGAGCTGAGATAGATCCCATTTCACATACCTTATTAATGAGGTTTGCTATACCCGACGATGTAACAGTTTATGCTGGACAAGTTGCACGACTTAAAATTAAACAAAATAAACATGCTTTAGGTTATTGGATACCGTTATCAGCATTAACAGATGGTATTCGCGGGACTTGGAATATTTATCATATAAACCAACAAGAAAATACTGCACGTTTAAAACCAACAATAGTCGAAGTGATATATACCGATGGTAAAAATGCTTATGTCAGTGCAGCTTTACCCGATAAAAGTAAAATAGTCGCTAGCGGTTTACATAAAGTAAGCACTAACATTGCCGTCAATATTGTTAATACCACGCTTGCTAGTAAAGTTAAGCTAGAAGGTAAGTTGAAATGATCAAATATTTATTTGAACACCCTCGCCTACAAGCATTAATGATTGTTTTATTATGTGTCAGTGGTTTTGCTGCAATCAATAGTTTACCCAGAACTGAAGATCCAAGGATCACCAATCGTTTTTCTTCTGTGACCACTTTTTTGCCCGGTGCCAGTGCAGAACGTGTTGAAGTACAGTTAAGTGAAATATTGGAACAAAAATTAAAAGCCCAACAAGAAATAAAACTCATCGTTTCAACATCTCGACCAGGTATTTCTGTGTTAAGTATAGAGTTAAAAGACAGTGTCATTGACCCCATCCCTATTTGGTCACGATTAAGAGATTTATTAGCAGATGTACAGCCATATTTACCACCTCAAGCAAGTACTCCCCAATTAGATGACGAAAAAGGTTATGCTTACACGCGAATATTTGCCTTAACAGGCAATAGTCCAGAAGTATCATTAGCTGTAATCAACCGTTATGCTAAAGAGTTACAAAGCAAGTTACGCAATGTTTCAGGTGTAGAAGTAGTCCATTTTTTTGGAAAACCCGAAGAAGAAGTCTTAGTCAAAATCAATGCGCATAAAGCAGCCCTTGCCAACATTTCAATCCAACAGATTGCAAATGCACTTCAAGGCGCAGATGCTAAAGTGGCCGCAGGTACTTTAATCAACAATCAAACACAAATTCAATTAGAATTAATAGGTGCTTTTGATTCGATTACTCGTATAGAACAAATACCACTAATCAGCACAGAAACTGGCAGCCAATATCAATTATCCGACCTAGCTAGCATCAAAAAATCTATTAAAACACCTGAATTTGATATTGCGTTAATTAATGGTCAACCAGGGATTTATGTTGCGGCACGCATGTTACCAGGTCTTCGTATTGATAAATTTTCAAAAAGTGTAGATGAAAGCAAAAAACTATTTTTACAAAACTTGCCCGAACAAATTCAATTAAAAGATATTTTTAATCAGCAACAATATACTGAAAATAGATTGGGCGAACTTATCGATAATATCTTGGTTGGTTTCATTATAATTTTATCAGTACTCATGCTCACTTTAGGTTTTAAAGCCGCTATCATAGTGGGAACAGCATTACCGTTGACAGTTTTATTTACATTGGTCACTATGCAATATTACGGTTTACCAATACACCAAATGTCAGTAACAGGCTTGGTTGTTGCACTTGGTATCATGGTTGATAACGCAATTGTAATGACAGATTCTATTCAAAGATATCGTCAACAAGGATACCCAGCGTTAAAAGCAGTCCAAACCGCGGTATCACACTTTTGGATGCCATTATTAGGCTCAACTCTCACCACTATATTAGCTTTTACACCAATCGTACTTATGCCAGGACCTGCTGGTGAATTTGTTGGTGGCATAGCCTTAAGTGTTATCTTTGCTTTAATTGGTTCATATTTAATTTCTCATACCTTAATAGCCGTATTTGCAGGTCAATTTATTAATGGCAATGAACCTAATACAATTTGGGGCAGAGGCATTCGCCTACCTAAATTATCTGAAAAGTTTTCAGCTTCATTAAAATGGAGTTTAAACCATCCGAAGCGCACTTTAGCTTTAGTTTTTATTTTACCTGCTTTAGGTTTTTTCAGTGCAGGTCAACTTACTGAACAGTTTTTCCCTCCATCTGATCGTGACATGTTTCATATAGAAATGCGATTATCGCCTAACAGTAGTATCGCTAATACCAAACAAACCACTTTAGAAGTCGATCGTTTTATTAAGCAATTTAAAGGTATCGAAAAATTAGATTGGATGATAGGCAATAACTTTCCTAGCTTTTATTACAATATAAAACCCAGAAGTCGAGGTGCCACTAATTATGCACAAGCGATGGTTAAAGTACCAGATTTTAAAGTTGCAAATAAACTTATTCCAGAGCTACAAACAGCACTTGATATCGCATTCCCCCAAGCTCAAATTATAGTGAGAAAATTAGAACAAGGCCCTCCGTTTAATGCACCAATAGAAATGCGAATTTACGGTCCTAATCTTGATACATTAAATGTACTCGGATTAGAACTGCGTACATTGTTAATTGCACACGAAAATATAATTCAAACACGCTCTACTTTAATATCTGGAAATCCGAAACTTTGGTTAAAAGCCGATGAAATTGCATTAAAACAAAGTGGCTTAACCCTAAATGATTTAGCCAGTCAATTACAGTCTCAATATCATGGTCTTATCGCTGGTAGTATAATCGAACAAACTGAAACAATTCCTGTGAGAGTAAGAGTCTCTGACGTAGATAGAAGCTCAACATTGGCACTTAATTCCACTAACTTTTTAGCAAATCAGTCATTAAATGTTGAAGCCTTTACCGAACTGAGTTTAAAACCATCAAGAGGCAGTATTGAACGTCGAAATGGCGAACGTGTAAACGTCGTTGAAGGTTATTTAAAAACAGGCATTATTCCACAGTCTGTATTAAGTGATTTTCAAGAGATTCTAACTAATTCTGACTTTAGATTACCACCGGGTTATCAGTTAGAAATTGGTGGGGAGTCTCAAAAACGTAACGAAGCTGTGAGCCAATTAATTGCATCAGTTGGCATCATAGCAGTATTGCTGCTAACGGTACTTGTTGTATCTTTTAATTCTTTTACAACTACATTATTGATTATCATAAATGCGATTCAAGCTGCCATGTTAGGCTTGCTAAGTGTTTATCTCGGTGGGTTCCCTTTTGGCTTTACCGTGATCATAGGGCTGCTTGGTTTAATGGGACTAGCGATAAATGCCGCTATTGTTATTTTATCCGAATTACGTGCCACTGATGCAGGCACAGATCAAAATAAAATAATAGCAGCAGTAATGACCAGCTCTCGCCATATTACCTCAACCACTATCACTACAGTTGGCGGTTTTATGCCACTGATATTAGCTGGAGGCGGGTTTTGGCCGCCATTTGCAGTTTCGATAGCTGGCGGTACAGCACTAACAACTATTTTATCATTCTACTTTGTACCCGTTGCATTTAAATTAATGAAGGGAAGAAAAAACAAAGCTGTAATAGTTACGAGTAGCGCAGTTATATCTTCTAATTAAACATCTAGATAGCTAATCGACTAGATTAGCTATCTAATTTAACCGACCTATATCTCCTAAAAATATCTATTTACATTATTAGATTCAAAAAACTTGGTTTAAATTCTGGGTTATGCAAAACTAAGGTCATTCAATAATCTCTATAAATTAATGCTGATAAAAGGTGACAATGAATGTCGAATTTTAATGCCTGGAAGCTATTTAGTTTTTTTTGCTTTTCACTGTTTCTGTTAGGCTGTGAATCTAAAGAAGAACAAGCTCAAAAATCAGTTCAGTTAGAAATAACCTCAACTGAATTAAAAATTGAAAGCTTAAAAAAAGCACTGGATAACAATTACATCCGAAATGCTAAATTGCTAAAAGAATATGATAGTTACTTACAAAGTAACATCCCAAAACTATCTCAAATAAGTAACCTAGTTGCACAAGATGCCACGACGCAAGGCCCATTATTTCAAGGTTTAACAACACGCTTAAATGATATAAAAAATGAGCCTATCACCTTAGATAATGCGTTTATTCAATTAGATCGTTTAGCCAAAATCAAAGAAGCTGCCAAACTAAGCTTATTTGGCGACGCTTTAACCGATCCGTTAAATGTATTAGCTGATATGTCAGAAGGCAATCTCGCACGCGTCGGTGCAATCAGCCAACAAGCTGAAAATGCAGCGAACCAAGGTGAAAATTTAGGTGCGGGTAGCCAAATGATAGGTAATCCTAATTATGGTAATTGGCAAACCAACTCAAGCGGTACTAGTTTTTGGCAATGGTATGGTATGTACCGTATGCTTGGTGATGTGGTTGGTGGTGTGAGCTATGACAGGTGGAGCAGAAAGCGTCGCTACAGTTATTATAATGACTATGGCCGCTCACGTTATACCAGTAAAAATCAATATAAAACACAGCAAAAAATTGAAACTCGTACTAAGCAATCATATAAGCGCCAAGGAAAACAGTTTACGAGTCCCTATGCTAAAAAACGCGCAGGCGCATCAAGCTTAAGTAGAAGTAGTTATACCCCAGTAAAAACAAGAAGTAGTTATTCAAAAAGTAGTTACTCAAAGAGCTCAGGCTCTGTTCGCAATAGCTCAAGTCGTACTTCACGTGGCGTAAGCCGCGGAAAATAATCAATAAAAATACTGGTATTAACGAATTTAATTAAAGAATTTTTTTGGAGAATATAAAATGAACGGATTAACATTATGGACAGCCCAAGCACTCGCCATAGACTTTATCGTCATCATCGCTTTATTTGTAAGTTTAAAACTAATTAAAGGTTGGGTCTCAAACTTACATGCCAATGATGAGATCACCAAACGTGACAATTTTGCTTTTGGTTTAAGTTTTGCTGCAGGTTTAGCAGGTTTAGCCATTGTTTTAACGGGTATTACAAACGGAAACTTTGCCGATACTTTACTTGAAGAAGCAATGCAAATGGCTGGTTACGGCTTAGTGGGGATTGCATTAATCAAACTTGGTCACTTTTTCCAAGATAAAGTCGCTTTACGTAAAGTCGATTTACATGATGAAATTGTCAAAGGTAATGTGACTGCTGCATTAATTGAATTTGGTCATATTGTTACTGTTGCAATCCTTATTCGTTCTGCACTTATTTGGGTTTTAACTGAAGGCTGGCATGGTCTCCCAATCGTAATTGCTGCATTTTTTATTGGAAATATTATTATGTTATTAGTAAGCCAGTATCGTGTTCAATTATTCAAACGCACAAATAAAAATGGTGATTGTCTACAACAAGCAATTAAAGATAATAACTTAGCTGTGGGCGTGCGTTATGCTGGATTTTTAATTGGTAGTGGTTTAGCTATAACAGCTGCAACGGGTATTGCACCTTATAACGCAGAAAATATAAATATGAGCTTAATTTATTGGGCAGCTGCTGCAGTATTCAGCCTAGTGATGTTTATTATTTTGCATTTAATCACAATAAAAATCATTTTATCTGGCACTAATATTTCAGATGAGGTAAATCGTCAAAAAAATGTTGGTGTTGCAGCGATATCAGCAACAACGTCATTTGCTATTGGTTTAACTATGGCGACTTTATTAGGTAATTAAAACCTTACCCTTTCATAGCTCATGGGAGTAACAAACACTCATGAGCTATTTCTGTCTAATTGATCTGAGTCTAAACCCTATTGAATACCGCAACAGTTACAAACTCAAAACAGACCTTATGGTTTCACGATATTTTACTGATCACTGTAATGGCGATTTTAGCTGGGTGTGGATTAATTTATGAATATTTACTCTCACATTATGCTGGCCGTGTTTTAGGCTCTGTAGAAAGCGCAATATACGCCATGATTGGCACTATGATAGTCGCTATGGGCATAGGTGCTTTTATGGCTCGTTGGTTTAAAGATGCTTTCACTGCATTTGCTTGGCTTGAAGCTTTAATTGCTTTACTAGGCATGAGTTGTATTTTATTTATTGCCAGTCTTATCGCTATTAGTTACACCCTACCCCATACGCTTTCTGAAACATTTAATTTACCGCCCAATGTATTATTAGATGGTTACCTTTTTGAACAACTGCAAGATATAGCACAATTTATGCCTTATATTTTTGGACTTATTTTAGGTATATTAATTGGCATGGAAATTCCGCTTATCGCCCGTGTCCGTCAACAAGTTTATGGCCGATTTTTAGAAAATAATGCGGGTACGATTTATGGCGCAGATTATATTGGTGCAGGTATTGGCGCTGCTATTTGGGTCTCAGTCATGTTATCCATGCCCATAATGCAAGCAGCTGCGTGGACTGCTTTATTTAATATAGTCGCAGGGTTTATATTTTTAGCTAAATATCGCACTTATATTCGTTATGCAAAATATTTATTTGTTTGCCATATTGTATTATTATTTTTGTTTAGCCTGCTTTTAGTAATGGGCACAACTTGGATGAAAAATTTAAGTAGTGTGTTATATAAAGATAAAGTCATTTATTCACAATCAACAAAATATCAGCACTTAGTGGTGACAGAGCGTTTTTTGAAAAATCAAAATGAACCGATAACAGATCTCTTTTTAAATGGGCGTTTACAGTTCTCTAGTGCCGATGAACAGCTTTATCATTCTATGTTAGTATATCCTGCAATGGCAGCATCAAATCGCCATGATAATATTTTAATTATTGGCGGTGGAGACGGGTTAGCGCTAAGAGATACGCTAAAATGGCCAGTGAAATCAGTAACATTAGTTGATTTAGATGCTCAATTACTCTCGCTTTTTGGCTTTGAAAATACGCAGTTCTCTAGTGATAAGTTCGAAATACCGGAATATATAACACAACGCGTAGTTAAATTAAATGAAGAATCAATGAGCGATCCTAGAGCACACATAGTCGCGACAGATGCTTTTTTAGAAGTCGAAAAATTATTAGACCAAGGCAAGCAGTTTGATACTATCATCATAGATTTACCAGATCCTAATCACCCTGATTTAAATAAATTATATAGTGATTATTTTTATAATCAGGTACGTCAATTACTAGCACCAGATGGTGCTTTGGCTATACAGTCTACTTCCCCTTATCATGCAAAAAATGCCTTTTTAAGCATCGCCAAAACGGTTAAGTTTTCGGGATTTTTACATGTCGAGCAGTATCAGCAAAACATCCCTTCATTTGGTCAATGGGGTTGGACTATCGCAACGCGTTCAGGGCAAAGTGCCAGTAACCGAATTGCAAAATTACAGCAACTACCAGTGGAATCAAAATGGCTAAGTCAAGAATATATCCTTGCTTCATTTATATTTCCACGAAACTTTTTTAATGAAATAAAGTCTATTGAAGTTAATAGACTCGGTTCAGGTGTACTGTACGATTATCACAGTAAAGCCTGGCAAAATGAATCTGAATTATATAAAAATTAAATTAATTTACACTTTTTTGTTGACATAATATGTCGCAAATGCAATTATCAACTCAGACATAATATGTCATTTTAAGCAAAGGAACAGAAGATGGAATTAAATGAACTTTCAATCAAGTTAGCAACATTCGAAGCAGAAGGTGTTAGTTTTGAGTCTTTTCTAATTGCAAGTGAAGACGAACAGGAAGTCCTTCAAGTAATTGTTGATGGTAATGACGAATTGCCTATTTTTGTTACACGAACTGACGAGCAACTGCTTTGTATTAGTTACTTATTTGCCGAAAGCGAAATTAAAGTAGCATTAAAAAATGAACTTAATGAAGCACTACTTAGATTAAACGTGCCAATTCCATTAAGCGCATTTGCAAAAATTGATGATAAATATGCCATTTTTGGTGCTTTATCAGTTAATTCATCATTCGATGATATAACACATGAATTAGTAACATTAGCTGACAACGCAATTGATTCTTTAGATGCGGTCACAGCTTACTTAAATGAATAATGGTTTAGGCCAGGAGATAAAATTATGAGCATACTTAAAAAATTATTTACAGCAGTTCGTGGTGGCGCAAGAGAAGTAGGTGAGTCAATTGTTGACGCAAATGGTATCCGTATTTTCGAACAAGAAATTGCAGATGCACAAAACGCATTACAAAAAGCGAAAAAAAGCTTAACTGAAGTAATGGCTAAAGAAATGCAGTGTAAACGTAAAGTCAGTGCATTAAATAGCAGTATCAGTGAGCATGAAGAATACGCAGGACAAGCACTTAGCCAAAATAATGAAGCATTAGCTATCGAAATTGCAGAAAAAATAGGTGATTTTGAAACTGAAAAAGCAGAGCAAGAACAAGTTTTATCAGGCTTTAGTAATCATATTGTTGCACTTAAGCAACAAGTTAAAGAAGCTGAAAAAACTATCAAGGAAAATCAGCGTCAACTAACCATGGTTAAAACAACAGAAAGCGTACAAAAAGCAACAATGGCAGTAAACAGCACACTTAATACTAATGAATCATCTATGACGTCAGCACGTGCTTCTCTTGATCGTATCAAGCAAAGACAGCTAGATAGACAAGATGAGTTATCTGCAGCGAAACAACTTGAATCAGCGTCAAATGGCGATGATCTAAAAGCTAAAATGGCAGAAGCAGGTATTGGTGGAAGCAATACAAAAAATAGTGATATTTTAGCGCGAATTAAAGCGAAACAAGGGAAATAAAACGCCCTCGAGGCAAGCTATATCGCTCAGCCTCGACTTCACTACGCGAAGCAGGATATTTTTATTAATATCGCTTCGCGATTTAATTTACGCGACAAACTGCGGAAAATTAACCTCTGTATTTTAATTTTATGCCATTATAGTGGCCTACAATAAAAATGCACAGCAGACCTATAAGGGACCCCTCCATGTTTAGTTTCTTCAAATCAAAAAAAAAGCCCGAGCGTCAGCTCAATGATGCAAGCCAGCTTAAGTCTGGAGATATGCTGCAAATAATTGATTCATTTGCTTATCCTTCATGGCTAAAAGGCCAGACGTTAAAAGTAGCTGATGTACAAACATATCAATATGAGCGTAGCTCAGACACTGAATTTGTTTTAGAAACTGATTCTGGCCAAGTAGTATTTTTACAAATAGAAAAAGAAGATGGTGAACAGTGGGCTAACTTTTCAATAAAAATTCAAAGAGATGACGTAGATGCTATTTTCACTTTAGATGAATTTGCACGTATTTTTGATGAAGAAGATTTAACACACCTTAATACAAATAATAAACCTGAGCAGTTTAGTCAATTTTTAGCCGACGAATATAAGCAAAGCGAGGCGCCATATGTGGTTTATTTCCATAAACAAGATTTCCGTAATTTATCATTGCCCCGCTATGAAAGTGAAAGTGGTGAGCCCTGTGAAATGATTTGCTTAGCATCACCTCAAGAAAGCCACAGCCTTAATATCGAGATTTGGGATGGCGGTGAGACTGAGATTTCGTTAACTTTAACTCGCCCTATTACTGATATTGTAGACTTGTTTCCAGGTAACGCTACATGATCAAAAAAGAAGATAAGTGGTTAAAGCAAGAGCAAGCTATCCGTGCGACGCAAATGGCTTTTGATTTAAGCAGTGAAGTTCAAAAAAACATAAAAAAACAGGCTATAGATGAAGAACTCACGCCTTCCGATATGATACGAAAAATTTTGAATTTAGATGTTAAATCTAAAAAAACCAGACAGAGATTATCATTTAATCTTAATGATGAAGAAATAACACAATTAGCGATTCGTTTTGACGTTAATACCGAAGACAAACGCGCTGTTAAGCAAAAAGTAGCTGACATATTAATTAAATACGCTATAAACACAAGCAAGGAATAAGTATGAAAGGTGCAGGTGGAACTTCAGGTGGCATAGGTCAATTTTTCTTAGGTTTAATCATGATGAGTGGTGGCTTTTTCATGCTGTTAAATGCCATAAAGATTAGTTCCTCTTTTGGTATGGGTACCCGTCTGTACGGTTTTTCAGGAATGAGTATTACCAGTGGTATGGTGATTATCCCTTTCATATTTGGTATAGGGCTCGTTTTCTACAATAGTAAAAATATATTAGGTTGGATATTATCTTTAGGTTCAATAACCGCTTTAATTTTTGGTGTCATTAGCTCAATTCAATTCTCATTTGCAAGCATGAGTTCATTTGATTTAATTGTCATTTTAGTACTGACTATGGGTGGTTTAGGTTTGTTTTTAAAATCTTTAAAAGCAATAGATAAGCGTTACCCAAATGAAAAAACTTAACTTTTTTAACTTTCAATTTATATTACGAACAAAATATTATAGAAAATAATAAATCAGCTTAATGATTAAGCTGATGAAGGTATATTAAGGAGTAAAAATGGAATTTTTAAATGCTGCATTAACCTTCCCAACAGTTGTATTTTCAGTGCTATTAATCATCGTAATTTTATTTTGGTTAGTGACAATCGTTGGCTTATCCGACATAGATATGTTTGAAGCAGATGCTGAACTCGAAACCGAAACTAATACCGTAAGTACATAGAGATTATTTAATAACTTAGGCTTAGGTGAAGTGCCATTAACGGTTTCATCGAGCATTATTATTATGACTGCTTGGTTGATCAGCATTTATAGTCAAGCTTGGTTTTTAAATGCCTTTAAAACACACGATTTATACTATGTCTTTGGTGCAGTACTCATATTTACTTGCAGTATAATAGCTTTACCATTAAGCGCATTACTCACAAAGCCACTGAGGCGGTTCTTCACCAGTAAACAAACTGCTCATAAACACGATTTTATAGGCTTAGAATGCATTATTGCCACCTCAAAAGTGACTGAGACATTTGGCCAAGCAAGAGTCACATTTCAAGGTGCTGAACAATTAATTGAAATACGAGTACAAGATTTAACCCACAAATTCAACCTAACTACAAGTGGCTAACTCTATTAGTCAAACTAGCCCTCAAAGCCAGTTACAAACCATAGCAGAATCTTTAATCGCCAATAACTCTAGTGAGCAACTAGCAACTATTAACCACACGCTTACTCAACTAGATAACAACAATAACTTACAACAATTATCACAATCACTCAGCCAAGCGATCAGTGCCAGTAACAACTCAGATAAGCTTTGTGAACTAACTCAATCACTAACGCAAGCTATCAGCGCCAATAACAACACCGATAAACTATCAGAGCTAACACAGGCAATCAGTACTAATAACAATGCAGATAAACTGACAGAGCTAACACTGGCAATCAGCGCGAATAACAATACTGATAAATTAGCTCAATTAGTTTTAGCAATTAAAAACAATAATAATTCAGATCAGCTATCGCAACTCATTAATATCAATAAGCAGTTAATCGACACATTACAACAACAAACTGTACCTGAGGTGAATATCGATAATCATACCGATCCACAAGTAGCAGATGCTGTTCAAGCTATAGCGCAAACCATTGATGTTTCTTTATTACCTGTATTAAAAATTATGCACCATAAAATAAGACTCGATCATGATGTATGGAATAAAGTGGATGCGATATCTAAAAAATTAAGACAACTTGATCCTGCTTTTAATGAACCAGAAAGCACATTAACCAATCACGATGAAGAGATTGTCGCAACTAGAAATAATTAAGTGATATTAACTGTGAAAACAAGCAAAAAACGAAGATAGATATTTTAACCGACTTACCTAATCGTCGTTTTTGAGAAAAATATAAAAACACAAACCAATTATAAATGTAAAACTTGTGACCCTGTTCAAATCTTATCAAACGCTTTTACTTTATAAGCACAGCGCCTAGCACCTTCAATAATATGCTCTTCTCTTGCCACAGTTGCAACATCAGCTAAAATAGTTTGAAATAAATTCAGTTCAGAACGGCAGAAATTCAAACAACTACTCGCAGCTGCACATATTGGACAATGGTTTTCTAAAAGCCAAAAAACAGTGTCATCACATTTTTTATCATCAAGAGAGCCTTTAATCACATTAGCCATATACCCTTCTTCAGTTCTAAGCTCTGCCAAGGTATTTAACTTATCTTCTAAACTCTCTTTATCCGCTAATGCAGTTTGATATAAATCTAATGAGGCTTGCTCTCTATGAGAAATGAGTTGTTCTAATCCAGAGTCACCAAATACACTTTTAACTGAATCAATTAACTGAACTGTGAGCTCTTCATGTCTATCTGAGAAGCGACTATTACTTTTAGTTGTTAATGCCCAATATCGTGTTGGCCTACCTCTTAATGCTTTTTTATCTTCGAAGCTAATATCGCCAGACTCTTCTAATGCCTGCAAGTGTTGCCTTACACCCATAGTTGTCAATTGCAATTCACTTGCTAATACTTTAGCGGTTAATGCACCTTCGACTTTAAGTAAGCTAATTATTTTTTCGCTTGTTTTCACACCTTCACCAATAAGCTATTTTTTATTTTCATCTCTATTATTCCTTAATCAAATATTAAGTAAACTTTTTTATTTACTTTATTTTAAAAGTACCCTTTACAAGCTTAAGTAAAGAGTTTACTTTACTTAATAATTAATAAACAAAAAAGTTTACTAAATATGAATTTACTTATTGTGAACGGTAGTCAAAGAGTTGAATCCCAAAGCGCTAAAGTTGCTAATTATTTAATTCAAGTAGAAAAATTATTTGATGACGTCACGCATATCGAACTATGCAAATATAATTTGCCATTTTGGGATGGTGAGCAATCAAGCAAATCAAAGGTAGGTAGTTAATGGCCTTTAATAAATAAAAAGATACAAAAAGCGGATGCCCTTGTTTTAATCACACCTGAATGGGGTGGTATGGCAACACCTATTCTTAAAAATTTTTTATTAATGTGTGATGCACAAAATACTGCTCATAAGCCAGTTTTACTGACTTCAGTAGTCAGTGGTATCAGTGGTGCCTACCCTATTGCAGAATTAAAAATGAATGCACTTAAAAACAACAAACTGGTTGCGACACCAGATCACTTAATTATTAGAAATGTTGAGCAAGTATTAAATGATAATCAAGATTTAACCTCTAGAGATACTAACTTAAGAGATCGTATTGATTACAGCATGCATATGCTGCATCAATATAGCGGCGCATTAAAAAAAATTAGAGCGCAGCATAACAGTCAACCTTTCCCTAAACAGCAAGAATATTTATATGGTATGTAAACCATAAAAAAACAAATTAAGGAGATATTTATGAACTTAAATCAAATCACATTACCCGTAAACAATATGAAACAAGCAACCGAATTTTATGTTTTACTGGGCTTTTTATTCATAGTTGATACACCTCACTACGCAAGGTTTGAATGCCCCAATGGTGCAAGTTTCTCATTGTCATTAAATGAAGAATCATTTAGCAATGGCGCAACAATATATTTTGAGAATGAGGATTTAGATTTTTGGGTTGAAGCACTGATCTCCAAAGGTATTGAATTTAAACAGTTACCAACAGATCAGTCTTATTTATGGCGGGAAGCCGTTCTTTTAGATCCATCAGGTAATAAAATAAAACTATACCATGCAGGTGTCAATAGATTAACTCCCCCATGGCGAGTTAATTTAAAATCACATTATAAACTAATAAAAACAATAAGATAAACCTATAAAATTTAAATTTACTCGTAAAGAACTTTAAAATTATTTACATTTTATCAAGCAGCTTTCCTTCACTGGAGCGTAGGCGATAAAGGGCTGTGGTATGGTAAAGCTAGAAATGGGATCCACTTTGATGATGATTACCAATATTTATCGTTAAATGATAATAGAGAAAATGAAAACCGTGATCTATCGGGGCATCAAATTGGTTTATTATATAGACCCAGATGGTTATAAAGTAAAATTTGTTCAAGATAATACTGATAAACCTAATCTTATAAATAGGTATTAATGATGATTTCACACTCATTGAAGTTTTAGCTTTAACATTCGCATAAAGTAAACGTCAATGATAAACACATTTTAAATATACACAATAATCACGTAAAAACACATCTAAAAACGTAATAAAAACGTAATAAAAACAACTCTAATTTGCATTGTAAGTACCTTATTTTAAAAGAATATATCAATTTACCATTTATATAAAAACAATCTAACGTGGTATTTTTTTTGTCCTAAACTAAAAGTACCTAAATGTATTTACCATTAAAGCAAAGTAGGACAAAAACATGAAAGGCAAAAGTAATATAATAAGCTCTTTGAATCAGATCCTGACCTATGAGCTAACCTCAATAAATCAATATTTTTTACATGCACGAATATTTAAAAATTGGGGGCTAGAAGAACTCAACGAAAAAGACTATAAAAAATCAATAAAAGATATGAAACAAGCAGATGATTTAATTGAAAGAATATTATTTTTAGAGGGCTTGCCTAATTTGCAGCATTTAGAAAAGCTACGTATAGGTGAAGATACCGCAGAAATGATTCAATGCGACTTAGACTTTGAAATGGAACAAATTTCCAAACTTCGTAAAGCCATTGCACTATGTGAAAAAGAAGAAGATTACGTCAGCAGAGAATTACTGGAAGACATCCTCGAATATGAAGAAGGACACGTTGACTGGATCGAGTCACAACAATTCTTAATTGATAATACAGGCATAGAAAATTATCAACAATCTATGATGGAGGAATAACATGCAAGGTACTAAAAAAGTAATAGATCTACTCAACAAACAATTAACACTAGAATTAACCTCCATGGATCAATATCTTGCTCATGGTAAAATGTTTGAAGATTGGGGGATAGATAAACTTCATGAACATGAAATGCATGAACATGAGGAAGAACTCGGACATGCTAAACGTTTAGCTGAACGTATTTTGTTTTTAGAAGGCAAAGCAGATACAGCCTCTAGAGAACCCCTATTGATAGGCTCCAATACGAAAGAAATGCTAGAGAATGATTTAAAAGCAGAACGCGTAGTAGCAGACAGCTTAAGAATGATCATTGGTGTTTGCGAGCAAGAGAAAGACTATGTTAGCCGCGAGATCTTAGAAGATCTACTAGATGATACTGAAATGGATCATATTTACTGGTTAGAGCAGCAACTTGGTCTCATTAATAAAGTCGGTATTCATAACTATATTCAATCTCAAATGAGTACACCGTAAAAAGCATTAATTTAATACAAAACAGCCTTTAATAATTAACTCTTATTGGCTGTTTTATTACATTTACTTTAGGCGACGAGGCTTAAATACATACTGCCTTACTAAAGTTGTTTCAGTTTTTTCTTATATTAAAGTATTTATAAGTACTCTTAATTAGTATTTTCTTTATAATACATTGAAAATTCAGCAATATAAGGAGATATAATGCGAATATTAATATATTTAGCAATATTACTCATTTCAACACAACCCCTTGGAAAAATATCAGCACCAAAAATTGAAAATTATGGAGAGTTACCAAACATTAGCTTAATGGTGCTATCTCCTGATGCCCAAAGAATTGCCTATAGAGATACATCTACAGACAAAGATTTACTTATCATAAGAGAGTTAAAAACTAAAAATCTAATTTCAGCAATTGATATTTCAAACGTAAAACCAAACTTTGCTTATTTCATAAGTAATGAAAAACTTATTCTAGTCGCCACTCAAAACCGCTACTTAAATGGTTATAGAGGTCGCCATGAAGTTAGTGCTGCTTTTGCTTTTAACTTAGCAACAAATAAACTTCATCAATTACTCATTCCTGGCAAAGGTATTTACGGAGGTCAAACACAGTTAGGCCGTGTTATTGGTATCAGCCCCGACAAGAGATATGCATATATGCCTGCTTATAAAGATCTCGGCTCTTTTAATTTATATAAAGTCAATTTAACAAAGAATAAAAGACCTAGAATTTATAAGCGAAGTAAAAAAGATACGATTGATTTTTTTATGGATGATCAAGCTAATGTGTTAGCTAGAGAAAGATATAATAATGATACCAATATACATCAAGTAGAATCTTTAATTGACGGTGATTGGGTTCAAATTTTCAAAGAAGAAACCTCTTATAGAACAAAAAGCTTTGCAGGAATAACACCTGATTTCAAAAGTTTAGTAATGTTAAATAAAGACAAGAAACATGGGCGCGTTGCTTATTTCACTATGTCACTAGCTGACGGAAAAATATCTGATGCCACATTTAGCCATAAAGACAAAGATGTAGAAAGATTGCTGACGGACATCAATCGGGTTGTACATGGTGTTAGGTATTCCGGTTTTACACCTACTTACGATTTTTTTGATAATAAACTAAACGCACGTATACGCGGTATTAATCATGCGATGCCAAACAATGCTTTTATAATTGCAGATTATACGCCTGACTGGAGTAGTATAATCTTATATATGGACGGAGAAAATAGTTCTGGTGATTATGTATTATATCAAAATAGCACGTTAAGTAGGCTAGCCTCTTTAAGGCCCTCAATTACACCTGAAACTGTAAACCCTGTTACTCAATACTCTTTTAAGGCTAGAGATGGCTTAATAATTCCAACATTAATGACTAAACCGGTTAATTCTAAACTTGAAAAATTACCAGCTATTATTTTGCCTCATGGTGGTCCTGAGTCGTACGACACAGTAAGTTTTGATTGGATGAGTCAATATTTTGCGAATCAAGGATATTTAGTAATACAACCACAATTTCGCGGCTCTACAGGTTTTGGCCCAGAACACACATTAGCTGGTCGCGGACAATGGGGTAAAGCAATGCAAGATGATTTGACTGATGCAGTTAAAGATCTAATAAACAAAGGTCATATTGATAAAGATAAAGTATGTATTGTGGGTAGTAGTTATGGTGGTTACGCGGCATTAGCGGGTGCAGCTTTTACACCAGAGCTATATCAGTGCGCAGTTTCAATAAATGGAGTTGCTGACGTCGAAGCTATGCTCAAAAAAGAGAAAATAAATTATGGCAGTGATCATTGGGTGGTATCGTACTGGCAGGATCTCATTTCTAATGGAGATATAAACAAAGATCACTTAAAACAAATATCTCCCATTAACCATATTAAAAATATCAATATTCCAATCTTATTGATCCATGGAGAATTAGATAAAATTGTGCCAATTTCACAATCAGAAGAAATGTTTGATGAACTAGAAGATGCAGATAAAAAAGCAAGTTTTATTGAACTTGAAAAAGGGGATCATTACCTGAGTAAAGGTAAAAATAGAATGCAAGCATTACGAAAAATTGATGAGTTTATAAAAAAACATATTTAATTTATTCAATAAAATACAAAAATAAATAAAAACTCCAATGAGCATTGGAGTTTTTATTACAACTACTTCTGACGACTCGGTTCAAATGCATCATACCTAGGTAACCCTGCATCTAAGTCTTCCCAATTAGCTTGTGAAGATACAAAATTATGAGATATAGGACGTTCAATAATATCAGACTCTAAAATACCTAAACGTAACCTTAAACGGCTTGGATCATCTTGGTTTTCACTATATACAGGTGAACCACATGCTGAACAAAAATGACGAATTCGTCCTGGTTTAAAAGTAAATGAAGATAACTTTTCTTGTCCTTTTACAACTTCAAAATCACTTGATTGTATAAAACCATTGGTAGCAAAAGCAGTACCACTTGATTTTCGACATAATGAACAATGACAATGAATAATATCGCTAATAGCACCTTTTAACGCGACTTCTACTTCACCGCATAAACATTTACCTGTATACATTTTAAATCCTTTAAACTGTTAGCATTTTTTTAGTTGCTGCTAATAAATTATGTTTTGTTGCAGGCTCTACTGAAGCGTGACCTGCATTTTCGCTGATCAATAATTCTGATTTTGGTAAATGTTGATGCAAGCTCCATGCATTATCAAACGGACAAACAACATCATAACGGCCATGAACAATCGTTGTTGGAATATGCGCTATTTTATCGCAATTAGCTAAAATTTGATTGTCAGTTAAAAAGCAATCGTTAACCATATAGTGTGCTTCATGACGCGCTAAACTCCAACTAGATTCATCATCTGTTTTGTCTGCTACAAATGCTTCATCTGGCAATAAAGTACAACAACGGATCTCCCATTGTGCCCAAGCTTTTGCAATTTTTAATGCAAGATCTTTATCTTCACCGATCATAATTTCATAAGCAGCTTTAATAGAAGTATCAGTTAGACCTTCAGGTAAGGTATTTAAATATGCTTGCCAGTAATCAGGGAACAGTCGTGTCGCACCACCACCAGAAAAAGCCCAGTTGGTATCGTCTGGTCTAGCTAAGAAAATCCCTCTTAACACTAAGCTTTTTACATTGTCAGGATGAGTTTGTGCATACACTAAAGATAATGTTGAACCCCATGAACCACCAAAGACATGCCAGCTATCAATATTTAATTTAGCTCGGATCATTTCTATATCAGCAACTAAATACTTAGTTTCATTTTTCTCTAAACTGCCATGAGGTTTTGAGCGACCGCAGCCTCGTTGATCAAATAAAATTATATGATATTTTTCAGGATCAAAAAAACGTCGATCTGTTTCAGAGCACCCGCCACCTGGGCCACCATGAATAAACAAAACAGCTTGGCCTTGTGGATTACCACATTCCTCTACATAAATTTGGTGATCATCACCAACTTCTAATAAAAAATCATTGAAAGGTGTTACTTCAGGATAAAATTCATTCATTTTTTTGTCTCACTATTCTTGTCTGCTGCAAAACTATCAAAAAACGCTTATGTATAAAATATCTAATGAGAATTTATAATGGTTTTATTCTTTACAATTAATCAAAGAAGTATATTGCAAATTTGTAAGTATATGAGGGTTTTCAAACGCGAAGCAATTTAACAGCATGCGCCCAAATTAATTTCATTTCAAGAAAAACAATCACTATTTTGTTAATTAAAAAAAATTAAATTTTTTTGTCATTTACCCCTTGTTTTTTTGATGTACAAGACCGATTATTATATTGAAGATAATGAAAAGGATACAAATATGAAGATAGAGATTTCCGGTCATCACGTTGAAATTACTGAAGCTATTAAACAATCCGTAGAGAATAAGTTTTCTAAAATCGGCCAGCATTATCCAGATATTATGTCGCTAAAGGCTATTGTTACAGTAGAGCGAAATGAACAAAAAATTGAAGTGTCAACAGTATATGAAGGAGTAAGTATTTCAGTTAACGCATCAGACAAAGAATTATATGCAGCAATTGCAAGCGCAGTTAAAAAGTTAGAGTCATCTTTGTCACATCGTAAAGGCGTTTTAAAAGCAAATTTACACAATAAGCTATACTCAGCTGAAGTTTTAGATGAAATTGAATAATTAGTAAGTTTTGAGTGAGCTTGCTCAAAATATTGAGCAAGCTTTCCCACCATTTAAGCCTATTACAACAAACTACTTAACTACATATACTTTCTAGCTGTTTAACTAAGCCTAGTTCTACAATTCGTTTTAGTAAAAATGTTTCTCTTTCTATCGACATACCTTTTTTAGGACTATTCGCTATCGTATCTTGGTTGTGCTTAATTGCTTTAAATATATTGATCCAAACTGGTTTCATACCATTTTTAATTTCATAATCTTCTAGCTTTGTTTCCCCTAACTCATCATCTATTGAGCATGTAAAACAATAAGATAACATATGAACAATATCAAAATCAGCTTTATACCAAGGTCTAAATTCTTCATATAAACCAAACTCTTGTATATTTTTAATATTACATGCTCCTGTTTCTTCGCTTAACTCACGTATTAAACCAGCTTGAATATCTTCCCCCTCATCAATACCACCACCAGGTAAAGTATAATCGTGATATCTCGCGGTATACACCATCAAAATATTTTCACCTTTTAAGATAATACCTCGGGCAGCTTTACGCTGAAACATGCTCTTAGATAAAGATTTAATATTAGGGTGTGTAGTTGATTTTAATAATTGCATAGTGAGTACTGCCAATATTTCGGTTAGAAGAAATAATAAAACAGCGCATTATAGCCAACCATAAAAAACTAGCTAGTATTTTTCACCACTATTATACAGGCTAAATAACAGCCTCTTGATTAATTATATAGTTCAATTGCTTATTTCTAAATAACTCAACCATGTTAAATAAAGCGTAACAGATCTATTACCGTACACCTGTCCGCGGACTGTCCGCTGTCCGTCCGTACTATTATCACAAAATCATCAAAAAAAATAAGAACAAATAAATCAACGAGTTAAAACATGGCACGTTAGTTGATAAAGTAAATAATAATTACACGATAAAAATATTAATAAGGACATGGGTCATGATTAAAGACACTTCACAACAAGACCGTGCAGTACAACCTAAAAGTAATCGCATTTTAGGTATTAATCGTACAAGTATCATTGCCCTAACATGTGCGACTGCAATAGCTGCCATTGGTTGGGTCAGCTATCCTGCAATGGCATCACTGTTAAGTGCAGATCTCACCGTATCAAAGCAACAAGTTCGCTTAGCAACCGTTGAGCGCGGTCTATTTATAGAAGATATTCGAGTTGAAGGTCGAACTATTGCTGCAGTAAATCCAACGCTCTACTCCATGGATGAAGGTACGGTATTTTTACATGTTAAACCTGGGGATACTGTTGAAGAAGCGCAACTATTAGCTGTAATCGATAGCCCACAACTTAAAAGTGAATACGCACAAGAGCAAGCCAGATTAGATGAACTTTCAATTCAAGTTGAGCGCCAAAAAATTCAAACTCGCCGTGACCTATTAAATAATCAACAAACAATGGAAATAGCCGCTGTAGATTTAGCCGCAGCACAAAGTGAAATGGCCCGCTCAAAAGCCAGTATCGATAAGTCGCTTATTTCACAATTAGAATATGATGAAGTAGTTGTACGATTAAAGCGCGCTACACTTACTAATAACCATGCTATTGAAAGCTTAAAACTGCAAAAAGAACAACTTGAATTTGAACTCAAAGCACTTGAGCTGCAATTACAGCGTCAACACCATATCAGTGAAGAGCTAGAGCGTAAAGTGGCAGCTTTAGAGATTCGTTCACCACTAAATGGCATTGTCGGAAATATTAGTATCCAACAAAAACAAGCTGTTTTACGTAATACACCACTATTATCACTGGTAGATTTATCAGCATTTGAAATAGAAGCACAAATCCCTGAAAGCTATGCCGATGAACTTGGGTTAGGCTTTGATGCCAATATCACTTTAAATGGTCAGTCTTATCCAGGGAAATTGACTGCGATTTCACCTGAAGTCAATAACGGACAAGTCTCTGGACGTATTCGTTTAACGGATCAAATTCCAGGCATGCGTCAAAACCAACGCGTATCAACGCAAATCATTATTGAACAAAAAGACAACATTCTCACTCTACAAAGAGGAGCTTTCGTTGAGTCAGGCGCAGGTCTAAAAGCTTACGTAGTGAAAGATAACTTAGCACAAAGAGTAAAAATAAAACTTGGTGCTCGTAGCACTGGCAAAGTAGAAATCACATCAGGTTTAAAGCAAGGCGATACCGTAGTCATTTCAACGCTCGCACCATTTAATGATCAAAGCCAAGTATTAATAACCCAATAAAATTTCCTGAGAGAGGTTTTATTAATAATCGCTTCGCGATGTAAAAATAATAAGAATTCGCTTTAACTACTAAAAATGAGTTAAAGGCATTCAATATAATCATTTCGCCACATAGTGGCCTCAATAAAACTGCGCAGCAAATTTATAAGGATTTTAAAATGTTATCAATGAAAAACGTCAGTAAAATATATCGTACAGATTTAATTGAAACCCATGCACTCTGTGATGTTAATTTAGAAGTTGCCGAAGGTGATTTTGTATCAGTAACAGGCCCTTCAGGCTCAGGTAAAACTACTTTTTTAAATCTTGCAGGCATGCTTGAAACCTTCGAAAAAGGAGATTATTTTTTAGATGGTGTCAACATCAAAGGTTTAAATGACAATCAGTTATCTCGTTTAAGAAATGAAAAAATAGGATTTATATTTCAAGGCTTTAATCTTATTTCAGATTTAAGTTTATATGACAATGTAGAAGTCCCTTTAATATTTCGAGGCCTAAACCGTAACGATCGTAAAAAACGCATAGAAGAATCATTAGAGATCGTAGGTTTAGCCTCACGTATGCATCATTTACCTAATCAACTCAGTGGTGGTCAACAACAAAGGGTCGCTATTGCCAGAGCATTAGCGGGTAAACCGCGCTTTTTATTAGCCGATGAACCCACTGGTAACTTAGATTCATTAATGGCGCGCCAAGTGATGGATTTATTACAAGATATCAACAAAAAAGGTACAACCATTATCATGGTAACCCATGATCCTGAGCTTGCGCGCCGCGCCAATCGTAATATTCAAATTCTTGATGGCCAAGTGAGTGATATTCAGCAATCTCAATTAACTGATATGGCTGTTTAGGAGCATCAAATGAATGAGTTACTCAAACAAGTTTTACACAGTTTAAAACATAAAAAAAATCTGAATGCGCTAATGGTGATCACTATCGCTATTGGCATAGCCTTAATGACCACTATGATGACGATTTCGCTACAACAGCAAAAAGTACCACTACCGCATAAAAGTGAAAATATACAACTTGTCATGTTAGATAATAGGCCCGCTCATGCCCTAGAGCAAGAAGCGTCTCGTATGCCAAGAACGACTTATAAGGATGTAGAAAACATATTCAACGCTCAGTTACCAGTCAAGAATTTAGTGAGATTATGGGAAACGCAATTTATAGCTGAGCCTGAGAACTTATTAGCAAGACCTATGAATTTATCTGCTAGTGCAACCAACTATCAACTTTTCAACCTGATGGAAATGCCATTTATTTATGGAGAACCTTGGAGTAAAGAAGTTGAGTCAAGTTCTCAAGCGGTTATTGTGATAGATAAAACCGTAAATGATGCACTATTTGGTGGCGCTAATTCTGTTGGCAAGCGAATTTTAGTAAATAAAAAGCCATTGACCATAGTGGGTGTGATGGATATATCGGTTCATACCAGACGATTTCAAAATCGATATTTTAGCACCAGAAATAATGATCAGTGCAACTAACGAAAACCTCACTGAAGCCATAAAAAAAGGCAATTTCAGAGAAGATTTATATTACCGATTAAATGTCATTGAACTTGATTTACCCGCGCTCAACCAAAGAAAAGAAGATATTAATGAGCTTATATCATTATTTATGAATAATGATAAAATCCTATCAAAAGGCGCTGAAAGCTTAATTCAAAACTATGATTGGCCAGGTAATGTAAGAGAATTACAAAATGTAATTCAGCGAGCGTGTTTATTATGTGGTGATAATGAAATTCAACCTGAACACTTAGGCATCAAACGCTCTAAAAACTCCCGAAGTGAGATTGCAGAATATACTAAATCAGATATTAAAAAAGCTTTAGAATAAGCACAAGGTGTGGTATCAAAAGCAGCAAAAGGGTTAGGCCTTAGTCGACAAGCTTTTTATCGAAGAATGGAAAAATTTGCCATTGAGCTAAACAAAAAATGATTAAAAAAATAACACTGTCAGCACAATTACTTACATTATTTTTTATTACGTTATTAATACAAGCAGGTATCTATGTGAGTTTGTCTTACCTAGCATTTCCTACATCTTTTATTATCAGCCTAGGATTATTAGTTAGTTTTAGCTTTGTATTTATAGGTATTCAACGATTATTAAAACCTAGCCGAAACTTAATAAGTGCCCTAACATCGGGTGTATTGAGCTTTCAAGATAATGATTTTTAGCGTGCAAATTCATAATGAGTTTAAAGGTGAATTAGGCCAACTAGTTGATGCTTATAATGCCTTAGCTAAAACCATGAAAAAAGAGCGAATGAGCTTATTTCAGCGGGAGTTATTACTCGATACTATAATGCAAAGCACACCTGTTTCAATCGTTTTAACCAATGAAAATGAACAGGTTGTATATTCAAATTTAGTGGCGCAAAAACTATTTAATATAAAAGGAAAATTAGAAGGCCTCACTTTTACAAAAATTGTAAACTATCTTGATGATGAACTTAAAAACAGTTGCATAAAAAAACAGTCAGGCTTAATTACATTAAATAAAGAGAATAAAAAGCAAACCTATTATTTATCCTGTCAGCACTTTCAAATGAATTTGCGCCAACATACGTTATATTTATTCAAAGACTTAACCACTGAAATATCTCGCCAAGAAATTAATCTTTGGAAAAATGCCATTCGACTGATTTCCCATGAGCTTAATAACTCTTTAGCGCCGATAGCCTCACTAACATCGTCAGCACTTAAAATACTCAATAAACCAGCCCACTTTGGTATGTTGCCTGATATTTTAACAACGATTAACCGACGCGCTGATAATTTAAAAGTATTTTTGGAACAATATGCGCAGTTTGCCCGCTTACCTGAACCGACAAAAACCAGACAAAACCTCAGTTTATTACTTACATCAGTTCAACGAATTTATGACTTTACCTTATTGGATGATTTACCTAAAACAGATGGTTTTTTTGATGGGACTCAAATAGAGCAAGTACTCATTAACTTACTCAAAAATGCCCATGAATCTGATTGTGAAATCAGCGATATTGCACTCAAAGTGGTGTTCGAAAATAATCGTTTGGTATTTGCTTTAGTTGACAGAGGCAACGGCATGCAAGCCTCACAGTTACAACAAGCATTACTTCCTTTCTTTAGTACCAAAGAAAAAGGCACTGGACTAGGCTTAAGTTTATGTAATGAAGTAATATCTGCTCACGATGGCCAATTAAAATTAGCCAATCGTGAACAAGGGGGGTTATTAGTTAAATTTGATGTCCCAGCTTGGGATAAAACAAAATAAACATCGCAAAGCTAACTTTAAAAACGCATACTTAAATTAGCGAATACACTACGACCTTTTTCAACATAACCATATTGTGCCACTTCATCATCAAAACTTTCATCTGATAAATTACTTATACCCGCTCTTAAACCAAAGGTTTCACTAAACTCATACCCTGCACCTAGATTAAATAAGCTATAGGCATCTACAGTTGTGTTTCGTATTTTTTGCTCTCCAATATATTGCCATTGCGCAAATGTATATGCTGATTGCGTCACTTGCCAATTCACCGTCACATTCGCATTTTGCTTTGGCGTACCTTGCAATACTTCATCACTAGATTTATCTTTCGCATCGGTATAAGCAAAGTTAGCATCAACTGACACAGCATCATTGATATCATACCAAGTACTTAGTTCTGCGCCCTTAATTTTAGACTCTGAAATATTTATGTAACTGATCACAGGCACACCTTCATTCATATCAACTGCAGTGGTGATATCTCTTTCAATTTTATCTTCAACATCATTATTAAAAATAGTGAAGTTAGCACCAAAATTTTGTGTCTGATAAACCGCACTTAATTCATAACTTACAGATGTTTCTGGATTTAGTTCTGGATTACCACGTAACCAGCATGCGCCTCTACAGCTTATTAACTGAAATTCATTGCTCATTTCTAACATACTAGGTGCTTTAAATGCTTTACCTGCACCTACTTTAATAACAAATTCATCACTGACATTATAAACGGCGTATGCGCGTGGGCTAAACTCAGCACCAAACACATCATGATCATCCAATCGACCACCAAGTGTTAATGCTAATTTACCTATATTGAATTCATCTTGAACATATAATGCTGTTTGTGAATAATCTATTTTACCTGATGTGAGATCTCTATCATTTTCAACTTCAGAGTTTCTAAACTCTATACCAGCAGTAATTAAGTGCTCAGTTAATAATGCAGACGCTTTACCATCTAGTGTGCTATTTTTTTGTTTAATTTCACCTGTTGTATATGCCGTGCTTGCATCATTTAAATCAACATTTTCATGATAATAACGAACTTGAGTATCTGCTAACTCCCACTGTGCATCATGAGAGACACTAAAGTTGAATCGCTCGGTTGTTTGATTGGTTTTTTCAAGTCTTGGACCACGTTGCCAATCAGCTTCTCGTTCGTCATCAGAATAATTGACTTCAATATTTAATGCTTGGTTATCAGTTAATGTCCAATTAACCATAGTCATAACATTCACGGCGCTGCGATCTTCTAAAGCATCTAATACAGGCACATCATCAGTACGCCACGCATCACGGTCTACTTTTTCTGCGATTAAAGTTGCTGAAACAGATTCACTTAACTGGCCACTTACAAATAAATTAAGTTTTGATTGATCGCCTCCAGTTCCAGTTGTAATGGATTCTTTTTGTAGATTGAGATTTCCTGACAATTTTTCTTTAGGTTGCTTTAAAATTACATTAACAACACCACCAAGAGCTTCAGAGCCGTATAAAGACGACATGGGTCCTCTAACAATTTCAATTCTCTGTACAGACGACATAGGTATGGTACTTAGATCAAAATCATTACCACGGATCAAAGCATCCTGAGAATTAACACGACGACCATTAATTAAAATAAGCGTATAGCTGCCATCCATACCTCGAATACTAATATCTTCACGTCCATAAGCTGCTGCTGGCAATACATTTACACCTGTTGTGGCTCGGATCGCTTCACCAATATCAGCAACAGCTAAGCGTGCTATATCTTCCGCCGTCACAATCGATACAGAAGCAGGTGCTGTAAGTTCACTATGTGGCGTTTGTGTCGCTGTAACAACTAACCTTTCTATATCCTGATTAACTGATTGTGCATAAGCAGAGATAGAAGTGATATTAGCAGCAACAACTAATGATAAAAGTGAAGTTTTAAAAGTGTTAGAACCTAAAAGAGGTCGCATGATTTACCCTTGTTGATTTAATATTTAAGTTTAAATACTGATTAATGGAATGATAACAATTACCATTACCATGTAAACCTATTTATATAAAATATGTTCCTTTTTTACGATTTTTATTTTTCAATCACCTTTTTGACTATCATTTGCTGTTTTTGATTTAAAAACTTTTGTCTTTGCGCCATTTTTTTACACCATTTGGTATTATATAAATGAGGTGAAATCGACAGTTCTCGCTCTTGAACACCTAGATAAAGATAACCATCAACTAAACTTGATAATTTAGCAGAACTAAATAGGTTAAACATAGGCTTAACAGGTGCTATCTCATCGAACGTTATATTTTTAATCTCACGGTTTTGGGTATCAAAATAGCCATATCTCTGGGAGTGAGATTTATCTTTAACCCAAGCAGGCGGTTCTGTTAAAATATGAGGCCAAATGCTCAATAATTTATCCGGATAATTTTTATGCATTAATTGTCCAAATGAAGCATGTGATTTAATAGGTCGATTTGATACTTCACTTTTTAATAAATGACGTGCGCCAACCAATACTATGGCAGCTTTATTTTCCTGTAATAAGTTTTTTTTTACATATTCAAATAAAGCGAAATCCCGATTGCCATTAATCTTTATAAACTCAGCTTTAGACTTAATATCTTGCCATTCAAAACTAGGCTCAGTCAGGTGAACTTTGATGGGAGTAGTTCGCTTAAAATTAGCCTTGCGGATCTGATAAAATAAGTCACCGTATTGCGGTGGTAACCAAGCAGGAAATACGATTGAATCTAACCAAATAGATTGAAGTTCTTCAGGAGCCACTTCCTTGCCAGAGATAAAATCATCAAGTAAATTTTGATGTTTACTGTTGCCGCATTCAACCACAATATCGGAAAAAAGACTTTCTATTTCAGGAGCTAAAATCAATTGACTAAGTTGATTAAAAAGCTTTTGAAACCAATGTGCCTCCCCTAAACCAATAATTTTTTTTTGTTTAAGAGACTGCTCAATAACTTTGATAGGATCTTGAACAGATCCTATCTGTTTAGAGTCAACTACTACCATTGACCGTATTTTTTCACTAAGTTTTCTGCAACATGTTCACCTATTTGTCGTAACATATCTGGTCGCATCATATCGCGGTGAATACAGTCAATTTCCACCACATTAATATTACCTTCCATATAATTAAACCAGCCTTCCTTGTTTAAAAATGCTTCTTCAGGTGGCTTTAGGGCATTAAAAAATAACATATCACCGTTATACTGATAATTAACTTCATCTCGTACTCGGCTATTATTGTTTATTACCACTTCTATCATAGCTGAAATTGTATCTGAACTAAGATGTGCCATTGAACTTCCTGCATCTTGCAGTATTTCAGTGACTTGCTCTCTTGTTAGACTAGAATGTGCCGATTCATCAAATTCAACACCAGCCATGCGGATTAATGCACCTAAAGCTTCATCTTCCTGAGGTGGATTCATTTGCTGCCACTGCTCAGTTGGATAAGAATCTAATACTGTAAGTAAGCCCACTTCTTGTCCTTGTTCTTGCAATATTGCAGCCATTAAATGCGCTATCATGCCACCAATAGACCAACCCAATAAATGATAAGGACCAAAAGGCTGTTCAGCCCTAATGGCTGCAACATATTCTGTTGCCATTTCAGTCATAGTTTTAGGTAAAGGTGCTTGTGTATCTGATAAATTTCGAGCTTGCACACCATAAAGTGGAATATCACTTGGAATGATTGGCGTAAGCGCTGCATAACACCAACTTAAACCACCAGCAGGGTGAATACAAAAAACAGCGGGTTTACCCTCACGTTTTCTTAAAGGTAGCAACATATTGAGTGCTTCGGTGCTATTACTACCATCCAATTTTGCCGCTATACCAGATACTGTTGGAGCTTCAAATACAGCTGCCAAAGATAGCTCAACACCCATGATCTCTTTTACATAAGCAATAAGTTGTGCCGCCAATAAAGAATGACCACCGAGTTCAAAGAAGTTATCTTCAACACCTACTGTTGGTAAGCTTAATAATTGACAGAATAATTTGCATAACCGTTCTTCCACTAAGTTGCTTGGGCCTTTACTTCCAACTTGACCTGACAAATCTGGTTTTGGTAAAGCCTTGCGATCTAATTTTCCATTTGCGGTAAGCGGAAAGGTGTCTAATTCAACAAAATAACCTGGAACCATATATTCAGGTAAAGGTTCGGCTAAAAATGCCTGTAATGCCATAATATCTAAATTGTCACAATCTGGTTTAGCATTTACATAAGCCACAAGGCGTTTATCACCTTGGCTATACTCTTGTGCTAAAACGGCAACTTGAGCGATATCTGGATGAAGGGCTAACGCATTTTCAATTTCTTCAAGCTCGATCCTAAACCCTCTTATTTTTACTTGAAAATCACTTCTGCCACAATACTCTATTGCTCCTGAAGCATTCCATTTAGCTAAATCACCACTGAGATAAAGTCGACTACCATCAGTTTTAAATGGGTTTGCTATAAATCTTTCTTGAGTAAGAGTCTCTTGACCTAAATACCCTATCGCAAGTTGATCACCTGCAATATATAATTCTCCGACTACACCTGGAGGTACGGGATTTAATGCCGAATCTAAAATATAAATTTGTGTATTCCAAACAGGGCGACCTATTGGTACTGAGCTTGAGTTTTCAGCATTACAAGACCAAAAAGTGACATCTACAGCGGCTTCCGTTGGACCATATAAGTTTTCTAACGGCGCACTAAACTTTTCATAATATTCTTTAACTAACTCACTAGGTAAGGCTTCTCCGCTACAAAAAACATGCTTTAAAGAAGCACATTGTTGTGCATCAGCTTGCTGTACAAATAATTGCAGCATAGAGGGTACAAAATGTAAGGTCGTAATTTTCTTTTCATCAATAAGATTAGCCATATAAATTGGGTCTTTATGGCCATCAGGTTCAGCTACAACCAAACTTGCTCCAGTGATCATTGGCCAAAAGAACTCCCAAATTGAGACATCAAACCCAGCAGGCGTTTTTTGTAATACCTTATCGGTTGAAGACAATTTATATTGATCTTGCATCCAAAGCAGTCTATTAACGATTGCCTTATGACTGATCATCACGCCTTTTGGTTTACCTGTAGAACCTGATGTATAAATAACATATGCAGGGTCATCATGATCTAACGGTCTAATCCTATGTTCTTGGCTTGGGTAAGAGTGGGAGTAAGTACTAACTATGTGAATAAAGTCTTCAGTATCAACTAACATACTCTTACTCACTTGCGGTAATTTAGCTTTTAGTTGTGATGTAGTAAATACAAGCTTAGGTTCAGAGCTTGATAACATATAAGCTATTCGACCATCTGGATAATCAGGATCTACAGGAACATATACCGCACCAGCAAATAAGATAGCTTGTTGTACTACAATTAATTCAACGCTTCTGGGAATTATTACTGCAACGTAATCACCAGGCCCAATACCCTGTGCTATTAGCCAATGTGCCATTGGGTTTACTTTTTCAGATAATTCGCGATAGCTAAGTGTTTGCTCTTGAAAATTAAGAGCTGTTGAATCTGGACTTTGCACTGATTGTGATATTAATAATTCAGTTAAGTCCGTTTGAGGCACTTGATGAACTGTATCATTATATAAATCTAAAACCAGCTCTTTTTCACCAGGAAGTAAAATAGCAACATCTTTAACTTGAGGGTTAGCAGCTAAAGACGATGCAAAAAAATCAGCCATAAAATGAAATAATCTCGTTTTATGTTCTTTCACTTCCTCTTCAGAATAAAGCTCTGGATTCGCATCAATATCAATATGTAACTGGCCACCTGATTCATAGCAATACATTGACATATCATCAACTGGACCAGCTGAAATATTAAATGCTTTAGCCTTTGCTTCACCAAAATTATGTTCATATTCAAATGGCATGATATTCACCAGTGGACCAAATAAATTTCGGTTATCTTTTACTAAGTTAAGCTCTCTATGAAGTTCTTCGTATCGATACCCCTGATGCCGTCTTACCGAGCTAAATTCTTTATTTACTTGTTTAACTAAATCTTGCAAGGTTTGCTCTGGTGAAAAACTAATGCGCATAGGTAAAATATTCACACGCATAGCAGGTGTTTGGATCGCAACAGAACCTAATCGACCCATTAAGGGCACACCTAACACCACTTCATTAGAGCGCGTCATTCTATGTACATAAGATGCAATTGCAGCAATTAAAACACTGTACCAATGGGTACGACACTGCTTTGCCATTAACTCCATCTTCTTAAAATCAGTATTTGGCATAGCGCCAAAAAATCGCCAAAAATGATCTGAAGTAATTGTCGGTTTTCCTGCTAAATTAACCGTATCATTATGGTCAGCATATCTTTGCAAATAGAAATCACGATCTTTTTGATATTTATCTGAGCTTTTATATTGCTCATCTTCTGTAAGTAATGCCTTTTGATCTGCAAATTTTATTTTTGTGAACGCTTCATTTTTTATCAATTGGCCATAGATATAAGCTACGCGAGAAACTATCAACGACATGCTATAGCCATCAATTGCAATATGGTGCAATGACATAAACCATGCATGTTTCGCATCACCTAACTTAAGCAATGCCATGTTAAATAATGGGCCAACTTCTAGATTAACGGGTATTTCAAGCTGTTTTTCCATCCAATTTTTTGCTGTAATTAATGGTGTTTTATCATTACTATAATTAATTTGTTCCACATCCCAAGACTGACGTGTAATGATCATACGCGGGCCTTCAGTCGTCGTGACGAACTGAGCATGTAAAGATTCAACCTCATTGATCACTATTTTTACAGCTTCTACAAAACTAGCTTGATCAATATCACCCTCAATAACTAAGTATTCCCCTGTTTTATATATTGGATTTTGTGGATCTCTTAATTGCGCAAACCAAATACCAGATTGGGCATCTGTCAAAGGGTGTAATTTTGTCTTATCTAATTTAGTCATAATATGCCTCTAAGCCGCTTTTGTTTCTAATAATTGCCACCAATCTTGTAGACATGGTTTTGCAGCGAGTTCGATGAAAGTCATATTTAACCCATCTTGCTGCCAATCTGCGATTAATGACATCATGCGAACAGAGTCCAAACCAAAATCTAATAAGCTATCTTCAAACGTTAATTCATCATCAGGGATTTCAAGTAATTGTGCTATTTGCTCTACTAGCATGGTTTTTGAAGTGGGAATACTAAAAGCTTGTTGCGTTATATTGATCGCATCTAATACTTGTTCAGTAGAAGTAACAGAGCCACATCGCCCTGCAGTATAAGTTAAAGCCATTTGATGTTCTTCAGGTGAAAAGTCAGCTTGCGCATCAGACACCATAAAAGCTTTAATATCAGACATAAAGGCTTCAGCAGCTGTTTGCATACAGCCAATATGCGAATATACACCTACAATAATTAACTGATCTCTTTGCCAATCATCCATTAGTTGTTTTAAGTCAGTTCTCTGAAAAGCGCTATAACGCCATTTAGTGAGCACAACATCATCATTTTCCGGTGCAATTAGAGGTAAAATTTGTGTTACAGCATCATTTGACTTTAATCCTGTTCCCCAAAAGTCTGTTAATAGTGCACGATCTTCAGCGCTTTGATCACCAGGCTGTGCAGTATAAATAATCGGGATCCCAGCATTTTTACAAGCTAATTTTATTTGTTGAATATTTTTAACCACCGTTTGAATTGGTTCTGCATTTTCATCAAAAAAATCTACAAAATACTGTTGCATATCATGTATTAGTAATACGGCTTCACTTGGGTTTATTTGCCAATCAACACGGTTATTAATTCCGTGTTCTAATGCATTCAAAGAATATGACGCTATTGCTGGTATAGACATGGTAAATCTGGTTCCTTGTTCATTTTATTTATTAGAAATAAACACGATTGAATTGATTAAAGTAATTCACGTAATTTATTTTTATTGATTTTTCCAACGGGAGTTTTTGGTAAAACGTTTAAAAATTCAATACGATCTGGGATCTTAAAATCAGCAAGCCCTTTATTTCGTAAGAACCTTTTTATTTCTATCACCTTAGGTCTGTTTTCATTATTACAAACGAGAACCGCACAACTTTTCTCCCCTAAATAATCATCAGGTACAGCTATAATGGCAGCATCATGAATTGCATTATGATCTAATAAATAATTTTCAATTTCCTGAGCTGCTATTTTTTCTCCACCGCGATTGATCTGATCTTTATCTCGACCTACTACCTGAATATTTCCCTCTTCAGTTATCACCACAATATCTCCTGTAATATAAAAACCATCAGAAGTAAAAGCCTGTTTATTATGTTTTGGCGCACGATAATATCCTCTTATCGTGTAGGGACCTCGTGTCAGCAAGCTACCAGCCTGGTTAGCTTTTACAGCAACACCATTGTTATCTACGATTTTAATTTCATCAGCGTCAGACATAGGTCGACCTTGGGTATTTACAATCACATCAATTGAGTCATCTAATCGTGTGTAATTAACTAAACCTTCAGCCATAC
Source organism: Pseudoalteromonas sp. NBT06-2 (assembly GCF_002276045.1). GTDB lineage: Bacteria > Pseudomonadota > Gammaproteobacteria > Enterobacterales > Alteromonadaceae > Pseudoalteromonas. The sequence continues at coordinate 18,784 of NZ_NQMR01000015.1, read as the reverse complement.
CAAATACTTGTTGCAATACACAACCAAGTTCAGGTGCAATTCTTAATGCTGTATTTTCATTAAGCCTTGCCCCTCCCACTTGTAATACTTGCAAAGTAGATAATTTATGCTTTTGATTTTTAGATAGTTCAATCCATAATAAAGCCAAAGGGGGGACTACTGCAGATACGGTAATTTTATGTTTTTTAATTAAATCGAACGCATTACTTGGACTAGGATCATCCGTTAATACCACAGTGCCACCGCTCAAAAAACAACCTAAAGCACCTGGAGAGCTTAATGAAAAGTTATGCGCTGCAGGTAACACACATAAATAACGTGTTTGCTCTGTAAACTGACATACCTCAACGCTTGCTCTAACACTATATAAATAATCGTTATCTGTTCTAGGGATTAATTTAGGAGTCCCAGTCGTACCTCCAGACAACTGAAAAAAAGCAAAAGTATTTAGCTTTAGTTTCGCGAGATATGATTCTTTTTGATATAAATCTTCAATAAAAGTTAATTCAGATTTAAAGTCACAAGAATTAACTAGTAACTCTTTTTGCCCACAATATATGATACTTTCTAAATTTGGGTTGGCATCTTTTACTTTTTTGGCTAATTCAAAACTATCAAACCCATGTTGTGGTGCCATCAAATAAGCTTTAGCTTCCACAAATTTACAAAAATAGTTTATCTCTGAAAACCGATGTGCAGGTAGAGCAAGTACAGGTTGAACCCCTATTTTTAGCAATGCAAAAAATGAAATATAAAATTCAGCAATATTAGGTAGGTGCACGACCACTTTATCGCCAGAATTTAACCCTAGCTCTTTAAGTCCAATACTCAATGCAATGCACTTATCTTCTAAAGCTTGATAAGTGTATTCTTTGTCGTTACAAATCAAGGCTATGTTATCTTTATATTTAATACTTGCCTGTGCAATTAAATTAGCCAATGGCTCGCCTTGCCAATAACCTTGATCTATATATTTTTGATTAAAAGTTTCAGGCCAAGGCGTAAAATCACTATTATTCATTATGGTGCCATCTCTAACATCTCAGATTCTTGTAAATCTATACCTAACGCATTTAGAATCGTTCTCATTTTATTACCTGTTTCTTGCAGCTCACTAAGCGGATGGGAACCATCAACAATACCGGCACCTGCAAATACTTTTAAACTCTTTTCTTGTACTTCAGCGCAACGAATAACAACCACCCACTCACCATTTCCGCGGGCATCACACCAACCAATAAGCCCAGTAAAATAACCGCGATCAAAAGGTTCTGCTTCATCTATAAAGTCATTAGCGTCATGTTTCGGGTAGCCACATACAGCAGGGGTAGGATGAAGTTGACTTGCAAGCTTCAGTACATTCATTTCAGGCGATATCGCAGTTCCTTCAATTAAAGTAGATAAATGCAACATAGCACGGGTTTTTATAACTGAAGGCATCATAGGAACATATAAATTACTGCAATAAGGCGCTAACGACTTTTCGACTGCATCAACAACAACCGCATGTTCATGTAAATCTTTATCGCTTTGCCTCAGAGATTCAGATAATGCTTCATTTTCATTTTCATCTGTACTTCTACGACGAGAACCTGCAAGTGGATTAGAGCAAATATACTGCCCTTTTTTAGATATCAATAACTCAGGGCTTGATCCAATTAACCGGGTACAACCAGAGTCAGTGATCTTGCTACAGAAAGTATATCCACCGGGATTTTGTTGTAACAAAGTAGATAAAAAACTCTCAAGTTTTATAGGGTGTTCTGTATCGACCTGTAAGGCACGAGATAAAACAACTTTATCTAATTGACCATCATTACATTGCGCTACAGCTTTCTCAACTGAACGCATATATTCATTTGGATTTGGAATAGGAGTGAGCTTTGATGGGTTTTTATCTGCTGCTTTTTCGTGCAGAACAGATGGTCTTAATGGTGAAGATACATATAATTTTTCAGGCACAATAAAACGGACTGGATTATGCTCTGAGAAAGGGATAACACCGACAGCAATCGGGTTATCTGTTTGGCTCTTTTTTGAATCTGATAAAATATCATTCACGTAATCTGATAATTTATCAGAAGAAACAACTTTTGAATATTCTTTAACATTCCCCTGAGCAAATAAAGTCACAGTAGGCGAGCTAAAAAAGAAAGGTGAATCTATAAGTTGATTTTTAATCAACTCATTGATCATATATTGACTACCTACAGTTTTACGTTCCATAAAGTTTATCACTTCATAATAAAAATAATGCAGGGATAATACTTAAAAACACTTTAAATGCAAACAGTTTTCATTTAGATTATCATTTATTTTAAAGGTACTCTAGAGATTCAATTGAAACTATCAAATCAAACACATATAAATAATCTTCAACAAAGTGATATTATAATTCATAATTCAAAGTGGATTTTATTACTTATATTAACAATTCAATTTATCGCAATTTCCGATTTTATGGTGGTAATGCCATTAGGTCCTGACTTAGCAAGAACATTCAATATTAAAGTAGAATCAACAGCTTGGTTTAGTGCAGGTTTTACAATATCAGCTGCAATTTCAGGCCTTTTATGTTCATCATTTCTAGATAAATACGATAGAAAAAACTCTCTAATAGTCTTACTTATCGCTAACTGTATTTGCATCGGTTTATCATCAACGAGTCAATCCTTTGCTGAACTAACTATTTTTCGTTCTCTTTGTGGTTTTTTAAGTGCGCCTACAACTGCACTAACATTAGCAATTGTCATTGATACCATCCCACCAAAAAAACGAGGAAAAGCACTTGCGAAAGTTGCGCTTAGCTTTTCATTTGCAGCTATTATTGGTGTACCTGTTGGTTTACATATAGCTAATATATATGGCTGGCAATGGGTTTTTATATTAAGTGCTACAATTATGCTAATACTCACTATTTTTGCTGTCTTTGTACTTCAAAATAATAAGCATAAAAACTCTGAAACTGAAAAGTTTAATTTAAAAATAGTAATTTCAAATAAAACAATGCGATTGGGTATAACCATAGTGGCATCTTCAATATTTGCAGTTTTTTTGTTTATTCCCCACCTTTCAGCTATTTTTCAGTTCAATCATAATTATCCTAGATCAAATATAAGTCAACTGTTTATGTTTGGCGGGTTATCTACGATTTTTGTTACTATGATTTGTTCAAAGTTAATAGATAAAGTCAGTCTTTTTAATATGGCTACATTTTTCACCATAGCTGGAATATTGGTAATTACATTAGGATTTGCCCTTGATTTTAACTTACCGGTAGCCATCATTTTTATATTTTTCATGAGCGTAAATGCAGGACGTAATTTAATAACACAAATTTTACTAAGCCAAATAGCACCTCCAAACCAAAGAGCCGGTTACTTAGCAATAACAACAACTGCAAGAAATATAGCAACAGGTCTCGCAGCTTTTATATCAGCACAAATTTTATCTTCAAATGATGATCTTACAATAAATAACCTGCCAATATTAGTTATGATATCTGCTTGCCTGATGTTATTACTGCCTTGGCAAATATCCAGTTTAAGTAAACATTTATCAAAGTAAATTTAAAGCGCGATACACATCGCGCTGTCACTTTAAACTATCAATTAATATCAAATAATATGCTTCAGACTATTCTCTAATATTTCATTAAATTTACTCTCCACTCGACCACCCACTAAACTAGCTCTGCGCTTCATTTCATTCACCCACTTTTCATCAGTAATTACAGAGTGTGGAAATTGAGTATTACGTTGCGTTTCTCCAACATATAAAAATGCATCAAATAATTGTGATGTTTTTGCTTGTCGAATATCAAGCTTTGCTAAACGAAATCGAGATTTTGGCAACAAATCTATCATTCTTAAGTCTTTTAAATTTGTCGTTTTAGTTTCCAAAAGAGCCGGTCCCTTTATACTTTTTAATGCTGAGATCATTTCAGGATCTGCCGTAGGCCAAACAAGATAAGTACGATCTGGATAATGTTTTTCTAATCTAGCTGCAAAAGGTAATAAACTATCATCAAACTGATTTAGCTCCGGCTCTGGAACACGTAATAAATGAAATGCGCCAAAAATCATTAAACTTTTATTACCAGATTTTATTGCTTGCTCTGCAACAGAATAAAAGCCATTAACTTTAGTTTTTGCAGCTTGTTGCCATTGCTGCGATACAGTATCTGAATACCAATCAAAACTTGTCTCTGCTAGTGTCACTTTTATTTTTTTATGCTCTGGAAGCATTATATTTTTTAAACGTATTTGAGCAAAAAAGTTTTTATATACCTCAGGCATCCAAGCCGTAAAATACAAGCTATCACGCCAAATCAACTCAACTTCACTATTTGAAACATCTTCGCCTAGAAGATATCGGTTAAGTACACTTTGATGTTTAGCATTACCAAATTCAACTATGATATGTTGGACTTTTTCACTGAAACTATCTGATCTCACCAAATCTGTAAGATATACCAAAAACGCTTCATTCCAATGATAATCACCTACAGCAACTAAATCATGGTTTTCAAAAGCATTTAAAATCGCTTTATCTGCTTGCTTTGCTTGCTGAATAAGCCTTTTTAATTGCTTATTATCCAAATCGAATTTTGCATTATGTGGCATATATTCACAGCCATTTAATATCACCATACCCATTAAAATTAGTTTCAGTGAAAAGCGTTTAAACTTATCTAATATGCAATACATTTTATTTGTCCCTACCAACTAAAACTTAATAGTAATAAATATCATTTGCATTGTTAAGTTTTTATTTGTAAATTACCTCTTTATTAAAAACAACATTAAAATAGGTACGTAATGAGTTTTAAAAATCAATTGAGCTTAATAACAGGCGCAGCAAAAGGAATTGGTGCACAAGTTTCATTAGATTTATTAAAACAAGGTTCAAAAGTGATTATGCTTGATATAGACAGTATGGCGCTTTCAAACTTTGCCAAACCATTACAGCTAAAGTATCCCAATAAAGTTTATTATTTTAATCTTGATTTAACGGATAAATGGCAGGTAACACAACTGCTTGATATGATAGAACAAGATTTTGGTGATATTAATCACCTTGTAAATTGTGCTGGGATCTTACATTTAAATTCAATTTTAGATATCACGTCGGACGAGCTAGAAAAAACAATAGCAGTCAATATGTCAGGTGCTTTTTTCATAATCCAAGCGATAGCAAAAAAAATGGCTAAACAAGGATATGGTAGTATAGTTGCCGTTGGTTCAAATTCCGCCTCTACCCCCCGAAAAAACATGGCAGCATATTGTGCTTCTAAAGCCGGAATTCATATGCTTATAAGATGTTTAGGACTAGAATTAGCACAGCTAGGTATACGTTGTAATATAGTGAGTCCTGGTTCAACACGTACACAAATGCAAACTCAAATGTGGAATGAAAAATATAACGAACAAGATACAATATCTGGTGAACTTACAAGCTTTCGAATGGGGATCCCACTCAACAAAATAGCCGAAACCAGTGATATTTCTGATGCTGTTTTATTTTTATTATCAGACAAAGCAAAGCATATTACGATGCAAGATCTCAGAATTGATGGCGGAGCCACACTAGGCTGTATTTAAAACTGATGGTTAAACAAAGAGTAAGCTACCAACCACATAATACTACCAACTAATATATCTATCACTTTTTGTACTTTAGGTTGTGCAAGCCAAGGTGCCATTTTAGATGCGCCAGCTGCCAAGCTATAAAACCAAAGTATTGAAGCCAACATAGTGCCCACCGCAAAATCGATTTTTTCATTACCCGCAAACTGCCCTCCTACACTGCCTAATATCATTACAGTATCGAGATATACATGCGGGTTTAATAGTGTCACAGCAAATGTCGTTCCGACCACTGCAGTTTTGGTTTTAATGCCTTTTTGACTGCCGAATCCGTGATACTTATTAAGCCAAGCTGTTTTAAAAGATAGTGACCCATAAATTAATAAAAATGAAATTCCACCCCAAGTAATCACTAATAATAACCATTCACTACTGGCTATAAGTTGTCCGCCACCAAAAACGCCTAAGCCGATTAATAATACATCACACACCATGCAAATTGTTGCAGCTAATATATGATGATTACGCTTTATACCCTGTCCTAATATATGAGAGTTTTGTGCTCCTATTGGAATAATCATACTAGCACCTAAAACTAAACCTTGAAACATTGCTGAAATAGCCATCTATGACTGCTCATTTAAAATTGATGGTGTAAATTTAATACTTAAATTACAATAAATAAAATTAATAATTTTTATACTTGATAAGTATTAGTTATATTAGGGCAAGATGAATCATCTAGATTATAAATTACTGTACGCTTTGAGCATTGTGATTAAGCAACAAAGTTTTGAAAAAGCAGCCGATGTTTTATGCATAACACAGCCTGCGGTTTCGCAAAGGATCAAACAATTAGAACAATTAGTTGCTCAGCCTGTATTAATACGTTCTCAACCTATCGTAGCAACCGAGTTAGGTAAAAAACTGTTAAGTCATTACCAACAAGTGCAACAATTAGAGGCTGAACTATTACCGCAAATTATTTTAGATCAACCTGAATCCACTTTAACTGTTAATTTAGCAACTAATGCAGATAGCCTCGCTACTTGGTTAATCGGTGCATTAACTCCTTTAATAAACCAACATCCTATTGAACTTAACTTAATTGTTGCCGATGAATCTCGAACATTAGACAAGTTAAAAGATGGTGAAGTATTTGGCGCAATCAGCTTAAATGATAAAGCTGTATCAGGCTGCGAAGTAACACAACTAGGTACTATGGAATATATTTTAGTTGCTTCCCCAGAGTTTAAACAAAAATATTTTACCAATGGCATAAACCAACAGAGCTTAAAGTATGCCCCTGGTGCTGCATTTGATCAAAAAGACGATATGCATATTAAATTCATTGAGCAACATTTTGACCTAAAAGGCGGCAGTTACCCATGCCATACCGTACGTTCATCAGAAGCCTTTGTTGAATTAGTAAAACAAGGTGCTGCTTATTCCCTGATCCCAAAATTACAAATTAAAAATGAGTTGGTTTCTGGTGACATCATTAATATTTTACCAAACATTAAATTAACACAAACCTTATATTGGCATAGATGGGTCTTAGTCAAAGGTGTTTATAAACAGATCTCTGAAGCAATTATGTTAACAGGAAAAACCATTTTAAACTCTTGAAATAATCTCTATTTGATTACTTATTGACTTTTTATACGACTGGTCCAATAATAGTAATCGGATAAACTTAAATAACCCAATCCGAGACAGTTAAAATGATTAAACAAGATACCAAAGAGATGATTTTAGCCGCTGGCCACTCTCTGATAATTGAAAAGAGTTATAACGGATGTGGCCTCAAGGAAATACTCGACACAGCAGGTGTGCCAAAAGGGTCTTTCTATCATTATTTTAAGTCTAAAGAAGACTTTGGCATGGCGCTTATAGAACGTGCTTCTGATGAAAACAGTGAATTTATGCGTGATATTTTTCGTGATAGAAAATTCAGCCCATTGACTAGAATTCAAAACTTTTTTGCTCGAATTCAGCAATATCACGATGAAGAAGGCATTGATTGTCAATGCTTAATTCCTAAATTGGCGCTTGAACAATCTAAATTAAGTGAAACTATGCGTGGTGCTTTAAAGTGTTCACAAGATTCTATGAATGCCCAAATGGCGCTAGTGATCACCGAAGCTCAGGCAGAAAAAGAATTAGCTGATAATATACATCCACAAAAAATGGCAGGTTTTTTATTTAGTGCCAGTCACGGTGCATCAATACAAATGCAAGTTGAAAATAGCGCGCAACCATATAATGACTTTGTGGAAATTATTTTCCAGAATTTACTAATAAAGCTTTAAACAAAAAATGAAAGCATAAAATAACATGGCTTCAGCAACACTTTTTTATGCTTTTAAGTAAACCTAATAAGCCTCACCATTATAGAACCCATTATAGAACCCATTATAGAACCCATTATAGAACCCATTATAGAACCCATTATAGAAACGAATTATTACAAAATAACCCCTTATACATCCTTATATAACTAAAAATTTTAATTATAATCAAAAAACATAGATTCTATCTTGCATCTGATCGTAAAATAATCAAGAATACGCAACTAGACGACTGGTCTAATAATTAACACCGTATTCAACAACTATATTATCAGGGGATGATATGCGCCAAAATTCACTTTCAAGTTTATTTAAAGAATCAATTTTAAGTATTCTTTTAATTATGAGTGTTTCTTCACTCTTTTTCTCATATAACGTTTCTGCTAACCAAGTTGTACGTTTTTCTCATGTAGCTCAACAAGAGCTGCAATCACATAAACGTGTAACGGGTACCTTAAAAGCACTCACACAAACACATATTGCTTCTGCAGAGGCTGGTGTTGTGATTGAAGTTTTTGTTAATGAGGGTGATTCAGTTAAATTAGGTCAGGTATTATTGCAAATTGACAATCGAAAAATGTTAGCTGAAAAATCAAGGTTAGAAGCGGAGTTAGCGCTTGCTGAGGCAAAATATGCATTAACACAAGCTGAATTCGATTTAGCTGAAGACGACTATATTGCTTACAAACATTCAGCAAATAAAAATGCGATTTCAGAACAACGACTACGCCAAAGTAAAACAGCGGCTTTATCTGGTCAAGCAAATGTCATTGCAGCACACGAAGCCATTAAAGCACTTAAAGCTCAATTGAATATTGCAGAGGTGCGTTTAGATGATATGTCAATAAAAGCGCCTTTTAATGGACAAATTACGCAAAGAGTAGCCGAGGCAGGTCAATGGTTAGGTGCAGGTGATAATGCTTTAACTTTAACTTCTCAAGGAAAATTAGAAGCTTGGTTAGATGTTCCTGAGCGCTTTGCTCATATCATGACATCAGTGCCAACTAAAATAAGCCTCAGCATAGGGGATAAGATGCTAAATGGATTTAACATTAAAGTTTTACGTAATGTTGATGTAAGAGCACGTACATTTAAAGTGATAAGCCAAGTTGAATCACAAGGACTCATGCCAGGCATGTCAGTAGAAGCTTGGTTACCAGAAAATACTAAATCTCAATACTTAACTGTACCTAAAGATGCCATAGTGCAACGCGGTACAAGTACTTTAGTTTATAAAGTAAATCAAAAAGATGAGAAACAAATAGCTGAAGCAATACCTGTATCAGTTGTATTTCATCAAGGCAATATCGCAGCCGTTTTAAGCCCTATGCTAAAAGCAGATGACAAGGTAATTACTGAAGGTAACGAAAGGTTAATGCCTGGTCCTGTTATGGCTGTTGCTGATGAAATAAATACTAAGGCATTATAATGAAGATTGTTGAAATGGCTGTAAAGCAGCCCATTAGCGTCATTGTTGGTGTTTTACTCTCTATTATGGCGGGTATCCTCGCTTTTAACCAAGTACCTGTACAAATGACACCCACTGTTGATTCAGTTGTTGTTAGTGTTCGCACTTTTTGGGAAAACGCCTCTCCTGAAGAGATTGAATCAGATGTAGTTGCTGAGCAAGAAAAAGTGCTCAGCGATGTGACCGGTTTAATTTCTATGACCAGTATCAGTCAAACATCGGCAGCCCAGTTACGTTTAGAGTTTGAAGCGGGAACTGATATCGCACAAGCACAAGCTGAAGTAGTGCAAAAACTAAATGAAGTACCCGCCTACCCTAATGGCGTAAGTGAACCAACCGTTGAGGGCATAGATCCTATGTCGGTTGATTATATTGCATGGGTTGGTTTAGCAGCAACAGATCCTACATTCGATAATACCACTTTATATGACTTTATGGAGCGTCGTTTACGCCCTCGATTAGAGAATATTGAAGGTGTTTCAAAAGTCGGCATTTTAGGTGCTCGTGAACGTGAATTACAAATACGTTTTGATTCTACTCGATTAGCTAACTATAGCATCAGTTATAGTGAACTTGTTGATGCTATACAGCTAACTAATACCAATTATTCTGGCGGTAAATTACCTGACGGTAAAAATGATATTCGAGTGCGTGCTATGGGTCGCTTTAGTGATGTACAAACAGTTGCTAATACTGTTATCCGTCGTGATCTAAATGGCCCTGTTTATTTAAAAGATGTGGCTGAAGTTGTAGAGACTTACAAAGAAATGACTGACTGGGTACGTGCTCGTGGTGTACAAATGCCATTTTTCAACTTTCAATTAGCTAATGGTGCTAATCTTTTAGATACCATGAATAAACTAAAATCTGAGTTTGCAAAGTTAAATGCACCTGGTGGTTTATTAGAGCAACATGCTAAGAAGCTTGGTTTAACAGGCACATTTGAAATGGTACTCACTTGGGATTCTTCTAGTTATGTTGAAAATGCTATTTCATTAGTACAAAGCAATATTTTAATTGGCGGTTTGCTCGCTGTATTAACCCTATTGTTATTCTTAAGATCATTAAGAACCATAGGCGTAATTGCCATCGCTATTCCAATTTCTATGGTGGGTTCTATCGTTGTTTTAGTTGCTTTAGGTCGCTCTATTAATATCGTATCGCTAGCAGGTATGGCCTTTGCTGTAGGCATGGTAGTTGATAATGCCATTGTCGTAATCGAAAATATCTTCCGCCACTTAGAAATGGGAAAAAAACCATTAAAAGCCAGTGTTGAAGGCACGCAAGAAGTAGCAGGCGCTGTATTTGCATCAACTTTAACAACACTTGTGGTATTTATTCCTATTTTAACAATTCAAGATAGTGCAGGTCAGTTATTTAGAGATATTTCTTTAGCTATTATGGCTGCGGTTTCTATAAGCTTTATAGTGTCTGTATTAGTAATACCCGTTGCTGGTGCACACTTATTGAGAGCAAGAGCACAAAGTAAACAAGTTCAAATTAATAAGCCCATACTAAATAAACTATCAGAAAAAGCTAAAAAAATACCATCACAGATTGGTGACTTTGTTTATAACATTTCAGGTAGTACTAAAAAACGACTGATTGTAATTACTAGCTTTGCAGTAGTGACCTTAGTAGGGATTGCCATATTGATCCCGCCTATGGATTATTTACCTAAAGGTAACCGTAATTTTGCTTTTGGTTTTATGGTGCCACCTCCTGGATACAACTTAGATCAAATATCTGAAATTGGCGACCGTATAGAAGAGAAACTTCGCCCTGCATGGGAAATCTCTGGAGATCGATTTACAGCTGAAGCTAATTTACGTAATGGCCCTTTATCTACGATAGATAATCGCCCTGATGTGCATTTAATGGATGGTTCAGTAGTAAAAGCCCCTAAAATAGATCATTACTTTTTAGTGGCTATGGGCGGTCAGGTTTTACATGGCATGATCCCTATGGATGCTAAAGAAACTGTTGATGCCGTTGACTTATTAAATCAAACATTAATGGGCGTAAATGCGCCGGATGTAATTGGCTTTGCTTTCCAGTTCCCGCTTTTTAATACTGGTGGTACAACGGGCTCTGCAATACAAATTGACTTAGTAGGTGAAGACTTAAGGCAAATAACCCAAGGCGCTATGGCGTTACTATTTAAATTAATTGGCAACTATGGCCCATATGCAACTTTACCTGAGCCAGCTAACTTTTTATTACCAACACCTGAGCTGGCGGTCAAACCCATTGATGAAAGATTAGCTGAGTTAAATATGTCTCGACGTGATTTAGGTTTAGCAGTACAAGCCAATGGTGATGGCATTATTTTAATGAATGGCTTTGAAATTAACGGTGAGTTAAAAGACATAAAAATTGTGAGCAATGCGCAACAAAGTGACTTCCCAATAGATGAGTTATTGCAAACGCCTTTAGCTACGCCTGAAGGTCAAGTAGTCGACTTACAATCTTTAGCAGTATTAGAACGTAGTCAAAGTGCGGACCAAATTAAACATGTTGCTCGCCAGCGCGCCGTTACTTTGCAATTTACGCCACCAGCAGGCATGCCGTTAGAGCAAGCGATTACCTCTATTAACAGCATTGTTGAAGAGCTTAGAACACAAGGGACAATTTCTCCTTTAATTGAAGTTAACCTTGCAGGTAGCGCTGGTAAACTCAATGATATTAAAACCGCTTTATTAGGCGATGGTTCATTTACAGGCATGCTAGGTTCTAGCTTCTTTTTAGCGATGCTCGTTATCTACTTAGTTATGGTTGTATTATTCCAAAACTGGAAATATCCACTGGTGATATTAGTGACAGTACCACTTGCGACTTTAGGTGGATTTATGGGCTTAGCAGGTGTGCATTGGGCCAGTGTAATGGACCGCTATACGCCAATTCAAAACTTAGATGTACTGACTATTTTAGGTTTTGTGATACTAGCCGGTGTTGTGGTAAATAACGCTATTTTGATTGTTCATCAAACTTTAAATATTTTGAAACAAAAAACAATCACCCCTCGTCTAGCGATAAAAGAGTCTGTTGAGAGCCGAGTTCGTCCTATTATGATGTCGACTTTAACCTCTGTAGGCGGTATGTTACCTCTTGTTCTAATGCCTGGTGCTGGTAGTGAACTATACAGAGGATTAGGTGCTGTGGTAGTTGGTGGCTTAGTTGTCTCAACTATATTTACTTTAATTTTAGTGCCTATCATATTAAGCTTTATGATAACTGAAACAGATCATCAAGACCGCAAACTTGATGATCTGCAGTTAAAGGAAGCCGCATAGTGGTAAAAAGCTTTGCATAATATGGATATGATTTGATGACTGACAAAATCCCAGCCTATGCTGGGATTTTTTTATGTGAATATCAGAGTAAATTTGTATACAATCGGTGCTTCACCTAAAAAAACTGGAATGCAAATGCAGCACTCATTACTTAAAAAAAGCCTGTTAGCTTTAGCTATCACAACAACATTAGTTGCTTGTGATAAACCAACCAATCAAGAATCTAATAAAGTGCAAATAGCAGAAAAAAAATAGTTACTCGCGCTGAAATTGATACAACTATCAATACTTATACTCAAGACTTTATGGTGCTACAGCCAGGTTTGGCAACATCGTTAAAGCTTTCTACTGATATTGCCGCTAATTATAAAAACAAATGGCCTGATTATTCAGTAAAAGGCATGACGCAATTACAAACATCAATGAAAAAAGCTTTAAATAATTTAACAGCTTACGATTTAGCGTCTTTAAGTGATGCTGATAGGTTGCATTTAGAAGTTAATCAAGTGATTGCGAAATACTATTTAGGCGATGAAAACTTTAAAGCGGGATATGTTGATACTTGGGGTGGTCACTTACCTTATATTATTAATCAAATTGCAGGCCCTTTAATTGATATTCCTAACCTGTTAAAAAACCAACATAACATAGAAAACATACAAGATGTTAAAGATTATCTAACGCGACTAACGGGCTTAGTTGATTTAATTGCTGCAATTAAAAACAAAGTTTTAGCAGATGCTGATAATGGCGTTATTTTACCAAAAGCATTATTTCCAAATACCTTAGGTTATTTAACTAATTACACTGCGATGCCAGCTAGAGAGCATGCATTAGTTACAAATTTAGTAAATAAAATGAATTCAGTTACAGCACTAACAGATCAACAAAAACAGAGTTTTACCAATATGGCTATTAGCATCATTGACGAAAAGCTTTATCCTGCTTTTGCTGATATTAAAGCTACTATGATCAAACTTGAAGTTAAAGCTCCAAACAATGATGGAATTTGGGCGCAGCCTAATGGGAGCGAGTTTTATCAACATGAAATTTTATATTTAGCCGATTCAACTTTAAGCCCAGATAAAATTCATGAAATTGGTTTAACTGAAGTAGAGCGTATTTCAAAAGAAATGGATATCATTTTAAAAACACAAGGCATGACTGAAGGAACGATAGGTGAGCGTATGGCTAAGCTTGGCAATATGCCGGAGTTTATCTATGAAAATTCAGATGAAGGTCGTGCTAAGTTACTAGCCGATTTAAATACTGAAATCGACAAAATCATGGTGCAAGCGCCAAGTCTATTTAATACCATTCCTAAATTTGAAGTACTCGTTCAACGTATTCCAGTTGTATCTCAAGAAGGTGCAGCCGGTGGATTTTATATGCCACCAGCACTTGATGGCTCTCGCCCGGGTGTATTTTCTATCAACCTTAAAGATATGAAAGCACAACCTAAATTCAGTTTAAAAAGCTTAACCTACCATGAAGCCGTACCTGGTCACCACTTTCAAATATCACTTAATATGGAACAAACTGATATTGGCATAATGCGCCAAAACGGCCAATTTAATGCGTATGTTGAAGGATGGGCACTCTATTCAGAGCAAGTTGCTTATGAAATGGGCATGTATAAAGATGATCCTTGGGGTAACTTAGGTCGCTTACAGGCTGAGGTATATCGTGCTGCACGTTTAGTTGTAGATACAGGGTTACATCATAAACGCTGGACTCGTAAACAAGCCATAGAATACTTCCATAATGCTACCGGCACAGCTATGAGCGATGTAGAAAGTGCAATTGATCGCTATATGGCATGGCCAGGCCAAGCATTAGGCTACAAGCTAGGTATGCTTAAAATATTAGAATTAAGAGACCAAGCCAAATCACAGCTAGGTGATAAATTCGATATTAAAGCATTTCATGACTTAGTCTTGTTACCAGGTGCTCGCCCATTAACCATACTTGAAGCCGACATAAAGCGTTGGATTTCGCAAGTTAAATAAAGTAATAAACAGACTTGTAATGAATTGGCTTTTCATTACAAGTCTGTTTATTACACTTAATAACTGAATCCAATAATTTAATTACAGTTGATTTCAACCTTTAACCTTAATGAGATATTTTTATGTTTGATTTTGCTGTACTTGCCGTATTTATCCCAACCTTCTTTTTTGTATCTATCACACCAGGTATGTGTATGACACTTGCTATGACTTTAGGCATGAGTATAGGTATACGACGAACGGTATGGATGATGATAGGTGAACTTATAGGCGTTGCACTTGTTGCTATTGCAGCAGTGCTAGGTGTCGCTGGCGTTATGCTTAATTACCCTGACATTTTTGAAATGCTAAAATGGGTAGGAGGGGCTTATTTAGCTTATATAGGTATCAATATGTGGCGTTCAAAAGGTAAAATGGTCGTTGATGACAATAAACTTCAAGATGTAAGCCGACAATCATTATTATCTCAAGGGTTTATTACAGCCATAGCAAACCCAAAAGGCTGGGCATTTATGATTTCTTTATTACCACCTTTTATAAATGTTGAGCACGAAGTTGCACCACAATTAATAATGCTACTCAGTGTTATTATGATCACTGAATTTAGCAGCATGATGGCCTATGCTACAGGTGGTAAAACCTTAAGGCTATTTTTAAGCCGTGGCGATAACATCAAATGGATGAATCGCATTGCAGGAAGCTTAATGGTAGGCGTTGGTTTTTGGTTAGTCTTAAGTTAACTTTTCATTACCAAAAGTAATTCATAAAAAACACCTCACTATCAGTAATGTTAGTGAGGTGTTTTTATATTAGAAATATAAATTATTCTTTTAACCATTTTTTGTTACGCAGTAGCCTGAATCAAGCTGTGAAGCTGAGTTATTTTTATATTTTTTGACTCGCTACCCAACGCTTTATTTTTGCTTCTAAAATAGGCATAGGTAATGCGCCATCAATAAGTATTTGGGTATGAAATTGCTTAATATCAAACTTATCCCCTAACTCTTTTGCACCAAATTCTCGTAATTCACGAATTTTAAATTGTCCAAGTTTGTATGATAAAGCTTGTCCTGGCCAGGCAATATAACGCTCAACTTCAGATTCAATATCACTAGCAGCCATAGATGAATTGGCTTTCATGTACTCGATACCTTGTTCACGTGTCCAGCCTTTAGCATGAAAACCGGTATCTAATACTAAACGCATTGCACGCAATTGCTCATCAACTAAACGGCCATACCACATATATGGGTCAGTAAATAAACCAAGTTCTTTACCTAAACTTTCTGCATATAATGCCCACCCTTCGGCAAATACAGTATAACCTCCAAATTTACGAATGCGTGGCAATGCCTCAACTTCTTGTTGTAGTGCGATTTGAAAATGATGACCAGGTGCTGCTTCATGAATAGACAAAGTTTCTAATAAAAACTTAGGCTGTGCTTTTAAATTATGAGTATTGATATAAAAAATACCAGGACGAGAACCATCTGGCGCAGGCCCTTGATACGAAGCGCCTGCTGCTGAGGCAGCTCTAAACTCTTCAACTGCTTTCACAACGTAATCAGCTTTTGGTGCAATATCAAATAACAGAGGTAAGCTTGCATCAATTTTTTGTTTGACTTGCTCATAAGCTGCAATTAACGCTTCAGGCGTATCGTAGTAAAACTCATCACTTTCTCTTAAATGGACAAAAAAATCAGCCAAATCACCTTTAAAGTTAACTTGATCTTTTACTTTTTTCATTTCATCTAAAATACGTGATACTTCACTTAAACCTATCTTATGAATTTCATCGGCTGTTAAGTCTAAAGTTGTATTGGTTTTAATTTGATATTCGTACCAAGCTTTACCATTTGGTAATTCACTATAGCCAACACTTGAGCGTGTTTTTGGTAAATAGTCTTGCTCTAAAAATGTCACCATATCTTGATATGCTGGCACTAGGCTATTCAAGATCATATCTTGATAGTCAAATTTAATCTTTTCTTGATCTGATTTAGAGAATGTTTCAGGCATACCCGAAACTGGCATCCAAAATACAGACTTAGTATGATCAGTTACAATATGGGCTTTAAATTGTGGTAATAACTTAAGTGCTAAAACATTTGGTAAAACAACGCCTTGCTGTGAACCTTCCGCCATCGCTACTTGCACGCTTTTCAACCAAGTAACAAAACCTTGCGCTCTTAAAGTAAAATCCTTAAAATCTTCAACCGTGCTAAATGGTTGTGCACTTTGGCCTGAACCTAAACCCGCAAATGTATTATGTGCTCCACCCATTTGATCTATTGGTAATAGATGATCTAAGAACTTTTCACCTTCTATTGCGAGATCTAAATCTCGAGAAAAAATTTCATAAGTCAGTAAAGCCTGACCTGTTAATTTATTAATATTGATTTTATTAATTTTATCTTGATATTTTTTAACAAACGCGAGCTCTTTGGCACGGTTTTCAGCACTGATAGGTGGAGAAAATTGATCATTATATTGGGATTGACCAACAAAAGTTCCTGAAATGGGACTAAAAGCTAAACCTTCATCAAAGTAAGCTTCAACTATATTGTCTACTTTTTTATTTTCAGATAATTGAATTTTTTGTTCTACAACTGCTATTTCTTGAAGTTTTGACTCAACACAACCCATTAATGATGCGCATATAGCCAAAGAAAGTAAGGTTTTATTTTTCATGAGGGACACTTTTTAAAAGTATAGTTTTGTACCAGAAAGTTCTGGTATTCGTTTTTTGTCAGTGTATATTCTGTGTTAATAAAACGAAACCTATATAACCAATTAATTTGGATTTATAGCCAAACTACTTCAATATGCGATTTTCAGGACTGCAGGGTAATTCAAGTTCTAGACACATCTTTGAATTAATAATTTGGATATATTCCTGTGAGTAAAAAATGATTGAAACTGAACTAAAAGAATTTGAGCGTATATATACCCAAACCACTTCAAGATGCAGGATTCAGTTGGAATTAGAAATGCTTTAGGCAAGGCATTGATTGAAGAACATGGTTATTCCCTTTTCAAAATCAATAACGCTGCATAAAGTATTTATAAACCAACCTTACAGGGACTTCTGAGCAAATAATGCTCGTTGTTGCCTGCATGGATGTAGGTACTAGAGCAATGCAGGAGCATATTGCCGGTCCATCTTTTTTTAAGGGAGTAACCATTAATGCAAAGATGCGCCTAGATCATGAATTGCTCAGCAGTCCTGAACCTCACACCTTGAAGTGGCTTGGGTATATACCATGGTAATGGAATACTTAGTAACTTATAGCTTTCAGGTTGTTGCTGCATTATTTATTTTATTAATAGGTATTTGGTTAGCACAAATAGTATCTAAATTTGTTTTAAAGCTAATGCAAAAGCATGAAATAGATATCACTCTAAGTACGTTTATCAGCAATCTAGTTAAGGCCATTTTCATTACTATGGTAGTGATTATCGCCCTAGGTAAACTGGGCATTAGTGTAACGCCATTTGTTGCAGCCATAGGTGCGGCATCTTTAGGTGCTGGTTTAGCCTTACAAGGCATGTTATCAAATTATGGTGCAGGCTTAGCAATCATAGCGACACGCCCTTTTAAAGTGGGCGATACAATACAGGTAAACGAGGTTTCAGGTTTAGTAAAATCAATTGAATTAGGTGTGACAATTTTATGTAACGAAGATAATGTAGAGATCACAGTTCCAAATAAGCATTTGGTAGGTGAAGTGATCAATAACTCATTTGCTTACTCTTTAGTTGAAGGTGAAGTGGGTATCGCCTATGACAATGACCCGCATAAAGCTATTACAGTTATTTCACAGGTTTTAAAAAACATAGAAGCTGTAGCAAAAATACCAAAAGCACAAGTAGGCATAAATAAATTTGGCGATAGCGCTATTTCAATTAGTTATCGGTACTGGGTTCCTACTACAGATTTAATTGCCACGAAGTTACAGGCTAACTTAGATGTTTTTGATATTTTACAAGCAGAAAATATTGATATTCCATTCCCACAGAGAGTTGTCACAATCAATAGAAGTGAGTTTGAGACAGCAATTCTCGGTGAATTAAT